>NZ_JBBCUM010000004.1:0-385569 GCF_037147855.1 Allobosea sp. MMO-172 | reverse complement strand
CCTTGCCGATCGACTGGACGCCGCCGCGGATGATCTCGATCGCATAGGCGCCGCCATTGATGCCGAGCGCGATGATCGCGGTCGGCGTCGGGTCGAGCCTCAGGCCCGCCAGCGGCAAGGCGAAATAGATGAAGAAGATCTGGACCAGGAAGGGCGTGTTGCGGATCACCTCGACGAAGGCCTTCACCAGCCAGCGGACTGGGGCGACCTTCGAGTCGCGCAGGACCACACCGCCGACACCGATGACGATGGCCAGTGCCATGCCGGCAAGGGCGAGCGTGAAGGTGCCGAGGCAGCCCCATAGAAGCTCGCCGAAATGCGCTGTGACCGGGCCGAAATCGAATCTGTAGCTCAAGATGTCGCCTCCCCTCCGCGAACCTCTTTCCGGGTTCGACTGGCGTGCTCGTCATGTCGTCGCTGGTCTGCTGCTCTCGCTTCTCTCGATTGCCTTCCGTTGCTGGTTCCGGTTCTCAGGGCGCCTTGCGGCGCTGTGCCGAGGCGTCGAGCAGCGCTTCGTAACGCTCGCCCAGATCGATGCGCCGGCCGGTCGCCGCGGCCTCGATCACGGCGAGCGTCGCGACCAGTGTCCGGGCGCCGTCCTCGACGCTCTGCAGGGATGGCGCCGTGCCACGGATCACGTCGCGGAAATGGTCGAGCTGGGCGCGATAGGGATCGATCGTCGGCGCGTGCAGGCGTTGCGCCTGGACCGGCCGGTTCCAGTCCTGCGCGCCATCGGCCTGCGACCAGTGCACCAGGTTCGGGAACTCCAGCGCCCCACTGCTGCCGATGAAGCGATAGCTGCTCTCGCCGCTGAACGGGAACTCGACTGCCTCGCCGACGCCCTGCTCGGTCGTCCAGGGCGAGACGGCGCTGTCGCTGGCGAGGAAGGTGCCGATCGCCCCATTCTCGAAGGCGAGCAGCGCGGCTGCGGAATCCTCGACGGCGAAACCGCGCTGGCGATTGGAGGTCAAAGCACCGATCGAGGTAATCTCGCCGATCGCGAAGCGCAGGAAGTCGATCTCATGGATCAGGTTGATCAGGATCGGCCCGCCCCCGGCTTGCATCCGCCAGGGCGCCACCGCGAAATAGGCATCCGGCTTGTAGGCCGCCCAGATCGCCGAGACGCCGACGAGATTGCCGATCCGGCGCTCGCCCAGCAGCGCGCGCAGCGCCTGAACCTGCCTGTGATGGCGCCGATGGTGCCCGACGAGGGACCGGATACCAGCCTTGCGCAGCTCGGCGATCAGCGCGGACGCCGATTCCAGCGTGTCGGTCACCGGCTTCTCGATCAGGATATGGATGCCACGCCGCGCGCATTCGATGCCGTTTTCGGCATGAAGCTGGTTGGGCGAGGCGATGATCACGGCCTCCGGCCGCGCCTCGTCCAGCATCCGGCGGTAGTCGGCGAAGACGCGCGCGCCCGGATGCTGGGCCGCGACCTGCTCGGCATTGACGTCCGCGATCCCGACAAGGTCGAAATCGGGATGATCGGCGATTTGCGCCAGATGCTTGCGTCCGATCAGCCCCGCGCCGATGACGCCGATTGCGATGTTACTCATGCCTGTGCGGCTCCCTCATCTTGCAGCCCGCTCGCGGCCTTCCCTGCTGCGCCATCCGGAAGGCCGCGAAGCAGGCGCTGCGTCGCTTCGTGGGCGATTGCGATGCGCGAAGAGGCATCGCGCCCACGCATGGGCAGTTCGGCACTGAGCGCGGCATCGGCCGGGAGCGCCTGCAGCAAGGCGCCGAGAGGCAAGCTGCCTTCGCCCGGTGGAAGCCGCCCCTCGCGCGCCTCGTCGATAGCGGCTGCATCGCTGGCGGGCATGGTCGCGGCGGCATCGCAGAGCTGGGCAGCGCGCAGCCAATCCGCGGGAACCGTCTCAAGGTCGGCAGGGCTGCCCCCCGACCGGCTGAGATGCAACGCGTCGACGAGCACGGCCGCATTCGCCGCCCCCGCCTGACGCAGGATCGCCAGAGCCTGCGTCAGGGTTCCGACGGCACGCCAGCGCATGAACTCCAGATCGACGCGCAGGCCGAAGCCACCCGCGAGATCGCAGAAGGCGGCAAAATTGGCTGCCAGCCGCGCGCTCTCGGGATCATCGCCGGATACCGTCACGGCCGCCGCTCCGAGCTCAGCACCGGCTTCGAACATCGGCGCAAAGGACGGGACGTCGATCTCCGGCGTGATCTGCACGAACTCGATCTCGTTCAGGCGCAGACCTTCGGATCTCAAGAGTGCGGCAAGCTCGCGCTGCGCCTGCGTCCCGGCCTTGAGCGGATAGGCGATGCCGCCCGTCAGCGCCGGATGGACGCGCAAGCCGATCGATCGGAAGCCGGCCCTCGCCGCCTCCCTGGCCAGATCCAGCGGAGGCAGCTCCAGCGCCGTCAGATGGGCAAGGCCGAGATCGGTCATCGACGCAGGCCGGGCTGCAGTCGCTTGAGGGACAATCCCCTACCGGGCTGCCCTGCAAGCAACGCGAGGGCGAGCGCCGAAGCTGTTCGAGGACGCATCGAGGCGGTCATGTTTCCTCCCCATTATTAACCTGTGGGATAATTACGAAATAACTACCCAGTGGGTTAATTGATGTCAAGTGGCGTTGAATCGGCTAAGGGAGGTGAGGCGCTCCGGCCTGGGCGCGGAGAATGCTGGGAGAGGGCATGAAGCCAGTCGAGACGAAGGCGCCGGCGCGAAGCGATGACGCGCCCGTTCGCCGGCGTGACCGCGAAAAGACGAAGGGCGAGATCCTGCAGATCGCCTTCGAGGAGTTCGCGGAGAACGGGCTGCTCGGCGCGAATGCCGACGCGATCGCCGCGCGGGCCAACATCACCAAGCGGCTGATCTTCTACTATTTCAACTCAAAGGAAGAGCTCTACAGAGCCGTCCTGGAGATGGCCTACGGCAAGATGCGCGCCGCGGAAGAAGACCTTCATCTCGATGCGCTGGAGCCCGAGGCCGCAATCCGCAGGCTGGCCGAATTCACCTTCGACTTTCACCAAGCCAATCCGGAATTCGTCCGGCTGGTCGCCATCGAGAACATCCATCGCGGCCGCCATATCCAGCGCAGCGAGAAGCTGTCCCAGATGACACGGCCGGTCATCGGCCAGATCGAGCGCATGCTTGCGAAGGGCCGCGATCTCGGGGTGATCCGCTCCGGCATCGACGCGCTCGCGCTCCACGCGACGCTGAACGCCCTGTCGATCTTTTCGGTGGCCAACCGGCATACCTTCGAGGCGCAGTTCCACTGGGATATGTCGTCATCGGAAGCCAAAGCCCGCCGGCGTGCGGAAATCGCCGAGCTGCTCTGGCGCTATGTACGTGACGACGGCGAGGGCCTGGATGGTATGGTTTGACCGGAACCCGAGCGCGTTCCCGCCGCACATTCCGACGTGCTCATGAGCCGGAATCGATGCCCACGACAGACCGAGACAGTTTGAGGCGAGGCAGCAGCGGCGTCCGGCTTTGGGCAGCTTCTCGCGTCCGCACATGGCGCACTTCGCTCAGAAGACCTCGCTGATCGCGCTCAAAGCCATGGCGCTGACCCGCCTGCGCGGACAGTTGCCCCGATCATGCCCCGCCGAAGCGATCCGACCGACATCATGCCGCGCGGCAGGATCGGCGAGCGCAATATAGCGTCCCTCCATTCTCATTTCGGCAATGGTTCGTTCCATAGTTTGAAATAGACGGCAATGCTCAGCTGCCCCAGAGTTAGGTGAAGATCGCCGACGGACCGGGAGCGAAACGTGGCCCAGCGGGTGAAGTTCTTCCTGGCTGCCGACAACGGCCAATGCGCGCATTTCGGTCTCGACCTGCATTTGACTGAAAGGGCTTCGCCCACCTGCACGGCCGCGATCCTGGCTCGGCCCGACTACGCTGCCGTCCATGGCGAGATGAACCAGCGGATCGGGGTGACGTCGCGCGATCCGGCCTCATCGCCACTCACCGTTTGAACCATGCTCAACCGCTTGCCCGGCACGATCGCCATCGATGCGAATGGGCCGATCAGGAGGTCGGCGGCCCCGGTCGGCCGCAAGCCATTTTCCCATCCAGAGGCCGCCGCCTGAAGGCTCTTTCCGGAACTCCGCCGCGACCGGATTTGACCATGCCGGGGAGAGCAAGCGCGGCAAAGCGTTGTCGCTCCAATTGAAAGCAAACAACTCCGGATCAGCCGGAGCGGATAAACGGGAGGAACGATCGTGTTGTTGGAGAAGTTGGCCTTTGCCACCGCGCTGACGCTGGCGGCCTTTACGGTATCGGCACAGGCGCAGGAGCCGCGCCGGGGCGGAACGATCCGCTTCACGGCGCCTTATGGTGCGTCCTTCGTCAGCAATGACAGCCATGTCTCGCTGGGGGTTCAGGACGAGATCTTCAGCTATGCGCTGCACAGCATGCTCTACAAATGGGATGCCAAGAACAGCAAGCCGGAACTCGACCTCGCCAAGAGCGTCGCGGTCTCCGCTGACGGCAAGACCTATACCTACAAGCTGCGTGACGACGCCTTCTTCCATAACAGCCGCAAGATGACCGCCGACGATGTGATCTGGTCCTATACGCGGATCATGGATGGCGCGAAGAACTATCCCGGCGCGCGCTATATCGCCCGCATCGCCGGCGCGACCGATGTGCAGAAGGGGCAGGCCAAGGAGATTTCCGGCCTCAAGAAGATCGACGATTTCACCATCGAGGTGACGCTGACGGACAGGGCCGATCCCGGCTACTTCCTGTTCCAGGGCCAGACCGCGATCATGCCGGCCAAGGAGGCGCAGGCGCCGGACTTCTTCAACAAGCCGATCGGCCTCGGGCCCTTCAAGTTCGTCGAGCACGTTCCCGGCTCGCGCATGGTCTTCGAGCGCTGGGAGAAATACCATCAGCCCGGCAAGCCCTATGCCGACAGGCTGGTGATCTCGCCGATGGGCGAGGCGGCTGCGCGCGATGTCGCCTTCCGCAACAAGGAGATCGACGCCTCGATCCTCGGCTCGGCCCAGTATGTCGCCTACAAGGCCGACCCGAACCTCTCGAAGGGCCTTCTGGAGGTTGCGGAGGTCTTCACCCGCAACATGGCCATGAACCCGTCCTTCAAGCCCTTCTCCGATAAGCGGGTGCGCCAGGCGATCAACCACGCCATCGACAGCGAGCTGATCATCAAGCGTCTCGTCCGCGACAAGGCCTATCGCGCGGTGGGCTGGCTGCCGCTCTCCTCGCCGGCCTTCGACAAGGACGCCAAGCCCTACGCCTACGATCCGGAGAAGGCCAAGAAGCTGCTGACTGAGGCCGGCTATCCTGGTGGCTTCGAGTTCGAATGGACGGCAACGCCGAACGAGAGCTGGGGCATCCCGATCGCCGAAGCGACGATTCCCATGCTCGCCAAGGTCGGCATCAAGGTGAAGGTCAAGCCGGTCGAGACCTCCGCGGTCGGCGGCGTCGTCACCAGCGGCGGTTTCCAGGCCGCGATGTGGTCGAACCCGTCCGGCCCGGATTCCCTGACGGCGTTGAAGTGCTTCCACTCCTCGACGCTGCGCACGTCGTGCAACTACAACACCTTCAAGAACGCGGCCTATGACAAGCTGATCGACGACGCCTCGGCGGAGACCGATCCGGCCAAACAGCTCGAGCTGCTGAAGAAGGCGAACAACTTCCTGCAGGAAGAAGCTCCGGTCTGGTTCTTCAACTACAACAAGGCGGTCATGGCCTATCAGCCCTGGCTGCACGGCCTCCAGCCGAATTCGACCGAGCTTGGGCTGCAGCGCTACGAGAACCTCTGGGTCGACGCCTCCTCGCCCGCGGCGAAGTAAGCCGTCCTGAGCCTATGCCGCCGCGCGACAGTGCGGCGGCATAGGCTTGTCCGCATCGAGCGCCGGAACCGACGCCCAGCGCGGCGAACGGCCGCGACGCCGGCAGGACTGCTCAAGCCGGGAGTTCGCCGTCGAACTCCCCGGCCTGGATCGCGCGCCGGACCTCGGACCGGATCGTGTCGGCGAGGCTGAGAACGATCGGGCTGCTGCGTTTGATCTTCGACACCGCCAGGTGGAAATACAGCGTCATGTCCGGGTCCGTCACGCGCCTCACGGCGAGCCGCGCCGGGTCTCCGCCGGACAGGAGGCTTCGCGGCACGATCGCGGCCGCCCGCCCCTCTTCGATCATCGGGCGCACGGCGAGGAAATCGTCGACCTCGGCATAGATCTTCAAGGGCACGTCATGATCGCGCGCGCAGGCCGCGACGATGCGCCCGAGCGCGTTCTGCCGGCTGTGGACGAACAGGGGCACGGCGGCAGCCTCCCTGAAGGCAATGGTCGGGGCCATTGCGCTTTCGGCCCGCGCGACATGGAACAGGCGCGTCAGCGTCAGGGTCTCGACCAGCGCTCCGGATGCCGGGCGTTCCGAATTGAAGATGCCGATATCGATCTCGTCGCGCGCGACCCATTCCGCGATCTGCAGGCTCGACCCGCCCCGCGCATGCAATTCGACCTCGGGAAAGCGCTGGGTAAAGGCCGAGATGATCGGCGTCGCCAGCGGGATGCTGATCGTGCCGGTCCAGCCGAGGCGGATCGAGCCGCCATGGCCGGCACGCCGGCCGAGCAGGGCCTGCTTGGCAAGGTCGAGCCCGGCGACATGCGGGGCGATCGCGGCTTGGAATGCCGCGCCGTCACGCGTCAGCGAGACGCCGCGTCCGTCGCGATGGAAGAGGCGGGTCGAAAGCTCCTCCTCGAGCAGCCGCAGGTCCCGGCTCAGGGCCGGCTGCGCCACGCCCAGATGCATGGCGGCCTTCATCAGGCTGCCCGTCTCGGCGATGATCAGGAAATTCTTGAGCTGGCGGAGCTTCACGCGGGCCTCACATGCCCCGGATATAACATTATGCTATATCTGAAACACAACTCCGGCCCTATGTCCAAATGAAAGGCTTCGCTAGCTTCGGCAGCAATGACATGTCCGGCGCGTACCGGGCGGCACGGGAAACGTCCGGAGGAAAGCGATGTTGAGAACCGTCATCACGGCCGGGCTGGCCGGGGCGCTCTGTCTTGCGGCGGCGATGGCTCCGGCCCGCGCCGAAACCGTGCTCAGGATCAAGAATACCGGCGACATCAAGCAGCTCGATGCGCTCTTCACCTCGGCCTACCCGGTCCGGGACATGGCCTACCTGATCTACGACACGCTGTTCTCGCTGGATGCCAACTATCGGGCCCAGCCTCAGATGGTCGAGAGCCACCAACTCTCCGCGGACGGCCGGACCTACAGCTTCAAGCTGCGCGACGGCCTGACCTTCCATGACGGCAAGCCCGTCACCAGCGCGGACTGCATCGCCTCCATCGAGCGTTGGATGAAGAAGGACAGCCTCGGCGCCGAGATCGAGAAGCGCCTCGACGGCATGAAGGCGATCGATGCGACATCCTTCGAACTGCGGCTGAAGGAGCCCTTCGCCCGCGTCATCGACGGCTTCGCCCGCATGACCGCCTATCCGCTGTTCATCATGCCGGAACGGCTGGCCAAAACGCCCGCGACGACCGAGCTCAAGGAGTTCGTCGGCTCCGGCCCGTTCAAGCTGCTGCCGGACGAATGGGTGCCGGGCGTGAAGTTCGTGGTCGCGAAACATGCCGGCTACAAGCCGCGCGGCGAGCAGCCGAGCGCTCTCGCCGGCGCCAAGATCGCCGGGGTCGATCGCATCGAGCGCGTCCAGTTCAGCGACGACCTCAGCGCGGTGAACGCGCTGCTCGCCGGCGAGATCGACTACGCCGTCGAGATCCCCTCCGAGATGCTGCCGGTGCTGGAGAAGGACAAATCGATCCAGCTGGCCAAGGCGCCCATCCTCGGCAAGAACTTTCAGGTGGTGATCAACCACACCCAGCCGCCGATGGACAACGTCAAGATCCGGCAGGCGCTGCAATATGCGATCAGCCAGTCTGACTCGATGCAGGCCCTCTTCGGCCCTCGCAAGGATCTCTACCAGCTCTGCCCGGCGCTGTTCATGTGCGGCAGCCCCTACGAGACCGATATCGGCAGCGAGCGCTTCATGAAGCAGGATTTCGAGAAGGCGAAAGCCCTGCTGAAGGAGGCCGGCTACGACGGCACGCCGATCGTCTATCTCCACCCCATGGATTCCAAAGCCCAGCGCGACATCGGCACGGTGATGGTGAATTCGATGCGCAAGGCCGGCTTCACCGTCGACGACGTGCAGATGGACACGGCGACGATGTTCACCCGCCGCACCAACAAGAACCCGCCGAAGCAGGGCGGCTGGAACGTCTTCATCACCGGCTTCGCTGGCGATGCGCTGATCGATCCGCTGACCAATCCCTATGTCACCGGCGCCTGCGAGAAGGCCTTCATCGGCTGGCCCTGCGACAAGCCCCTGCAGGAGCTCTGGCAGAAATTCCTCCTGGCCTCAGACGAAGCCGCGCGCAAGGCGATCGCGGTGGAGATGCAGGCGCGCTCGAACGAGATCGTGACCTATATCCCGCTCGGGCAGTTCAACGACATCTCGGCCTGGCGCAAGCCGGTGTCGGGTTTCGTTCCCGGGCCGATCCTGACCTATTGGAACGTCCGCAAGTCCGACTGAACCATCCTGCTACCGGCTGGCGGGCCGGGGCGAGAGCCCCGGCCCGTGCCTTCAAGGTCCGTCTATGGCGCGCTTCCTGATTTCGCGGCTCCTGGCGACATTGCCCGTCATGCTGACGGTGCTGGTCACCGTGTTCATGCTCCTGCATATCGGTCCGGGCGACCCTGCGGCGGCCATGGCGGGCGACAATGCCAGCGCCGAACAGATCGCGCAGATCCGCCAGCGGCTGCATCTCGACCAGCCTCTGGTCGTCCAGTTCCTGATCTATCTGCGCCAGCTCGCCCAGTTCGACCTCGGCGTATCCGTCTATTCCGGCCGGCCGGTCGCGATGATGATCCTGCAGCGGGCCGAGCCGACCCTGATGCTGGCGCTGACCACCACGCTGATGTCGGTGCTCGTCGCGGTTCCCGCCGGCGTCTTCGCCGCCCGTCGGCTTGGCCTGACGACCGACTATGTCGTGATGGTGCTGTCGGTCGCCGGCTTCTCGATTCCCGTCTTTGTGATCGGCTACGCGCTGATGCAGCTTTTCGCCATCGAGCTCGGCTGGCTGCCGGTGCAGGGCTACCGGCCGCTCGCCAGCGGCCTCTGGAACAGCCTGCGCAGCCTCGTGCTACCGACCGCGGCGCTCACCCTGCTGTTCGCGGCCCTGGTCGCCCGCATTACACGGGCAACGCTGCTCAACGTGCTCTCCGAAGACTATATCCGCACCGCGCGGGCGAAGGGTCTGCCGGAGAACCGCGTGATCGCGACGCATGCGCTGAAGAATATCGGCGTGCCCGTGGTGACGGTGATCGGCACATCCTTCGCGGCCCTGCTCGGGGGCGTCGTAGTGACCGAATCCGTCTTCAACCTCCCAGGCATCGGGCGGCTGACGGTCGATGCCATCCTGTCGCGCGACTATCCGGTCGTGCAGGGCGTGATGCTGGTCTTCGCCTTTGTCCTCGTCGTCGTGAACGTCCTCGTCGATCTCAGCTACGCGCTGTTCGATCCTCGCATCCGGCAGGGCTCCCGCTGATGAGCGCCCTGCCCCTGCCAGCTCGCGCCGGCCGCTCCTTCAAGGCCTCGACGGTCGCGATCACCCTGAGCCTCACCATCGTCGCGGCCATTGCCGCCTGCGCCCTGCTGGCCCCGCCGCTTCTGGGCTACAGCAACGACCTGAATATGGGCGAGGCGTTGCAGCCGCCGGGCGCGGCCCATTGGTTCGGCACGGACAATCTCGGTCGCGACATCTTCGTCCGCACGCTGTCGGGCGCCCGGACCTCGATCATGGTCGGGCTCGGCGTCTCGATGCTGACCCTGGTCGCGGGCGGGCTCATCGGGCTCGTGGCGGGCTATCTGCGGATGGCCGACACGGTGCTGATGCGCATCATGGACGGCCTCATGGCGATCCCCGGCGTGTTGCTGGCGATCGCGCTCGCCTCGCTCCTCGGCGGCGGGCTTGCGACCGTGATGATCGCGATCAGCATTCCCGAAATCCCGCGCACGGCGCGGCTCATGCGCGGCGTGGTGCTCAGCCTGCGCGAGATGCCCTATGTCGATGCGGCCATCGCCAGCGGAGCGGGCACGCCGCGCATCCTGCTGCGGCATGTCCTGCCGAACGCGACGGAGGCCCTGATCGTGCAGGCGACCTTCGTCTGCGCCTCCGCGATCCTCGCCGAGGCCATTCTCAGCTTCATCGGCGTCGGCATCTCGCCTGACCTTCCGAGCTGGGGCAATGTCATGGCCGGCGGCCGGCAGTTCTTCCGCGCCGCGCCATGGGTCATCGCCTTTCCCGGCCTCTTCCTGTCGCTGCTGGTGATCGCGATCAACCTGCTCGGCGACGCGCTGCGCGAGCGCATCGACCCGCGCCTCTCCGGACGGAGAGCCTGATGAAACCCCGCTTGCCGCTCCCGCTCATGAGGCCCGTTCCGTGAACCGGCATCCTTCGACCGATACCCCTGCGGAACAGCTCCTGCCGGCGGAATGGAGCACCACGCGCTACGACGACGACGTGCTCGCGGTCCGCGGGCAGATCATGCGCCGGCGCTTCGCCGGCAAGCCCGTCGTCTTCTTCGGCTCGTCGTCCTTCCGCTACTGGCACCGCATGGCCGAGGATCTGGGCTCCCTCGAGATCGCCAATCTCGGCTTTGGCGGAGCGACCGCCGAGAGCGGCCTGCGTTATTGCGACAGCCTGCTCGGCCTCGTCGAGCCCGGATGCATCCTGCTCTATTTCGGCGAGAACGACATCGCCAATGACGGGCTCGATGCGCGCACGGCCTTCGAAGCGCTGGAGCGGCTGGTCGACCGGCTGAGAGACAGGTTCGGCCCGGTCCCGATCCACCGCCTCTCGATCAAGCACAGCCCCGCGCGCTGGATCTATGCCGGGGAGTTCGATGCCTTCAACGCCATACTCCAGCGAAGCTGCGCGAAGGACGACCCAGGCGGATATGTCGATGTCGGCAGCTGTCTGATCGGAAGGAACGGCCGCCCGATGGGGCGCTACTACGAGGCCGACGGCGTGCACCTGAATGCGTCCGGCTACACGCTCTGGGCCAGTGTCATCGCCGGCATCCTGAAGAATGCCGGCGCGTGATCCGGGCCTGAGATCGACCGGCGCAGAATGCGGCAGCGCCGCTGCGCTTCAGGCAGCGCCTGCCGCCGCGAAGGCCTTTCCGACGATCTGTCGCGCATCCTCCTGGATCGCGGCGAGATGCGCCTCGTCCCGGAAGCTCTCCGCGTAGATCTTGTAGACCTCCTCGGTTCCCGACGGGCGCGCCGCGAACCAGCCATCCGCCGCCGTCACCTTGACGCCGCCGATCGGCGCACCGTTGCCCGGGGCATGGCTCAGGATCGCCGTGATCGGCTGGCCCGCGAGCTCCTTCGTCGCGATCTGCTCGGCCGACAGGTTCTTGAGCACCGCCTTCTGGCTGGCGCTCGCCGGCGCGTCGACGCGGGCGTAGCGGGGCTCGCCGAGCTCCGCCGTCAGCTTGCCGTAGAGCACGCCGGGGTCGCTGCCGGTCTTCGCCGTGATCTCGGCGGCGAGCAGGCCGAGGATGATGCCGTCCTTGTCCGTGGTCCAGGCCGAGCCGTCCATGCGCAGGAAGGAGGCGCCGGCGCTCTCCTCGCCCGCGAAGCCGAAGCTGCCCGAGATCAGCCCGTCGACGAACCATTTGAAGCCGACCGGCACCTCGACGAGCTTCCGCCCGAGCTTGGCCGCGGCGCGGTCGATGATCGCGCTCGACACGGCCGTCTTGCCGATCGCCGCATCCGCGCGCCAGCCCGGCCGGTTGGCGAAGAGATAGGCGCTCGCTGCCGCGAGATAATGGTTCGGGTTCATCAGCCCGCTGCTGCGCGTCACGATACCATGCCGGTCGGCATCGGTATCGTTGGCGAAGGCGACGTCGAAACGGTCGCGCATGCCGATCAGGCTCGCCATCGCATAGGGCGACGAGCAATCCATCCGGATCTTGCCGTCCCAGTCGGCGGTCATGAAGCCGAAGGCCGGATCGACCTCCTTGCTGACGATCGTCGCGTTCAGGCCGTAACGGTCGATGATCGGCTGGTAATAGTCGAGCCCGGCGCCGCCGAGCGGGTCGATGCCGATCACGACGCCGGCCTGCCGGATCGCCTCCATGTCCACGACGCTGGCGAGATCCGAGACATAGCCGGTGATGTAGTCATGCCGGTGGACATGCTCGCTCTTCAGCGCAGTCTCGTAGGGGATGCGCAGAACCCCTGCGAGCTTCTCGGCGAGGAAGGCGTTGGCGCGCTTCTCGATCCAGCCGGTCGCATCGGTATCGGCGGGGCCACCATGCGGGGGGTTGTATTTCAGGCCGCCATCGGCCGGCGGGTTATGCGAGGGCGAGATCACGACGCCGTCGGCGAGCCCGGCCGTCCGGCCGCGATTATGCGTGATGATCGCATGCGAGATCACCGGGGTCGGCGTGAAGCCGAGCTTCTCGTCGATGATCGTGGCGACGCCGTTGGCCGCGAAGACCTCCAGCACCGTCTCGAAGGCGTTGCGCGAGAGCGCATGCGTATCGATGCCGAGGAAGAGCGGGCCGTCGATCCCCTGCTCGCGGCGATAGAGGCAGAGCGCCTGCGCGATGGCGAGGATATGCGCCTCGTTGAACGAGCGCAGCAGAGCCGAGCCGCGATGGCCGGAGGTGCCGAAAGCGACCTGCTGCGAACGCTGCGAAGGATCGGGCTGCTCGTAATAGGCTTTGGTGAGGGCCGCCACGTCGACGAGTTGGCCGGGCTCAAGCCGCTTGCCGGCCAGGGGACTCACGGAATCGCTCATGTAGGCTCTCGTTCTAGGCACGTCAGGACGCGACATCCCTTATAGACGCCGGCATGAACAGAGTTGCAACGGAATGCGACAGGTTCGCGGCACAGGCGCGCATTACGCGCCGGCAGCGCGTTCCTTGGCAGCCCTGTCCTGCATCAGCTGCCGCTCCCGGGCGTTCTGCGTCAGGGCCACCGCGCTGTCGAAGGCGTCTGCCGCCTCCCGATGGCGGCCGAGCTTGGCGAGCAGGTCGCCGCGCACGCCCGGCAGCAGGTGATAGCGTTTGAGCGCCGGTTCGCCGGAGAGCGCCTCGACCAAAGCGAGCCCCGCCGCCGGCCCGTCCGCCATGCTCACCGCCACAGCGCGGTTGAGTTCGACGACCGGCGATGGCGTCACCTGTCCCAGCACCGTGTAGAGCGCGACGATCCGCTTCCAGTCCGTCTCCTCGGCCGTGCGGGCGCGGGCGTGACAGGCCGCCAGCGCCGCCTGCAGCAGATAGGGGCCGGGTGCCGCACCGGCGAGCCGCTGCGCTCGTTCGAGCGCCGCAAGGCCGCGCCCGATCAGGAGCCGGTCCCAACGGGCGCGGTTCTGGTCGAGCAGCAGGATCGGTTCGCCGTCGGCACCGATGCGCGCCCGCAGTCGCGAGGCCTGCAATTCCATCAGCGCGACGAGGCCATGGACCTCGGGCTCGTCAGGCGCCCGCGCCGCCAGGATGCGCCCCAGCCGCAGCGCCTCCTCGCAGAGGCCCGGCCTGACCCAGTCCTCGCCGGCCGTGGCCGAATAGCCCTCGTTGAAGATCAGGTAGACGACCTCCAGCACCGAGGCGAGGCGCTCGCCAAGCTCTGCACCGGCCGGCACCTCATAGGGCACCTTGGCCTCGCTCAGCGTCTTCTTGGCGCGCACGATGCGCTGCGCCATGGTCGGCTCCGGCACCAGAAAGGCGCGTGCGATCTCGTCCGTCGTCAAGCCGCCGAGCAGCCGCAGCGTCAGCGCGATCCGCGCCTCCTTGGGCAGCACGGGGTGGCAGGCCGTGAAGATCAGGCGCAGCAGGTCGTCGCCGACCTCGTCATCGAGCGCCTCGTCGATATCCGGCATCGCCGGTCCTTCATTGTCGATGTCGCGGCCGATCTCGTCCTGCTTGCGCCGGGCCATGATCTCGTGGCGGGCCGTGTCGAGCGCGCGGTGCTTGGCGACCTGCATCAGCCAGGCCGCCGGATTGCGCGGAACGCCCTCTTCGGGCCATTGCTTCAGCGCCGCGACCAGCGCGTCCTGCGCCAGTTCCTCGGCGCGGCCGACATCGCGGGTCAGCCGCGCGAGCCCGGCGATCAGCCGGGGCGCCTCCATGCGCCAGACTGTCTCGATGGTGCGGTGTGCATCGCTGCCCGACATGGAAAGCGATACACACCATCAGCCCATCGGCTGGCAAGGGCCGCTGGCGAGCAGTCGATCGCTCAGCCCTGGCCCTCGGACTCGGCCTTGAGCCGGTCCCACTGCGCCGCGGTCTCCGGCGTGACGATCTCGCCGAAATCGGCCAGCTCGAACAGCGGCCGGATCTCGATCTCGGACGGGCCGGGCATCGGGTTGGGGCAGCGCTTGACCCAGGCGATCGCCTCGTCGAGTGAAGCGCATTCCCAGAGCCAGTAGCCAGCGACCAGCTCCTTGGTCTCGGCGAAGGGCCCGTCGACGACGGCGCGCTTGGCGCCGTCGAACTGGACGCGCGCGCCCTTCGAGCTGGGCTGCAGGCCGTCGCCGCCCTTCATGATGCCGGCTTTCACCAGCTCCTCATTATAGGCCATCATCGCCTCGAGCAGCTCCTGGGTCGGCGGTGCGCCGGCTTCGCTGTCCTGGGTCGCCTTGACCATCACCATGAAACGCATCGGTTTTCTCCTTTGTGAGACGGGGGCGTAGCCTGCACCGTCCGTTGAATTGGATTTGGGATATCGAACCGGCTCAGCCGGCGTGTTTCTCGAATTCGGCGCGCAGGTGTTCTTTCCGTTCGCGCCGCTCCGGCGTTACCATCTCGCCGAACTCTTCCATCTCGAAGACGGGCCTGAGTTCGATCTCGGTGTTGCCGTCGAAGGGCGCACGCTTCAGCCACTCGACAGCCTCGTCGAAGGATTTCACCTGCCAGAGCCAGAAGCCGGCCAGCAGCTCCTTGGTTTCCGCGAAAGGGCCGTCGGTGATCGCCCGCTCGCCGCCCGAGAAGCGCATGCGGATGCCCTTGGAGGTCGGGTGCAAGCCTTCCGCAGCCAGCAGGATACCGGCCTTGATCAGCTCCTCGTTATAGACACCCATCTTCGCGAAGACGTCAGGATCCGGCATCACGCCGGCTTCGCTGTCCTTGCTCGCCTTGACCAGAACCATCACTCGCATCGGCATTCTCCTTGGGTTTGGGAGAACCGGGCGGCTCCGGCGAAAGCCGCCGAAACCCGTTCTCTGACTGCACGTCGAACGGGCGCGACCGGAATCGACAACGCCGGGAATCTTTTTTCGATTTTTTTTGCGAAGCCGCCCGCGCCCTCATCCAGAGCCGAACGCGGGTGGCCTCGATCCAGTTCAGGCGCTGCGCGGCAGCGCCTCCAGGAAGCGCGCCGGCTCGCCCTGCGACGGGGTCGTCAATTCGCCCTCCCACATCACCTTGAGCCCGCGCACGAAGGTGCCGACCGGCCAGCCGGTGACGGTGACGCCGTCATAGGGCGTCCAGCCGCATTTCGAGGCGCTCCACTCCTTAGTGATCGTCTCGCGACGCTTGAGATCGACGATGGTGAAGTCCGCATCGTAGCCGACCGCGATCCGGCCCTTGCCCTCCAGTCCGAAGATGCGCTGCGGCCCGGCGCTGCTGAGATCGACGAAGCGCTCCAGTGTCAGACGGCCGGCGTTCACATGGTCGAGCATGATCGGCACCAGCGTCTGCACGCCCGGCATGCCGGAATGGCTCGCCGGATAGGCATGATGCTTCTCTTCATGGGTATGCGGCGCATGGTCGGAGCCGAGCACGTCGACGATGCCCTGCTCGACGCCCCACCAGATGCGCTGGCGATGGCTGTCGTCGCGGATCGGCGGGTTCATCTGGGCATAGGTGCCGAGTCGCTCGTAGCAATCCGGCGCGACCAGGGTCAGATGGTTCGGCAGCACCTCGACGGTCGCGACGTCCTTATGGTCCTTCAGGAACACCATCTCCTCAGCCGTAGAGATATGCAGGATATGGACGCGCGCGCCGGTTTCGCGGGCGATCCGCACCAGCCGCTTCGTGCAGGTCAGCGCCACCTCCGGCGAACGCCAGACCGGGTGGCTCGACGGATCGCCTTCCACGCGCAGCGGCATGCGCTCGCGCAGCATCATCTCGTCTTCGGAATGGAAGGCGGCGCGCCGGCGCGTGCGCTTCAGGATTTCGGCCACGCCCCTGTCATCCTCGACGAGCAGATCGCCCGTCGAGGACCCCATGAACACCTTGATGCCCGCGGCGCCCGGCAGGCGCTCCAGCTCCGGCACGTCATGGGCGTTCTCATGGGTACCGCCGACCCAGAAGGCGAAGTCGCAATGCATGCGATGGCGCCCACGCCTGATCTTGTCGGCCAAAGCCTCGGGCGTCGTCGTCTGCGGAATGGTGTTCGGCATCTCGAAGACGCAGGTCACGCCACCGAGGGCCGCCGAACGCGAGCCGCTCTCCAGATCCTCCTTGTGGTCGAGGCCGGGTTCGCGGAAATGCACCTGCGAGTCGATTACGCCGGGCAGGATATGCAGGCCGGTGCAATCGACGACCTCTCCGGCCGAAGCCTGCGAAAGATCGCCCAGCGCCATGATCTTGCCGCCGGTGACGCCGACATCGCGCGCGACGCGGCCATCCTGGTTCACCACCGTGCCGCCCTTGAGGATCACGTCGTAGGTCTGGGGCATGGCTGTCTCCGGCGGTTGAGTGAAAGACCGATGCAGCCTACCTATCGGCCAACGCGTCGTCCCGGAAGCCCAAACAGGTTTCGGGTGGCGCCAGCGTCTCCTTTTCGGCTGTCGAGACCTCGACCCGAAACCAGAACTGGAACGGCCTCATGTCCGCCACACGATTGATCGATCGCGGCGTCATCCGCGTCAGCGGCGACGACGCGCGCGACTTCCTGCAGAACCTCGTGACCAACGATCTCGATCCGGTCGTGCCCGGGCAGGCCGGCTACGGCGCGCTGCTGACGCCGCAAGGCAAGATGATCTGCGATTTCTTCGTCCTCGCGCTGGCGCCGGATGATGGCGGCGGCTTCCTGCTCGACACGCCCCTGCTCCAGACCGCAGACCTGATGAAACGCCTGAAGCTCTACAAGCTGCGCGCCAAGGTGGCGCTTGAAGACCTCACCGAGCGCAGTGCGGTCATCGTCTCCGCGGATGGCGCCCCGCTGCCCACTGACGCCGGCTTCGTCTATGACGACCCGCGCCTGCCGGCGCTCGGCCAGCGCGCCATCACCGATGCCGAGGGCGTCGATGTGCTCGTCACCGCCGAGCCGGACGCCTATCACGCCCGCCGCATCGCGCTCAGCGTGCCCGCAGGCGGCCGCGACTTCGCCTATGGCGACACCTTCCCGCATGAGGCGCTGCTCGACCAGCTCGGCGGCGTCTCCTTCAAGAAGGGCTGCTATATCGGCCAGGAGGTCGTCTCCCGCATGCAGCATCGCGGCACGGCCCGCACCCGCGTCGTGCCGGTCGTCTTCGACGAGGGCATCGCGACCGAGACCGGCGCCGAGGCGACAGTCGGCGGCAAGCCGCTCGGCACCATCGGCTCCTCCGCGAACGGCCGTGCGCTCGCCATGCTCCGGCTCGACCGGCTGGCCGATGCGCTCGCCGCGGGCACGGCCCCGCTCGGCGGCGGACTGGCCTTCCACCTCGCGGAGAAGCCCGGCTTCATCCGCTTCCCCTTTCCCGGCGAGGCCGGCTTCGGCGCCGCCGCAGGAGCTGCCCTATGAGCGACACCGTCATCCTCAGCGAGGAGCGCATCGCGATCCAGGGCGCGGACGGCAAATTCCGCTGCCGCTGGCCGGGCACCGAGCCGCTTTACCTCGCCTATCACGACACCGAATGGGGCGTGCCGGAATATGATTCCCGCGCGCTCTGGGAGAAGCTGATCCTCGACGGGTTCCAGGCCGGACTGTCCTGGATCACCATCCTCAGGAAGCGCGACGCCTTCCGCGCCGGCTTCGCCGGTTTCGAGCCGGAGGCGGTTGCCCGCTTCACCGAGGCCGATGTCCAGCGCCTGCTGGCCGACCCCGGCATCATCCGCCATCGCGGCAAGATCGAGGGCACGATCAGGAGCGCGCAGGCCTATCTCAGGATCAGCGAGCGCGAGCCCTTCGCCGATTTCCTCTGGAAACATCTCGACGGCCGCGTGCTGCAGAACAGCTACCGCGCTCAAGGGGAAGTGCCGACACAGACGAAGCTCTCCGAAGCGATCTCGAAGGAGCTGAAAAAGGCCGGCTTCACCTTCTGCGGCCCGACCATCGTCTACGCCTTCATGGAGGCCTGCGGATTGGTCAACGACCACCTGACCGGCTGCTTCCGCTGGAGCGAATGCGCCGCGCTCGCCCGCGACACGCGCCCCGCCGCCTGATGGCTCGCAAGCCCGAACCGCCCCGCGCCTGGCAGCGCATGCTCTCAGGGCGCCGGCTCGACCTGCTCGATCCCTCGCCGCTCGATATCGAGATCGAGGACATCGCCCATGGCCTCGCCCGCGTCGCCCGCTGGAACGGGCAGACGCGTGGCGCCCATTCCTTCTCGGTCGCGCAGCACTCGCTGCTGGTCGAGGCGATTGCCGCCCATCTCAATCCGGACTGGAGCGAGAACTGGCGCCTGATGGCATTGCTGCACGACGCGCCGGAATATGTCATCGGCGACATGATCTCGCCGTTCAAGGTGGTGATGGGCGACGCCTACAAGAGCGTGGAGCTGCGCCTGCTCGCGGCGATCCACCTGCGTTTCGGCCTGCCGGCAGCGACGCCGGCGACTTTGAAGAAGAAGATCAAGGAGGCCGATACCATCGCCGCCTTCTTCGAGGCGACGCGCCTCGCCGGCTTCGAACGCGAGGAGGCCCTGAAATTCTTCGGTCGGCCGCAAGCGCTGCCGACCGAAGTCCTTGCCTGGCTCTATCCCCTCGATACCGAGGCGGCGCAGGCGCGCTTCCTGGCACGCTTCGCCATGCTCGGCGGGACCGAGCTTACTGGGTCAGGCGCACCGCGCTGATCTCGCTGGCGATGGCCTTGAAGATCGGGCTGAGTTCCGAGGCGTTCTTGACGTCGTAATACATGTCCGGCCGGGTCGCGCAGTTCTTCAGCAGGGTCGCATCGCCGTCGATCACGCGGATCGTATAGAGGCTGATCCCGGCATTCTTCACCCCGGTGCAGGCGAGGCTCGTCCGGGCGTCGATCTCGCTGCCGTTCGTCGTGAAGCGGTTCTCGGTATTGTCACCGTCGGTCAGCAGGATCATGTATTTCTTCAGCTGTGGCTCGGTCGGAGGCTTGGCCTGGGTGAAGGGCGCCTCGGTCGATAGCGTGGCCCAGCCCCAGACTGCACCGATCGTGACGTTGGTATTGCCGACCGGCGTCATCGTGTCGATATGGGCATTCAGCGCTGACCAGTTGGATGTCAGCGGCTTGATTTCCGCAAGAGAGCTCTGGCTGCACCAGGTCGCAGGATATTGCTGGGCGTTGGCGGCGTAGGAGCCGGCATCGGTGACGTCGTAGTTCTGGTCGCGGTCGGCGATGCAGCCATGGCTCTGCGCCCAGACGCTCTTGGTCAGCGTCTCCGTGGTGCAGTTATTGCCATACCGATCGCAATTGATCTTCCGCGTCATGCCATAGCGAATCCACGCTTCGTCCTTGAGGCCACGATCAACGCGAACCTGGGTGTTGAACGGCACGATCGAAATCTTGATCTGATCGGCGTCGAGCGCCGCCTCCTGCATGATCTTGATCAGGTCCTTGGAGGCCTGCTTCAGCGCCTCCATCTTCTTGGAGTTCGCCATCGATCCGGTATTATCGAGCACGAGCGCGAGCTCGATCTTGTTGGTTCCCCAAGTCGACTGGCTGACGGATGAGACCGGAAGCTCGGTGGGCCCGAGCACGCGGGAGATGGTGGTCGGCACCTTCGCTTCGGCCGCGATCTTGATCGTCCGCGCCGTGCGGTCGATCGTCACCGTCGCTCCGGTGAACTCACTTTTGACGTCGGACGGCAGATTGTCCTTGATCCAGGCGTCGATGCGGGCACGGATCTCCCCATCCGTCAGCTTCTGGGCGTCACGCGCCGCCATCAGCGCGGCGGAGTCGATCGCCGCATTGAGCGCCTGCCGGGCGTTGCTGGCACGGGAATAGTCGATGGCAACGCCGACGACGCCCATCATGGGCACCAGCGCGAGCCCGAACATCATCAACACGTTGCCGTGCTGATCCCGGCGGAAGCGCCTGATCATCGCAGGCAGGGAGCCGAACTTCATCATGTGCCTCATCCAGGGCCGAATTGCCGCATTCGACCTGGGAAGCGTTGGCCGCCGGAACTTACGAATTGCTGAAACCGATTTGCGGAAGTCGAGCCTATCCGCACATTTTGAATGGAAAGTCGCTGACCTTACGTTACTGCGCGTTCATCACAGCAGATATGCAACTTTTGAGTGCAAAAACAACTTCCCGCCCGGAAGTTGAATAATTTCCAATATTGAACAAGTGATCATCATTTTTTCCGGATTTTGCAAAGAGCGATTTCGCGGAATGATGGCGTCAACCTGATCGGAGGACCATCCATGTCGGACACCCCCACTCTCGCCCTGCCCGCCGGCGTCGTCGTCAAGGGCGCCCTGCAGCCCGGCTTCGAGCAGATACTCACCACCGAGGCCCTTGCCTTCGTCGCCGACCTGCACCGCCGCTTCAACGAGACGCGCAAGCGTCTGCTGACGCTGCGGGCCGAGCGCCAGAAGCGCTTCGATGCCGGCGAGACGCCGGACTTCCTGGCCGAAACCAAGCATATCCGCGAAGGCGACTGGACCGTCGCGCCGATCCCGGCCGACCTCCTCGACCGTCGCGTCGAGATCACCGGTCCGGTCGACCGCAAGATGATCGTCAACGCGCTGAATTCCGGCGCCAAGGTCTTCATGGCCGATTTCGAGGACGCCTCCTCGCCGGTCTGGGCCAATATGATCGAGGGCCAGATCAATCTCCGCGCCCGTTGGGCCGGCAAGATCGACTTCACCGATGCGACGAACGGCAAGGACTACAAGCTCAAGGACAAGCCCGCCGTCCTGATCATCCGTCCGCGCGGCTGGCATCTGCCCGAGCGGCACATCATCATCGACGGAGAGGAGGCCTCGGGCTCGCTGGTCGATTTCGGCCTCTATGTCTTCCACAACGCCAAGGCGGCGCTGGCGGCCGGCTCCGGCCCGTATTTCTATCTGCCGAAGCTGGAGAGCCATCTCGAGGCCCGGCTCTGGAACGACGTCTTCGTCGCCGCCCAGTCGGCGCTCGGCCTGAAGACCGGCACGATCAAGGCGACCGTCCTGATCGAGACCCTGCCCGCCGCCTTCGAGATGGACGAGATCCTCTACGAACTGCGCGAGCACATGGCCGGCCTGAATTGCGGCCGCTGGGACTACATCTTCTCCTTCATCAAGAAGCTCGCCCGCAACAAGGCCTATGTCCTGCCGGACCGTTCGCAGGTCGTGATGTCCAAAGCCTTCCTGCGCGCCTATTCGCTGCTGCTGATCAAAACCTGCCACAAGCGTGGCGCCTTCGCGATGGGCGGCATGGCGGCGCAGATCCCGGTCAAGAACAACCCGGAAGCCAATGCCGCCGCCTTCGCCAAGGTCAAGGCCGACAAGGAGCGCGAGGCCGGCGACGGTCATGACGGCACCTGGGTCGCCCACCCCGACCTCGTCCCGGTCGCGATGGAGGTCTTCAACCGGCTGATGCCGCAGGCCAACCAGCTCGACAAGAAGCGCGATGACGTCTCGATCGGCGCCAAGGACCTGCTGGAGGTCCATCAGGGCACCCGTACCGAGGAAGGCTTCCGCGAAAACATCCGCGTCGGCGTCCAGTATATCGAGGCCTGGCTGCGCGGCCGCGGCGCGGTGCCGATCTACAACATGATGGAGGACGCCGCGACCGCCGAGATCAGCCGCGCCCAGATCTGGCAGTTCTGCCAGTACGGGGTCGACCTCGAAGGCGGGATCAAAGCCGATGCGGCGCTGTTCAAGCGCTGCCTGCCGGAAGAGATGGAGCGCGTGAAGGGCGAGCTCGGCGCTGAGAACTATGGCAACGGCCGCTTCCCCGAGGCGATCGCGCTGTTCGAGACGCTGTCGCTGGCGCCGAACTTCGAGGATTTCCTCACCGTGCCGGCCTACGCCAAGCTGAACTGAACTCGGCTTGGATCAATGACACCGGAAGGGCGTCGCGGCACCGCGGCGCCCTTTCCTTTTGCGGTCACGGCAGATGCCACCAGACCCGCGCGCCGATGAGGATGGCGAGCAGGACGACCGAGCCGAACAGGTGCAGCAGATCGGCCTTCCAGCCGCCGGCCGATGTCCGGGGGACAGACCGGTAGATCGCTTCCCTGCGGCGGCGATAGGTTCCGATTGCGGTCATGGAAACCTCCATATGGTTCGCGGCGGGCGGTGCCGCGCCCGCTCTGGATTCAGAGCCTGCGGGCCGCCGCCACGCCGTTGGCCGCGGCCTTCATGCCGACGAGTGGATGCGGTAGGTCCTCGATGGCGTCGCAAAGCAGGGGCACGCATTCCGGGCGCGGCGGCGCGAGCGGCGCGCGGCAGGCGGCGCCGACCTCCGGATGCAGCATCGACAGCGCGAGCTTGATCAGAACCGGATCGGGCTCGCGCGCCAGCAGGTCGAGCAACGGAACGAGCCGCCGCTGCAGGATCTGCGCCTGCCCGTAGAATTCGGAGCGCGCCGCGCTGTCCAGCCGCGCCAGCCAATGCGGCGCGAGATTGCCGACGCTGGTGATCGCGCCGCAGCCGCCGGCGAGCAGGTAGGACGGGATGGTCTCGGCCGCGCCGGTCAGGCGCATGAAGCGGCGGTCGCGCATGCGGGCGATCCGGTCGCAGCGGACGAGATCGCCGCGCCGCTCCAGGATGCCGACGATGTTCGGCGCCCCTTCCAGCAGCTGCAAGGTCTCCACCGCGATCTCGACACCGCAGCGATCCGGGTCATTGTCGAGGATGATCTCGAGCCCGGTCGCCGCAGCCGCCGCCAAGGCATGGGCCGCAAGCCCCGCCTGCGTCGGCCGGTTGTAATAGGGCATGCGCAGCAGCAGGGCCGAGGCGCCAGCCTTCTCGGCAGCGGCGATCTCGGCCACCGTCCCGGCGGTCGAATAGCTGCCGACGGCGGCGATCACCGGATAATGCCGGCCGGCGATCTGGCGGGCGCCGGCGCAGAGCGCCTCCCGCTCCGATCCGCTCAGCGTCGGGCTTTCGCCTGTCGCGGTGCCGATCACGATGCCGTCGGCGCCCTGCGCGATCTGCCAGAGGATGAGGCGTTCCAGCGCGCCATAGTCGATCGCGTCCTCGTCGAAGGGCGTGACCAGCGCGGTGAACATGCCGTGAAGCCAGTGGTTCATGGCATGGCCTCAGAGCAGCGAGAGCGTCTTGGCGGTCACGCGGACGGCCCGCGCCCGGTGCCCGGTCTCGAAGACGGCATAGCGGAGCGCGGCGCCGCGATCGCAGAAGATGCCGCCGCCACGCCCGTGCGTCTCGACGGCGAGCCAATGCCCTTCGGCGTCACGCCCGACCAGGAACTGGAGCGGGCCGCCGAAGGATCTACGAGGGATACTGAACATCATCCTGTTTCCCGAACGGCCTCAAAGGGCCGCCCGGACAAGCTAGGGACGGCGCCATAGGGGTTCGAGACGAGGCAAGGGGCGGGATCATCAAGATCCCATAGGGATCGCGCCGCCAGCGCTTTGACATCCGCCGGCCCCGCGCGCTCAATCCGCGCCCCTCCTTCCGGATTCGCCTGATGCGGTACCGCCTCTTCGCCACGCTCGTCGTAACCAGCCTGCTCGGCGCCTCACTCACGCAGGCCGCGACGCTCGCGCCGGAGCAGCGCTTCCGGACGCTCGGGGACTTCTCCGCAAAAAAGGCGGGCAAGCCGGCGCGCGATGTCAGCGGCCTCGCCTGCATGCCCGTCGCAAACGGCGCGCAGCGCTGCCTGCTGATCAACGACGAGGGTTCTTTCGCGCAATTCGCCCGCATCGCCGAGAACCGCATCACCCCGGACGCGACCTTGCCGATCATTGGAGCAAATGCCTCGCCCGATACGCTCGGCCAGCCGCCGCAAGGCATCTGCAAGGCGCCCGGCCGCTTCGCCGAGCTTGACGGCGAGGCCGTCGCCTATGCCGATGGCGCCTTCTATGTCGCGGGCTCGCATGGCTGCTCGCGCAAGAAGGGCGAGTTCCGCCTCTCGGCTTTCCATCTCGCCCGGATCAAGGTGGATGCGGAAGGCTCCCCTGCCGGCAAGGTCGAATTGACCTATCGCCTGAGCGACATGCTGCGTGCCGCCGGCCCTGCCGCCCCCTTCTTCGGCCGGGGCCTGATGGACGATAACGGTCTGAACATCGAAGGCATCGCAATCCTCGGCGATACCCTCTGGGCCGGCCTGCGCGCGCCCTCGCTCGGCAATCGCGGCTTCCTCGTCGGCGCCTCGCTCAAAGCGCTGTTCGCGCCGGGCCAAGCGCCCGCGACGGAGGCGCCGCGCGTCTTCGAATTGCCGGCCGGCAGCAACCGCGGCATCCGCGATCTCGCGCCCCTGCCCGACGGCCGCCTGCTTGCCCTGCTCGGCCCGGCACAGGAGCAGGCCCTGCCCTATTCCCTGATGCTGATCGACCCCGCCAAGCCCGATGTCTCGACAGCTCTGGGCGACCTGCCCGGCCGCGGCGACGACAAGGCCGAATCCCTGACCGTGCTCCCGCCGGATGCCAAGGGCCTCGCGGTCCTCATCGGCTATGACGGCCCGAAGAACGGGCATTTCGAATCCTACCGCCTCCCGCTTGAACTGCGCTGACCCCATGGATTTCCGCAACGAACTCACCCGCATCGTCGAGCGCTATCGCGCCGAGGTCGCAGGCCCCTACGAGCACCTCGCCTTGCTACGCTGGCAGATGACCGAGGGCCATGCGCTCGACCGGCGCGACACCTTCCCCGGGCATCTCACCACCAGCGCCTTCGTGCTCTCGCCCGATCACGCGCAGGTCTTGCTGATCGACCATGTCGTGATCGGCCGCTGGCTCCAGCCCGGCGGGCATTGGGAGGAGGCCGCGTACTTCCATCTTTCGGCCGCGCGCGAGGCGATCGAGGAAACCGGCGTACAGGGCCTCATCCTCCACCCTTGGCACCGGGGCGGCGACCTGCCCTTCACCATCGACAGCCACGACGTGCCCGGCAAGCCATCGCGCGGTGAGCCGGCCCATATCCATCACGACCTGCAATATCTCTTCCTCGCCGATCCGGCCCTGCCGCTCGTCGCACAGGTCGAGGAGGTCCACGCCGCCGCCTGGAAACCGATCGAAGCGCTCGCCGGGATCGCGCCGCGCGCACTGGACCGGTTGTCCAGCCTGCCGAAACCCTGACTGTTGCGGCGCAACAACAGCGGGGCGGATTGCGGAAACCACTATGGCTCTTTTATCGCGGCAGGATCAGGCTCCCGACATGGTTCAGTTGAGGATGAAATAGTTATTGCAATTGATTTGCATTAGCGTATCAATCCGAGACCTCCCCGGAGCACACCTATGTCTTCGAAAGCCATCGCTCTCGCCCTGATCGCCGCGGCCCTCTCGGCCCCCGCCATCGCCGCCGACCTTTCCTCCCGCAAGGGCGCGCCCGTTGCGCCGCCTCCCGTCGTTTCCGCCTGTACGGAGAGCGAGGGCATCCCGACCGACGCTTTCGGCTTCACCACGGGCTCCGATGTCGCCGATGTCGGCTCGTTCGGGACCAGCCTGACCTATGGCGGCGGCTTCGGCACGCGCAGCGGCAACTCGAACGGCCATGGCCTGACCCTGCAGGGCTCCTACGGTCTCTTCCCCTGCTTCGAGATCGGCCCCTATGTGCTCGGCAACATCACCAGCGCCTCGGCCGGCGGGGTCAGCGCCGACTCGCGCGCCTTCGGTGCCGGCGTCGAGATGAAGTACAAGCTGCTCGGGCGCGACATGCACGGCCTCGGCCTGACCCTGGTCATCGACCCCAGCCTGAACCGCACCGATCCGGACGGCGCCGGCCGCTTCACCACCTACAATACCGGCATCCGCCTCTTCGCCGACAAGACGCTGATCCCGAACACGCTCTATGCCGGATTGAACATCTCGCACGACCTGACCTGGACCGGGCCGTCGCCCTACCAGCGCTCCTCCACCTTTACCGTCGGCGGCGCGCTCGCCTGGCAGGTGCAGGAAGGCCTCTATCTGAGCGGCGAGGCCCGCCACATGCGCGCCCATAACGAGCTCGGTTTCGGCAACGAGGCGGGCTACGCCACCTTCGTTGGCCCCGGCGTGTTCTGGCAGGCGACAAAGCAGCTCGCGCTGTCCGCGGCCTATAACGTCCAGGTCTCCGGCAAGGCCAAGGGCGAGCCCGGCAATCTCGACCTCACCAATTTCAGCCAGCACCTCGTCAAGGTGAAGCTCGGCTACAGCTTCTGAAGCAACCCTGACGACGCATCGGTGGAAGAGCGGCAGCGGCGACGCTGCCGCTCTTTTCGTTTCCGCTCGCCACCCGCATTGACATACTCCCCCTCAGTACCATAGCGTCGCGGCAACCGGAGCCTCGGCGCCCATGCCTCACACGCCCGAAGAGAAGAAACGCGCCGTCACGCGGCTGCGCCGCATCAGGGGCCAGACCGACGCCCTGATCGCCGCCGTCGAACGTGGCGAGGAATGCGGCGCCCTGCTCCAGCAGCTCGCAGCCCTGCGCGGCGCCGCGACCGGGCTGATGGCCGAGGTGCTGGAAAGCCACTTGCGCGAGACCATGGCCCGCCCGGCCGAGGCTGCACCCGTGGAAGCCGGGAACGACGACGAGATCGCCGCGATCATGCGGGTCATCCGCCCCTATCTGAAATGAACATCCGCAAGGAAGGAAACACCCGATGAAGACCCGCGCCGCCGTCGCCTGGGAAGCCGGCAAGCCCCTCACCATCGAGACGATCGAGATCGGCGGCCCCAAGGCCGGCGAGGTCCTCGTCGAGGTCATGGCGACCGGCATCTGCCACACCGACGCCTACACGCTCTCGGGGCTGGATTCGGAAGGCAAGTTCCCCGCGATCCTCGGCCATGAGGGCGCAGGGATCGTGCGCGAGATCGGCGCCGGCGTGACCAGCCTGAAGCCCGGCGACCACGTCATCCCGCTCTACACGCCGGAATGCCGGAGCTGTAAATCCTGCCTGTCGCGCCGGACCAATCTCTGCACCTCGATCCGCGCGACGCAGGGCCAGGGCGTGATGCCGGACGGTACCTCGCGCTTCTCCTGCGACGGCGGTGAAGTGTTCCACTACATGGGCTGCTCGACCTTCGCGAACTTCACCGTCCTGCCCGAGATCGCGCTCGCCAAGGTCCGCGAGGACGCGCCCTTCGACAAGATCTGCTATATCGGCTGCGGCGTGACCACCGGCATCGGCGCGGTGATCTACACGGCCAAGGTCTGGCCGGGCGCCAATGTCGTCGTCTTCGGGCTCGGCGGCATCGGCCTCAACGTCATCCAGGGCGCCCGCATGGTCGGCGCCGACAAGATCATCGGCGTCGACATCAACCCGGCCAAGCGCGCCATGGCCGAGAAGTTCGGCATGACCGACTTCATCAACCCGGCCGAGATCGGCAACGACAAGGTGGTGCAGGCGATCGTCGACCTGACCGGCGGCGGCGCCGATTTCTCCTTCGACGCCACCGGCAACACCAATGTGATGCGTCAGGCGCTGGAATGCTGCCATCGCGGCTGGGGTGAATCGATCATCATCGGCGTCGCCGAGGCCGGCAAGGAGATCGCGACCCGTCCGTTCCAGCTGGTCACCGGCCGCGTCTGGAAGGGCACCGCCTTCGGCGGCGCGCGCGGGCGCACCGACGTGCCGAAGATCGTCGACTGGTACATGGAGGGCAAGATCAACATCGACGACCTGATCACCCACAAGCTTTCGCTCGACGAGATCAATACCGGCTTCGACCTGATGCACGAGGGCAAGTCGATCAGGAGCGTGGTGGTCTACTGAGGCGCCGCTTTCCCGCCTCATCGATCGGGCACTGAAGCTCCACCTTTGTCATTCCGGGGCAGCGCGGCGCGCTGAACCCGGAACCCACGACGGGGCAAGACGCTTGAATAAGCCGACCGGGCAAAGGCTCACCCGGTCGTGGGTTCCGGGTTCGGCCTCTGGCCGCCCCGGAATGACAAGCGTTGAGCCAAGACATTGAAGGACCCGCCCATGGAACTGCTCTCCTCCTCCAAGGCCTTCGGCGGCTCGCAGCGCGTCTACCGGCATGACAGCGCCGCCTGCGCCTGCCCGATGACCTTCGCGATCTATCTGCCGCATCAGATCGAGGATGGGCCGGTTCCGCTGCTCTGGTACCTTTCGGGCCTGACCTGCACGCACCAGAACGTCATGGACAAGGGCGAGTACCGCGCTGCCGCAGCCGCCAATGGCATCGCCATCATCTGCCCGGATACCAGCCCGCGCGGCGAGGGCGTGCCGGACGAGCCGGAGAACTGGCAGTTCGGCGGCG
Source organism: Allobosea sp. MMO-172 (assembly GCF_037147855.1). Taxonomy (NCBI): domain Bacteria; kingdom Pseudomonadati; phylum Pseudomonadota; class Alphaproteobacteria; order Hyphomicrobiales; family Alloboseaceae; genus Allobosea; species Allobosea sp. MMO-172. The sequence continues at coordinate 357,039 of NZ_JBBCUM010000004.1, read as the reverse complement.
GCGCCGGCTTCTATCTCGACGCGACGCAGGAGCCCTATGCGAAGAACTACCGCATGGAGACCTATATCCGCGACGAATTGCCCGAGCTGGTCAGCCGGCATTTCCCGGTCGACATGAACCGGCAGGGCATCTTCGGCCACTCCATGGGCGGCCATGGCGCGATCACGCTCGCGCTGAAGAACCCCGACCGCTACCGCTCCGTGTCCGCTTTCGCGCCGATCGCCCAGCCCTCGACGGCCGGCTGGTCGCGGCCGGCCTTCGAGAAGTATCTGGGGCCGGACGAGGCCAAATGGCGCGCCTATGACTCGACCCTGCTGATCGCCGACGGCCACCGCGTCCGCGACCTGCTGATCGACCAGGGCACGGCCGACGGCTTCCTCGAAGAAGGCCTGCGCCCGCAGCTCCTCGATATCGCCTGCGCGGCCGCCGGCATCCCGCTCCAGCTCACGATGCGCGACGGCTACGACCACTCCTACAACTTCATCTCGACCTTCATGGCCCAGCACATCGCCTGGCATGCCGAGCGCCTGACGGCGTAGCGCCACTCCAGCGGGAACGGCCGCCTCCCCCGCCGCGTTGTGAGCAGCACAGCCTCAACCGGCTTCGGGGACCGTGCCATGGCCAAGCGCCGCATGCCGCAGAGCGACCGCTCGTTCTTCACCCGCCTGTCGCAATCGGTCGCGCATTGGGCGGGACGGCCACAGACCTTCATTGGCGCTGCCGCGCTGATCGTGCTCTGGGCGCTCTCCGGCCCCTTCTTCGGCTATAACGACACCTGGCAGCTCGTGGTGAACACCTCGACGACCATCGTCACCTTTCTGATGGTCTTCATCATCCAGAACAGCCAGAACCGCGACACGGCGGCGATGCAGATCAAGCTCGACGAATTGATCTGCCGATTGGAAGGCGCCCGCGAGGAACTGCTCGATCTCGAAGAACTCGACGAGGACAAGCTCGAGGCCATCCGCCGTGAGTTCGAGGCGATGGCGGCGAGAGCTCGCAGGGGCACCGGCGCGGCAACGGACAAGCCGCTCGCGTAGGCAGGCGTTCCTCTGGCCCTTCCCCGCCACCGGAAATAGGCGTGGAAGCATTCCGCTCAAGTCTTCGTTCACGCCCCGGTAAGGTTAGCTTTTAGGGTTAAGTGTCATTTAAGAAATCGCTGCCATGGTCTTCCCGTTGGTAACACGCGCGGGCTGCGTTCATTGCGCCGCGCAAACGCGAAGGACACTGCCATGGGCAGCCTGAAAACTCTCGCGCTGGCGGGCGGCCTGGCCCTCGGCGTTTCCGCCGCGGCGCAGGCCGCGGATCTCGCCTACGCTCCGCCTCCCCCGCCGCCGGAGCCGCTCGGCCTCAAGGGCACGCTTTCGAGCGGCATCTACCTGCGCGGCGATATCGGCGTCGGCATCCAGGAGGTCGGCTCGTACCACCAGGAGCAGGTCGCGCAGGCTTACGGCACGTTCGGCAGCAAGAAATCGGACAACGCCTTCTTCGGCGGCGTCGGCATCGGCTATCGCTTCAACAACTGGTTCCGGTTGGACGGCACCTTCGAATACCGCGGCGCGGGTACGATCCAGGTGACGGATACCGTCTTCAACGCGGGGATCAACGGCTACCAGAACAACACCTACAAGGGCGACCTGACCTCGATGGTCGCTCTGTTCAACGGCTATATCGATCTCGGCACCTGGAACTGCCTGACGCCTTACCTCGGCGCCGGCATCGGCTACGCCACAAACCGGATCACCGGCTTCACGGACGAAGGCATCGTCGGTCCGTCCACGAGCCTCGGCATCGCCAGCACCAGCACCAAATCCGGTGTCGCCTGGGCTCTGATGGCCGGCGTCGGCTATGAAGTGAACAAGAACCTGACGATCGAGGCGGGTTATCGCTACCTCAATCTCGGCGACGCCCAGTCCGGCCGTATCAGCAACGCACGTCTGGACGAAACCTATTCTCCGCTCAAGGCGAAGAACATCGACAGCCACGATTTCCGCATCGGCATACGCTGGAACTTCGGCGACCCGGATTGCTGCGGCAAGCCGGAGCCGGTCGCCTACGCGCCGCCGGTGGTGCGCAAGTATTGATCCGAAGCATCGGGTGAGAACACGAAACGGCGCGGGCCCTCCCCGCGCCGTTTTGCTGTGTCAGCGCAGCAGCGACTGCCCGGTCATCTCGGCCGGCTGCGCCAGCTCCATCAGCGCGAGCAGCGTCGGCGAGATATCGGCGAGGCGCCCGTCGGCAAGCCCCCTGCCCTGTCCACCGACCAGCATCAATGGCACCGGGTTGGTGGTGTGGGCGGTATGCGGCTTGCCCGTCACCGGATCGACCATCAGCTCGGCATTGCCATGGTCGGCTGTGACCAGCAGCGCCCCGCCCTGCCGCGCAATGGCGTCGGCGATGGCGCCCAGGCCGGCATCGACCGTCTCGACCGCCTTGATCGCAGCGGCGAGCACGCCGGTATGACCGACCATGTCGGGATTGGCGAAATTGAGCACGACGAGATCGTAACGCCCTGAATCGATCGCCTCGACCGCCTTGGCGGTAAGTTCCGGCGCCGACATCTCCGGCTGCAGGTCATAGGTCGCGACCTTGGGCGAAGGCGCCATCACCCGGTCCTCGCCCGGATAGGGCGTCTCCTCGCCGCCGTTGAAGAAATAGGTGACGTGCGGATATTTCTCGGTCTCGGCCATGCGGATTTGGCGGCGCCCGGCCTTGGCGACGGTCTCGCCGAGCCCGTTCGCCAGCGTCTGGGCCGCGAACAGCATCGGCATCACCTTGTCGAGCTCGGCGCTGTAGGAGGTCATGCTGACCGCCTTGACCAATACCGGCCGGCGCGGCCGAACGAAGCCTGCGAAATCCGGCTCCAGCACCGCAGCGAGAATCTCGCGGATGCGGTCCGAGCGGAAATTGAAGCTGAGCAAACCGTCGCCATCCTTCATCCCGGCATAATCGCCGATCGCGGCCGGCAGGATGAACTCGTCGGTGACGTTTTGCGCATAGGCTGCAGCGATCGCGGCCTGCGCATCCGGGAAGCGCTCGCCCTCCCCCAGCACCATTGCGCGCCAGGCCTTCTCGACCCGCTCCCAACGATTGTCGCGGTCCATCGCGTAATAGCGCCCGGAAACGCTGGCGATGGAGGCGCCAGCCGGCAGCGCGGCGGCAAAGGATTTCACATATTCGGCCGCTGATTGCGGCGGCGTATCGCGGCCGTCGGTGAAGACATGGACATGCACCTGCACGCCCTGCGCCGTCAGGATGCGCGCGAGCGCGACCGCATGGTCCTGATGGGCATGGACACCGCCGGGCGAGACGAGGCCGATGAGATGGCAGGCGCCGCCGCTCGCCTTCAGCCCCGCGACGAGACCGGTCGCTTCCAGCGCCGTGGCGATCGAGCCGTCGGCGATCGCCTGGTTGATCCGCGGCAGGTCCTGCATCACCACGCGGCCGGCGCCGAGATTGAGATGGCCGACCTCGGAATTGCCCATCTGGCCCGGCGGCAAGCCGACATCGAGCCCGGAGGTGTGCAGGAAGGCATGCGGGTTCGTCGCCCAGAGCCGGTCGAAATTCGGGGTGTTCGCCAGCCTGACGGCGTTGTTCTCTGCTTCCTCGCGCCAGCCCCAGCCATCGAGGATCATCAGCATCACGGGGCGAGGCGGCATCGGCTTGACCTGTCGGCATCTGTGAAAGGTGCTTGTGCGGATACCACGCGCCACGCCGCCGATGCGAGTGTTAAGAAAGCTGCGAACCACCAGGGAGGAGACGCATGTCGATCAAGGCGCTGGTTTTCGATGCCTATGGCACGCTGTTCGATGTCCAGTCGGTCGCGGCCGTCACCGACGCCGCCTTTCCCGGCCATGGCGCGACGATCACCCAGATCTGGCGCCTGAAGCAGCTCGAATACACCTGGCTGCGCGCCCTGATGGACCGCTACGAGGATTTCTGGACCGTCACCCGCGACTCGCTGGAGTTCACGCTGCGGACGCTCGGCCTCGCCTCCTCGCCCGAGCTCGTCGCCAGGATCGCGGCCGCCTATGACGCGCTGCTGCTCTACCCGGAAGCCCGCGCCGCGCTCGAAGGGCTCGCCTCCCACCGCCTCGCCATCTTCTCCAATGGCAGCCCGGACATGCTGAAGCGGCTCGTCGCCCATGCGGGGATTACCGACCTCCTGGAAACCGTGATCAGCGTCGATGAGATCGGCGTCTACAAGCCCGATCCGCGCGGCTACGCCCATGTCGAGAAGCGGCTCGGCCTCGCCCGCGACGAAATCCTCTTCGTCTCCTCGAACGGCTTCGACATCGCCGGCGCCAAGGCCCATGGCTTCCATGTCGCCCGCATCGAGCGCGTACCCGCCGGCAGGCTGCGCGGCGAGCTTGCCGCTGCCGCGACGATCGATCCGGCCTTGATGTTCAAGGCCCTTCGCATGCAGCCGGAGCAGCTCGGTTTCCAGGCGGATGCGACCATTGCCGCGCTGACCGATCTCGTCTCCTATGTCGCCGGACTGCGGCAGGCCTGACGCGCCACGCGAGGAGACCCCGATGATCAAGCTCTACTACCACCCCTCGCCGAACCCGGCGAAGATCGCGCTCTTCCTCGAAGAGGCCGGCCTGCCCTACGAGATGGTGCCGGTCGACACCCGCAAAGGCGACCAGTTCAAGCCGGAGTTCCTCGCGATCAACCCCAACGCCAAGACGCCGGCCCTGACCGATGGCGACGTCACCGTCTTCGATTCCAACGCCATCCTGCTCTATCTCGCCGAGAAGACCGGCCAATTCCTGCCGCAGGACACGCCGAAGGCCCGGGGCGAGATGCTGTCCTGGCTGATGTTCGTCGCGACCGGCATCGGCCCCTATTGCGGCCAGGCCGTGCATTTCAGCCGCTTCGCCCCGGAGAAGCTGCCCTATGCCATCAACCGCTATGCCCGTGAGGCCGAGCGGCACTGGGGTATCGTCAACGACCTGCTGGCCAACCGACGCTACATGCTGGGCGACCGCTACACGCTGGTCGACATGTCGATCTGGGGCTGGGCGACGCGGCTCTCCTTCGCCATCGGCGAGACCTGGCCGGAGATGTTCCCGCATGTGAAGCGCCATCTCGACGAGATCTCGGCCCGTCCGGCGGCGCAGCGCGCCGTCGCGCTGAAAGACCAGTTCGCCTTCAAGGCGGATTTCGACGCGGAAGCGCGGAAGTTCCTGTTCCCGCAGAACGCCCATCTCGCGAGCTGATCGCGGCCCCGCACCGCCTGTGCATCATGCCCGCCCCGCCGGCGAAAGCGCTGGCGGCGGCGGGGTTTTCGGGCCAGTGTCCGCGCGGTTCCGCGCTCGGGAGACGCGGGCAGAATAGCCTCCGAGAGGACGAATGCCGACCGATATCGAGATCGCGCGCGTAGCCACGCTGCAGCCCATCGCCACGATCGCCGCAAAGGCGGGCATCCCCTCCGAGGCCCTCAACCCGTATGGCAAGTACATCGCCAAGATCGACACCCATGCGATCCCCGGCTTCCAGGCGAAGCCGGACGGCAAGCTGATCCTCGTCACCGCGATCAGCCCGACGCCCGCCGGCGAAGGCAAGACCACGACGACCGTCGGCCTCGGCGACGGGCTCTCCCGCATCGGCAAGCGCGCGATGATCGCATTGCGCGAACCTTCGCTCGGTCCGAGCTTCGGCATGAAGGGTGGTGCGGCCGGCGGCGGCTATGCCCAGGTCGTGCCGATGGAGCAGATCAACCTGCACTTCACCGGCGATTTCCACGCGATCACCAGCGCCCATAACCTGCTGGCGGCCATGGTCGACAACCATGTCTACTGGGGCAATGGCCTCGGCCTCGACACGCGCCACATCACCTGGCGGCGCGTCATGGACATGAACGACCGGGCGCTGCGCTCCATCGTCTCCTCGCTGGGCGGTGCCAGCAATGGCTTCCCGCGCGAGGATGGCTTCGACATCACCGTCGCCTCCGAGATCATGGCGATCTTCTGCCTTGCCCGCGACGCCGCCGATCTGGAGGCCCGCCTCGGCCGCATCGTCATCGGCCGCACCCGCGACAAGCGTCTCGTCACCGCCGCCGACATCAAGGCGACCGGGGCGATGAGCGTGCTGCTCAAGGACGCGCTGATGCCGAACCTCGTGCAGACGCTGGAGGGCACGCCCGCCTTCGTCCATGGCGGCCCCTTCGCCAATATCGCCCATGGCTGCAATTCGGTGATCGCGACGAAGGCCGCGCTGAAGCTCGCCGACTATGTCGTGACCGAGGCCGGCTTCGGGGCCGATCTCGGCGCCGAGAAGTTCTTCGACATCAAGTGCCGCAAGGCCGGGCTGAAGCCCGCCGCCGCCGTGGTCGTCGCCACCGTCCGGGCCCTCAAGATGCATGGCGGCGTCGCCAAGGATGCGCTCGGCCGCGAGGACCTGAAGGCGCTGGAAGCGGGGCTCTCCAACCTGACCCGCCACGTCAACAATGTCCGGAAATTCGGCGTGCCGCCGGTCGTCGCGATCAACCATTTCACGACGGATACCGCTGCCGAACACGAATTGATCCGCAATTATTGCCGCAACCATCTCGGCGTCGAGGCGGTGATCTGCCGGCACTGGGCGGAAGGCGGCGCCGGCGCCGAGGAACTCGCCCGCAAGGTCGCGGCACTCGCCGACGAGGGCGAGGCCGATTTCGCCCCGCTCTATCCCGATGCGATGAAGCTGCGGCAGAAGCTGGAGACGGTGGCGCGCGATATCTACGGCGCCGAGGGCGTCAGCGTCGATGCCAAGCTCCAGGCCCGCTTCGCCGAGCTGGAGGAAGCGGGCTTCGGCGACCTGCCGGTCTGCGTCGCCAAGACCCAGTACTCCTTCTCGGCCGACCCGAGCCTGCGCGGCGCGCCCTCCGGCCACATCGTGCCTTTGCGTGAGCTCAGGCTCTCGGCCGGCGCCGGCTTCGTCGTCGCGATCTGCGGGGACATCATGACCATGCCCGGCCTGCCGCGCGAGCCCGCCGCCGAGCGCATCCATATCGACGCGCAGGGGCGCATCGAAGGGCTGTTCTGAAGATCATCATCCCGTGCGCGCTGCAGCGTGAAACGCTGCGGCGCAGACACGGGACCGCGCGACGAGAAGGCGCCTCTTTCTGAAAGCGGTCCCGTGTCTGCGCAGCGGCACGTCGCGCCGCAACGCGCACGGGATGACCGCGGTTTCTTAAAGCTTACGCAACGGATCGCTCTCTACCTTGCGCTATCCCGCAAGGAAGCCGACCCGATGAGCCAGGCCGAAACCGGTCTGCCCCGCACGCATAGCTTGAAGGCCCGGGTCATGGGCTGGACGCTCGCCATCCTGGTGGCGATCGCGATTCCGGCCGGCGCGGCCTTCCTGTGGATCGTCGACGCGACCGTGGTGAAGCTCGGCACGTTGGTCGCCGAGAAGCAGATCCTGTTCGATCGCTATCGCGGGCTGGAAGCGCTGATGCGCGAGGTCTCGCTGGCCGAAACCGTCGCCCGCGCGCCCGCCATCGTCGACTGGGCCGAGAACGAGGACGATCCGGGCAAGGCGGAACGCGGCCTCGCCGAGCTGGAGCATTACCGCCAGTCCTTCCGGGACCGCAGCTATTTCACGGTCCTCGCCGGCTCGGGCAATTACTATTTCAACGACAAGGACAACAGCTACGAGCACGCGCGCAAGCGCTACACGCTGTCGGCCGCCAACCCGCGCGACGGCTGGTACTACAAGACCGCCGCGCTCGGCACGGGCTGCCACCTGAATGTCGACAACGATGACAATCTCCGCGTCACCAAGGTCTGGATCAACTGCATCATCCGCAAGGATGGCCGCGTGCTCGGCATCATCGGCACCGGGCTGGACCTGACGCAGTTCATCCGCGAGGTCGTCGACATCCCGCAGACCGGCGTCCAGAGCATGTTCGTCGACCGCAGCGGCGCCGTGCAGGCCCATCGCGACGCCAGCCTCGTCGACTTCCACAGCCTGACCAAGGACATCTCGTCGAAGAAGACGATCTATCAGATCATCGACAACGATCCGGACCGCAGCCTGCTTGGCCAGATGATCGCCCGCGTCGGGGCCGGCGACGACCTCGTGCAGTCGCGTTTCATGACCGTCGACGGCAAGCGCGTGCTCGTCGGCGTCGGCTATCTCGACCGCCTCGGCTGGTTCAACGTCACGGTGATGGATATCGACCGCATCATCGACCGCAGCCTGTTCCTGCCGCTCGGCCTGCTCTTCGGCGTGGTCCTGCTGGCGGCCGCCGCCCTGATGACCCTGCTGTTCAAACGCGCCGTGCTCGACCGGCTGGCCCGCGTCGAGCATGCGGCAAGCCATGTCCGCGCCCGCGAGTTCCGCGCGGTCGCGATCGATGCCGGGCGCGACGAGATCGGACGGCTGTCGCAGGCCTTCGGCACGATGGCGCGCAGCGTCGAGGAGAACACCGCCCGGCTCGAGGAGGCCGTGCGCGAGCGCACCGAGCAGCTCGAGCGGCTCGCCCATGCCGATCCGCTGACCGGCGTGTTCAACCGCCGCGGCTTCGAGCGCGCCTTCGCGAAGAGCCGCAGCCGCGCCGGCCGCACTGGGCATCAGGCCGGCCTGCTGCTCGTCGATCTCGACAATCTCAAGCCGCTCAACGACCGCCATGGCCACCAGAGCGGCGACGAGGTCATCGCCGAACTCGCCAAACGCATGACGGCGCTCCTGCGCGACCGCGACATCTGCGCCCGCTGGGGCGGCGACGAATTCATCCTGCTGCTCGACAATGTCGATCGCGACAGCCTGTCGAGCATGGCCAGCGCGATCGTCAGCGCCGCCGCGGAGCGCCCCGTTGCCCTGAGCAGCGGCGCGACCGTCCTGGTGACCACCAGCATCGGCGCGGCGCTGCTCGAACCTTCCGACACGCTGAGCGAGGCCACGCGCCGTGCCGACGAGGCGCTCTATGTCGCCAAGCGAAACGGCCGCAACGGCTTCGCCGTCAGCTCGCCGGAAGAGCTCCCGCTGCGCCGGCGCAGCAACGGCTGAAACCGCTCAGGCGAAGTCGAGCTGGACCTTGATCGCCTTCGACTTGTCGGCGGCGAGGTCGAAGGCTTCCACTGCGCGGTCGACCGGGATCGACGCCGTCAGCAGCGGCGAGAGATCGATATTGCCCGAGCCGATCATCGCCACCGCCCAGTCGAATTCCTCATGGAAGCGGAAGGAGCCGCGCAGGTCGAATTCCTTGGCGACGACGACATTCATCGGCAGCGTGAACTGGCCGCCCACGCCGATCTGGACGATGACGCCGCCCGGCCTGACCACGTCGAAGGCGCCGGTCAGCGCATGCTGGTTGCCGGAAGCCTCGAACATCAAGTCGAAGGCGCCCTTCTCCGCGCCGTACTCGGCCTTGAGCCGCTCCGGCTCGGCCGCGACATTGACCGTCGCGGTCGCGCCCATCTTGCGCGCCACCGGCAGCGGCCCGTCGACCACGTCGGTCGCGACGATCTCGGAAGCGCCCGCAGCCTTGGCCGCGAGGATGGTGAGCGCGCCGATCGGGCCCGCGCCCGTCACCAGCACGCGCTTGCCGAGCAATGGCCCGGCGCGCTTGGCGGCATGGAGGCAGACCGAGAGCGGCTCGGCGAAGGCGGCCTCGGCCGCGGTGACGCGCGGCGCCACCTTCACCGCCTGCCGCTCCTCGACAACGAGCACGTCGCGGAAGCCGCCCTGCACATGCGGGAAGCGCATCGCCGAGCCGTAGAACAGCATGTCCGTGCAGTGTTGCTGCAGCCCCATCTGGCAGTAGCGGCAATGACCGCAGGCACGGCTTGGATTGACCGCGACCCGGTCGCCCGGCTTCACCCGCGAGACCTCGCCGCCGATCGCCTCGACCCGGCCGGCGATCTCATGGCCGAGGATCATCGGCTCGCGCACGCGGATCGTGCCGAAGCCGCCATGCAGGTAGTAATGCAGGTCCGAACCGCAGATGCCGCCGGCCTCGATCCGCACGCGCACGTCGCGCGGCCCGAGCTCGGGCGCGGTCGTCGGCTCGACCCGCAGATCCTTCTCGGCATGGATGACGACGGCACGCATGGGACGCTCCCGAATTCGCCGCGCGACGGCGCGCGGCACCATTGTCTAATCGATTGAAACCTGCTTACCCAAAGCGGCGCCCCCGGCGCAAACCGAAATCGCCGCATCCGGCATTTTGCGAGGATAAGCCATGTCGCTGTCGCTGTTCAGTCTCGCCGGCAAGATCGCGCTCGTCACCGGCTCGGGCCAGGGCATCGGCCTCGCGCTTGCCGAAGGCCTGTCGGATGCCGGCGCCCATGTCGTGCTGAACGGCCGCGACAGGGCGAAGCTGGAGCGGGCGCAGCAGGCCCTCGCTGCCGCCGGCCGCAAGGCCTCCATCGCCCCCTTCGACGTCACCGATCACGCGGCGGTCGAAGCCGGCGTCGCCATGATCGAGGCCGAGATCGGCCCGATCGATATCCTCATCAACAATGCCGGCATGCAGAAGCGCGCGCCGATCACCGAATTCCCTGTCGAGGGCTGGCACGAGGTGATCAACACCAACCTGCACTCGGTGTTCTACGTCACCCAGGCCGTGGCCAAGCGCATGGTGCCGCGCAAGCGCGGCAAGATCATCAGCATCGGCTCGGTGATGAGCGAGCTCGGCCGCGCCACCATCATCCCCTACACGGCGTCCAAGGGCGCGGTGAAGATGATGACGCGGGGTCTCGCCGCCGAACTCGGCAAGCACAACATCCAAGCCAACGCCATCGGCCCCGGCTATTTCGCCACCGAGATCAACGCCGCGCTGATTGCCGACGAAGCCTTCTCGAACTGGGTCTGCACCCGCACGCCGGCCGGGCGCTGGGGCGAGACGAAGGAGCTCGCGGGCGCCGCGATCTTCCTGTCCTCGGCCGCGTCCGACTACGTCAACGGCCACCTGCTGATGGTCGATGGCGGGCTCACCACGGTGGTGTGAATCCGTTCGGCCCCAATTGTCATCCCGGGCGCAGCGAAGCGAAGACCCGGGATCCATTCCGGAACGGTTCAGGCATGGATCCCGGATCGGCGCAGCTTCGCTGCTTGTCCGGGATGACACGCGTGTACGCTAGAACAGCAGGCCGTGCCTATCAGGCCGCAGCCTTCGTGACTGCCTCGACGACATCGTCGACCGCGCGCTCGACCAGATCGCGATCATCGCCCTCGGCCATGACGCGGATCACCGGCTCGGTGCCGGAGGGGCGGATCACCAGGCGGCCGCTCTCGCCAAGAAGCTGCTTCGCCGCCTCGATCGCGCTGACCACCGGCTGCTCCTCCAGCGGCTTGCCCTTCTTGTAGCGGACGTTCTTGAGGATTTGCGGCAGCGGCTCGAAGCAGTGGCAGACCTCGGAGACCGGCTTGTCCATCCGCTTGACCACCGCAAGCAGTTGCAGCGCCGCGACGAGCCCGTCGCCGGTCGTGCCGAAATCCGAGAGGATGATGTGGCCGGACTGCTCGCCGCCCAGGTTGAAGCCATGGTTGCGCATGTGCTCCAGCACATAGCGATCGCCGACGGCGGTGCGCGCCAGCGTGAGGCCGAGCCCCGCGAGATAGCGCTCCAGACCGAGATTGGACATGATCGTCGCGACGATGCCCGGCGCCGAGAGCCGGCCATCCTCCAGCCAGGAACGCGCGATCACCGCCATCAACTGGTCGCCATCGACGATCTGACCCTGCTCGTCGACCACCAGCACGCGGTCGGCATCGCCGTCGAGCGCGATGCCGACATCGGCGCGCAATTCCCGGACCTTCGCCACCAGCGTCGACGGATGGGTCGAGCCGACATCGCGGTTGATGTTGAAGCCATCGGGCTCGTCGCCGATGACGATGACCTCGGCGCCCAATTCCCAGAGCGCCTGCGGCGCCACCTTGTAGCCAGCGCCATTGGCGCAATCGAGCACGATGCGCAGGCCTTCGAGGCTCATGTTGCGCGGCATGGTGCGCTTGGCGAACTCGACATAGCGCGCATCGGCGCTGTCGATGCGCTTGGCGCGGCCGAGCTTCGGCGAGCCCGACAGACGGGGGGTCAGATCACTATCGATCAGCCCCTCGATCTCGCGCTCGACCTCGTCATTGAGCTTGTAGCCGTCCGGCCCGAACAGCTTGATGCCGTTATCCTCGTAGGCGTTGTGCGAGGCGGAGATCATCACGCCGAGATCGGCGCGCATCGAGCGCGTCAGCATTGCGACCGCCGGCGTCGGCATCGGGCCAAGCAGCATCACGTCCATGCCAACCGAGGTAAAGCCCGCGACCATCGCGTATTCGATCATGTAGCCGGAAAGGCGGGTATCCTTGCCGATCACCACCCGGTGGCGATGCTCGCCGCGGCGGAAGGCGAGGCCCGTGGCCTGGCCGACCTTCAGGGCGAGGTCCGGCGTGATGACGCCGTTCGCCCGCCCGCGAATGCCGTCCGTTCCGAAATATTTGCGCGTCATCGTGATTCGGTTCCCAGCGGCGCCTCGCGCCCGGTTTTGCGCGTTCTATAGCCAAAAAACCTTTCCGCCTTCTCACAAATTGTGACGGAGCGTGACATCGCCTCCGCGCAAAGAAGAAGGGCGGCCTCGCGGCCGCCCTTCTCGCATTCCGTGGAAGCCCGCCTCAGCCCTGCGGCTGCGGTTCCAGGCCGGCGTCCGGCTCGCCGCGCTTACGGCCCTTGCCGGCGCTCGGGACGGCCGAGCCGCGCGGGGCATGCGGCGTGTCGTCGAGATCGCGCGACGGGCGCTTGCCCGCGATCAGGTCGCGGATTTCCTCGCCCGTCAGCGTCTCGAACTCGAGCAGCGCCTCGGCCACCGCGACGAACTCCTCGTGATGATCGGTGAGGATCTTCTTGGCGTCGGCATAGCCCTCGTCGACGAGGCGCTTCACCTCGGCGTCGATCTTCTGCGCGGTCGATTCCGACAGCGACTGGCTGCGGCCCATCGACATGCCCAGGAAGACCTCTTCCTGATTGTCGCCATAGGCGACCATGCCGAGCTCGTCCGAATAGCCCATCTGCGTGACCATGGCCTTGGCCATCTTGGTCGCCTGCTGGATATCGCCGGTGGCGCCCGAGGTGACGTTCTCGCGGCCGAAGGTGATCTCCTCCGCCACGCGCCCGCCCATGGCGACCGCGAGCTGCGAGGTGAACTCCTTGAACTTCATCGAGTAGCGATCGCCCTCCGGCAGGAACTTGACCATGCCGAGCGCGCGACCGCGCGGAATGATCGTCGCCTTGTGGACAGGAATGCCGGCCGGGACATAGAGGCCGACGATGGCGTGGCCAGCCTCGTGATAGGCGGTCAGCTTCTTCTCTTCCTCGGACATGGCCATGGACTTGCGCTCGGCGCCCATCATGACCTTGTCCTTGGCGTCCTCGAACTCGCCATGGGTGACCATGCGCTTGCCGCGGCGGGCTGCGAGCAGCGCCGCCTCGTTGACGAGGTTCATCAGGTCCGCGCCCGAGAAGCCGGGCGTGCCGCGGGCGAGCACCTTGAGGTCGACATCCGGCGCCATCGGCACCTTGCGGACATGGACGCGCAGGATCTTCTCGCGGCCGGCGACATCCGGGTTCGGGACGACGATCTGGCGGTCGAAGCGGCCCGGACGCAGCAGCGCGGGGTCGAGCACGTCGGGACGGTTCGTCGCGGCGATGATGATCACGCCCTCGTTCGGCTCGAAGCCGTCCATCTCGACGAGGAGCTGGTTCAGCGTCTGCTCGCGCTCGTCATTGCCGCCGCCGAGACCGGCGCCGCGATGACGGCCGACCGCGTCGATCTCGTCGATGAAGATGATGCAGGGCGCGTTCTTCTTGGCCTGCTCAAACATGTCGCGGACACGGCTGGCGCCGACGCCGACGAACATCTCGACGAAGTCCGAACCCGAGATCGTGAAGAACGGCACATTGGCCTCGCCCGCGACGGCACGCGCGGTCAGCGTCTTGCCGGTGCCGGGAGGGCCGACGAGCAGCACGCCGCGCGGGATGCGCCCGCCCAGCCGCTGGAACTTCTGGGGATCGCGCAGGAATTCGACGATCTCCTGCAGGTCCTCCTTGGCTTCGTCGATGCCCGCGACATCCTCGAAGGTGACGCGGCCATGCGCCTCGGTCAGCAGCTTGGCCTTGGACTTGCCGAAACCCATCGCCCGGCCGGCGCCGTTCTGCATCTGGCGGGACATGAAGATCCACAGGCCGATGAAGATGACGAAGGGCAACGAGTTGACCAGCAGCGCCATGAACCAGGGCGTGCCTTCCGACGGCGCCTTGGCCGAGACCTGCACGCCCTTCTGGGCCATGGTCTTCAAGAGGTTCGGATCGCCATAGGGCGCATAGGTCACGAAGCTGCGACCATCCGAGAAGGAGCCGGAAATCTCCTGGCCGGCGACGACGACGTTCGACACGCGTCCGGCCTCGGCCTCGTTGATCAGCTGGCTGTAGGGGATTTCATTGGTGCTGGCACGCTGGCTCGGGCTCTGGAACAGAGTGACCAGCGCCAGCACCAGCAGGAAGATCACCACCCAGAGGGCGAAATTGCGAAAATTCGGATTCATTCCCAGTCCGATCGGGCCTCCCGGAGCAGCCGGGCGAGGCCTAGAGTTTCCCGACGATCAATTTAGGTGTCGCATACGTCGTTGCCAAGGGAAAGCAATGGCGTGGCGGCACTATGACGCCGAAGGGTGAACACCGCGTCTGCGCGGGGGCTCGGCTTGCAGCGCCAACACACCGTCGCGGCCGAGCGAAAGAACGCAGCCCGACAAGGTGCGGCGTAGTGCCGAGCCGGCGCGAACCGCCTCGATCAGAGCCGCCCCACAGGCCTCCAGCCGCTCCAGTCGGCCATATCCCTCGCTGCCCGGCACGGCCGCATCGAGGGCCAGCCCGAGAACCCGGAGCACGATCTCTTCCGGCTCACGGATAAGCGCTGAAAAACGCAAACGCAGACCTTGCTCCGCGGGCTCATCCGGCAGCACGACCTCGGCGAGTGCCTTGCCGGCGCGGTATGCGGCCGCCTCGTCCAGGCGCTCAAGCCGCTCAGCCAGACGTCCCAGCCGCTCCGCCGTCAGTCCCTGCTCCGCCAGAACCGGCATCGCTTCCCGCCAGCGCACCCGCTCGAAGCGCTGGTCACGATTGCTGGGATCGCGAACGAAAGGCAGCCCGCGCGCTTCTGCCGTCGCGACGAGGCGCGCCTTGGAAATGCCGAGCAATGGCCTCGCCAGCCGAACCCCATTGACCTCGCTCCGCCCCCGCATTCCGACGAGCCCGGACGGGCCGGAGCCATGGGCGAGCCGCATCAGCATCGTCTCGGCCTGATCGTCGAGCGTATGGGCCGTGACCAGCACCGCGCCGCCGAGCCGCCTCGCCTCGTTCGCCAGCAGGGCATAGCGGGCGCGCCGGGCCTCGGCCTGCAAGCCGCTCGCCGGCTTGGCCCCTTCCCAGCGCAAGGTTGCATGACCGACACCGAGCTTCGCGCAAAGCGCAGCGACCGCGGCGGCCTCCTCGGCCGATTCCGGGCGCAATCCGTGATCGACAGTCGCCGCATGAAGTGCCGGCCGTCCGGGCATCCGAGTCCATGCCGCCAATAGCGCCAGCAGGACTATCGAATCCGGCCCGCCGGAGACGGCGACAAGCAGGGCCGTCTCACACGACAGCCCTTCAAAAGCAGCGCCGGCCTCGACGGACGAGACCGGCGCGATGTTCTCTGCGATCGGGGCCGCGCTCAAGCGCAGCCGGAGCGGCGGCGTTCGCGGGCGATGCCCTGGCGCACGGAGTTGGAAGCGGAGGGATAGTCGATGCCGACCTTGGCGTAGGTGGCGCAGGCCTGTTCCTTGGCGCCGAGCCCGTTCAGGGACATGCCGAGCTTGAGCAGGCTGTCCGGTGCCTTGGCCGCCTTCGGCGACCCTTGCGAGATCTTCAGGAACTGCTCGGCCGCCTCGCGATAGCGCTGACGCTGGAGATAGCTCTCGCCGAGCCAGTAGGTCGCATCGACCGCCTGCCGGTCGCGCGGATAGCTCTGGAGGAACTGGCGGAAGCCCATCTCGGCCTGTTCGTATTCCTTGCGCTGGAGCGAGGCGAAGGCGAGATCATAGGCGTCCTTGGCGCTCTGCGGGCCGCTGGCGGCAGCGACGCTCGCGCCGCGTGGCCTGTCCTGCGGCAGCCCGCCCTGCGGCACCGGGCGCCCGACGCCCTGGAGGTCGAGCGGCTGGCCGGTGGCCGGGCCGCCGGCATAGTCATCCTCGATGATGCCGGCGATCCCGGCGCCACCGCCGAGCTGCTGCGGCCCGCCGGCTGCGCCCTGCTGCATCGTCGGGTCGAAGGCATCGCTGCGGCGCTGGCGCTGCGGCTGCGGCGCTCCGCCGGCAGGCGGCGCGCCCGTCGCGCCGGGGGCAGCCGTATTGGGGCGCCCGCCGCCGCTCTTCTCGTTCATGCGGAAATCGACGTCTTCCTGGAACTTGCGGAGCTGCTCGGAGAGCCTGCGGTTCTCGAACTGGAGCTGCTCGATCTGGCCGGACATCTGGCGCAGCTGGTTTTCCAGCCGCGTGGTGCGGACCAGCAGATCGGCCGCATCCTGCGCCGTGGCCGGCACGACACCGCCGGCCAACGCAGCGGAGAGCGCCAGAGCGGCCAGTCCCGGACGGGAGAGATGGCGGGCTAGGAGAGAACGAAGCATCGTTGAGACCGGTTTCCGTACATGTCGCGCGCGTCTCTATACCATCAGCGCACCACGGCCAAAATATGAACGTTTTCATGGCGGGCCTGATCAGAGGGCGCGCCATGTGCAAACCTGAGGCAAACGCAGAAAGAACCACTGGCGCTTTGCCGGCGACCTCCCTACATTGGCAGAGCGGGGCTGCCTGGTGCGTGAGAGACAGCATTCCCCGGGCCCATACGACTCCCTAGGGAGCTGTCCCTGACCGGTTCCATTGGAGCCGGACACACGGCGCCCACCTACTTTAGTAGGTGTCCCGGGATTCAAAACTCCACGGCCGAGGTGGCTCCGCAGCCCTTATGACGACGACGTCCGCCACGCAGGTCACACCCTCCCCGCGCAAGGCGGCCCTCCGCGCGGAAGCGCTGGCCCGCCGCGACGGACTCGATCTCGACAACCGGCTGGAATGGGACGCGGAGATAGCCGCGCACGCCCTTGCCCTCCCCGTCTGGAAGGGCAGCACCGGCCCGGTCTCGGCCTATTGGCCGATGCGCTCGGAGGCCGATCCCCGCCCGATCCTCGAAGCCCTGCACGAGCGCGGCCTGCCGCTCTGCCTGCCGGCGATCGTCGACAAGCGCATGATCTTCCGGCGCTGGGCGCCCTATGAGCCGATCGTACCCGGCGGTTTCGGCACGCTCGTTCCCGCCCCGGATCAACCGGAGCTTGACCCCACGATCCTGCTGGTGCCGCTCGCCGCCTTCGACCGGCGCGGCTACCGCATCGGCTACGGCAAGGGCTATTACGATCGGGCACTGACCGAGCTCGGCCCGACCGTCAGCATCGGCATCGGCTATGCCGCGCAGGAGATCGAGGCGGTGCCTGACGAACCGCATGACCGGCGCCTCGACTGGATCGTGACCGAACGCGAAACCCTTCGTTGCGGTTGATTCCCGCGCGCCTTCGCGCGAGGGAGAAAGCCTTCACGGTTTTCGAGTCTGTTTCATGCGTCTTCTCTTCCTCGGTGACATCGTCGGCCGCCCGGGCCGGATTGCGGTTCAAGAGCGGCTGCCCGCCCTGCGCGAGGCCTGGAAGCTCGACTGCGTCATTATCAACGGCGAGAACTCCGCCGGCGGCTTCGGCATCACCGAGGCGATCTGCGACGAGATCCTCGCCGCCGGCGCCGATGTGGTGACGCTCGGCAACCATTCCTGGGACCAGCGCGAGGCGCTCGTCTTCATCGCCCGGCAGGACCGATTGATCCGCCCGGCCAATTATCCGCCCGGCACGCCCGGCCGCGGTGCAACCGTGATCGAGGCCCGCAACGGCGCCCGCGTTCTCGTCGTCAACGTCATGGGCCGGCTGTTCATGGACGCGCTCGACGATCCCTTCGCGGCGGTCGAGCGCGAACTCTCCGCCTGCCCGCTCGGCGAGGTCGCCGACGCCGTCATCGTCGATGTCCATGCCGAGGCGACCAGCGAGAAGCAGGCCATGGGCTATTTCCTCGACGGCCGCGCCAGCCTCGTCGTCGGCACGCATACCCATGCGCCGACCTCGGACACCCGCATCCTGCCCGGCGGCACGGCCTACCAGTCCGATGCCGGCATGTGCGGCGACTATGATTCCGTGCTCGGCATGCAGAAGGACGAGCCGGTGCGCCGCTTCCTGCAGAAGGTGCCAGGCGCGCGGCTGGAACCGGCGACCGGCGAAGGCACGCTCTCCGGCGTCGCGGTCGATATCGACGATGCGACCGGCCTGGCCAAGGCGGTCTGGGCCGTGCGTGTCGGCCCGCATCTCAGCCAGGCCGTGCCCGAAGCCTGGATTTCCTGACGCTTTCCGGCGCGCGCAGCGCTTGCACGCGGGCAGAGCCGGCGCCTATAAGGCCGGCTTCCAGCGCTTTCCGCCGCAACCTCTGAAGGTAACGAGCTCCCATGGCCGGCCATTCACAGTTCAAGAACATCATGCATCGCAAGGGCAAGCAGGATGCCGTGCGCTCCAAGCTGTTCTCGAAGCTGGCCCGCGAAATCACCGTCGCCGCCAAGATGGGCATGCCCGACATCAACATGAACCCGCGCCTGCGCATGGCCGTGCTCGCCGCGCGCGCCGAGAACATGCCGAAGGACAACATCCAGCGCGCCATCAACAAGGCGGCCGGCGGCGAAGGCGACAACTATGACGAGGTCCGCTACGAGGGCTACGGCCCGGGCGGCGCCGCCGTCATCGTCGAGGCGCTGACCGACAACCGCAACCGCACCGCCTCCGCCGTTCGCTCCTACTTCACCAAGGCTGGCGGCGCGCTCGGCGAAAGCAACTCCGTCTCCTTCATGTTCAACCGCGTCGGCGAGATTTCCTATCCGCCGGAAGCAGGCGACGCCGACAAGCTGATGGAAGCCGCGATCGAGGCCGGCGCCGACGACGTGATCTCGGACGAGAACGGCCACACCATCCTCTGCGCCTTCGACGCGCTGAACGAGGTCTCCAAGGCGCTCGAAGCCTCGCTCGGCGCCCCCGCATCGGCCAAGCCCGTCTGGCGCCCGACGACGACCGCCCCGCTCGACGAGGACAAGGCCGGCTCGATGATGCGTTTGATGGAGGCCCTCGACAACGACGACGACGTCCAGAACGTCTTCGCCAATTTCGAGATCGCCGACGACATCATGGCGAAGCTCAGCGCCTGAGCCGAAGCCAGCGCGCTCCACGTCATGGTCGGGCTTGTCCCGACCATCCACGTCTTCCTTCGTGCAAAGCCGTGTTCAAAACGTGGATGCTCGCCACAAGGGCGAGCATGACGATACAGCCTCCGCCTACCGCCCGATCACGACATCCCACAGCGGCAGGCTGATCAGCGCGCTCAAGAAAATCACCAGATAGGCCCCGCGCCGGAACGTCTCCTCCGAGGCCAGCCGGAAGCCATGCGTCCCGGCCCAAAGCCCGATGCCGTAGACCGCGAAGAGCGGTACCGCCATCAGCAGGGCTCCGCCGGTCAGAATCCCCTTCCACCACAGCACCGTGCCGCTGATCAGCGTCGAGACGCCGAAGAAGGCCTGCAGATTGGCCCGCGTCTTGTGCCGGTCGTTGCGCTGCGCTCCCAGCCAGAACACCGCGAGCGGCATGCCGCCGATCGAGGCCATGCCATTGAACAGTCCCGACAGCGCGCCGACCCCGAGCGAGAGCGGGATCGTCGGCCGTCCGTGATAGCGCCAGCCCGATGCCATCAGCGCGACCGCGATCAGCACGAGCGAGGCCAGAACCCAGCGCATCGTCTCGCGGTCGAGCCAGATCAGCAGCCAGATGCCGGCCGGTAGCGCCAGCGTCGCCGTCAGGAGCAGCGGCAGGATTTCGCGCCATTCGGCCGTCCTGGCGCTGCGCGCCGCGATCGGCAGCGCAAAGGGCAGGTCGATGAACCAGATCAGGCCGAGCGCCGCGACCGGCCCGAGCACGACCGAGGCCAGCGGCATGAAGACCATGGCGAAGCCGAAGCCGGTGAAGCCGCGCACCAGCCCGCCGAGCAAGGTCGCGGCCAGCAGGACGGCGATGCCGTCGGCGCCGACGCCCGGCATGAAGGAAGACAGGATCGAGAACATGGAGCCGGCTGGAGAAGAAAGATGCGGCGAACCATGCCCGCGCGCCGGTAGCAAGAACAACTTTCCTTTTTGATGGCATCGATCAGGGGAATTCATCCCGCCCCGTCCCGTCGCCCGTCTCGGCGCGGGACAAATCCGAAACATCCGCTAGTTTGCAGGCATCATGGCTCCTCCGATTCGCATCCTCGGCATCGATCCCGGCCTCCGCAAAACCGGCTGGGGCATCGTGATTTCGGAAGGCAGCAAGCTCTCCTTCGTCGCCTGCGGCTGCATCGAGAGCGACGGCACGCTGTCGCTCGGCCAGCGCCTGCGGCAGTTGCACGAGGGCCTGAACAAGGTCCTCGCCGCGCACCGTCCGCACGAGGCCGCCGTCGAGGAGACCTTCATCAACCGCGACCCGCAATCGGCGCTGAAGCTCGGCCAGGCCCGCGGCATCGCATTGGTCGTGCCGGCGCTCGCCGGGCTCGATGTCGCGGAATACGCCGCCAATCTCGTCAAGAAGACCGTGGTCGGCGTCGGCCATGCCGACAAGAAGCAGGTCCAGGCGATGATCCGCGTGCTCCTGCCGAAGGCCGAGACAAGCTCGGCCGATGCCGCGGACGCACTCGCCGTCGCGATCTGCCACGCCCAGCATCGCGGCATGAAAGCGCTGGTCGCGCAGATGAAGGCATCATGAGCCCCATGCTGCCGATCGACATTTTTCGCGACACTCCCTCGCCTGAGTCATCCCGGACGGAGCGGAGCGAAGATCCGGGATCCATTCCGGAACCTCACCGAGACATGCTCCGGAATGGATCCCGGGTCTCCCTGCGGTCGCCCGGGATGACGCCTGGAGGAAATCAATGATCGGCAAGCTCAAGGGCCTGATCGACTCCTATGGCGAGGATCACGTCATCATCGACGTGCAGGGCGTCGGCTATGTCGTGCAGTGCTCGGCGCGCACGCTCCAGCGCCTGCCCCAGCCCGGCGAGGCTGCCGCGCTCTCGATTGAGACCCATGTCCGCGAGGATGCGATCCGCCTCTACGGCTTCCTGTCCGATGTCGAGCGCGACTGGTTCCGCCTTATGCAGGTCGTGCAGGGCGTCGGCGCCAAGGTCGCGCTCGCCATCCTTTCGACGCTGGACCCCGGTGCGCTCGCCACCGCCATCGCCACCAATGACAAGGCCGCCATCGCCCGCTCGCCCGGCGTCGGCCCCAAGCTGGCGCAGCGCCTCTGCGCCGAGCTCAAGGACAAGGCGCCGGCCTTCGGCCATATCGACCCCGGCGTCGTGCAGTTGTCCGGCGCGCTGGAAGACAGGAAACTGCCGCAGCCGATCGCCGACGCCGTGTCGGCGCTCGCCAATCTCGGCTATCCTCAGGCGCAGGCGGTGGCGGCCGTGGCGGCTGCCGCCAAGGCCGCCGGCGATGGGGCCGGCACGGCCCAGCTCATCAAGCTGGGCCTGAAGGAACTGGCGAAGTGAGCGAAGCGCCCGACGAGCTTCAATTGCGCGTCGTCACAGACAAGACCGAGCTCTGCCGCATCATGCTGGCGAGCTGGGGCTCGCATAGCATGATGATCGACCTGCACGTCTACGACGTTGCCGAGATCGACGCGCTCGGCCTGTTCGAACCGTCGGGCAAGACGGCGGCGCTGGCGAGCTGGACCGTGCGAGGCGACAGCGCCTATCTCTGCGCGCTCCATTCGCTGAAGCCGGGCGAAGGCGTCGCGATCCAGATGCTCGACGCCGTGATCTTCGCGGCGCGCAAGGCCGGCGCCAAACGGCTCAAGGCCATGCTGACCAATGACAATATGCCCGGCATGACCTTCTACCAGCGCCGCGGCTTCCGTCTCTCCGGCCTTTATCTCGAAGCGATCGACCACTATCGCTCGGTCGAGCCGAACATCATCAGGACAGGGTACAAGGACATCCCGATCCACGACGCCATCGAGCTGGAGATCGCGCTGTGAGCGGGCGGCTGGGCACGCAATACCTGCTCTTGTTCGCCGCGCTCGGTTTCGGGCTTGCGGGGCCTTTGGTCGGGCTTGTCTGCATCCTCATGGCTTTCGGCCTCTTCGACACGTTCTTTCAACAAGGGCCGACCGGAACGGTACTGCGGGCATCGCCGGACTTTGGGCGCTTCTACGCCATGTCGCATCAGCTCCTGTCTCCGATTGCGATCCAGATGGCTTATGTTCTCGGCACAGCCCCGGCCGTGAGCACGGGTGTCCTCGCCGGAATGCTCCATAGGCGTGCCCCGTCCTGCACAGGCTTTCTGCTGATCTGCTCGCTTGGCGGGGCAGCACTGAGCGGCATCGGCTCCCTCGCCATAACCGGCGATACGCAGATCGCGCTCATCGCCGCTTTTGCCGGAGCAAGCGCCGCACTCGTCCTGTGCGGCGCCTTCTGGAAACTGGCGCAGCCGCGCGCCCTGCCCGTTCTTGAACAGGAGTTGTCGTGAGCGAACCCAAACGCTCCGGCCTGATGACGGCCGAACGCCGCGACGACGACAGCGAGACCTCGCTGCGTCCGCTGTCGCTGTCCGATTTCACCGGCCAGGCAGCGGCACGCGCCAATCTCCAGGTCTTCATCAACGCCGCCAAGAGCCGTGGCGACGCGCTCGACCATGTCCTCTTCGTCGGCCCGCCCGGTCTCGGCAAGACGACGCTGGCGCAGATCGTCTCGCGCGAGCTCGGCGTCAATTTCCGCTCGACCTCGGGCCCGGTCATCGCCAAGGCCGGCGACCTCGCCGCCCAGCTCACCAATCTCGAAGAGCGCGACGTGCTCTTCATCGACGAAATCCACCGCCTCAACCCGGCCGTGGAGGAAATCCTCTATCCCGCGATGGAGGATTACCAGCTCGACCTGATCATCGGCGAAGGCCCGGCCGCCCGCTCGGTCAAGATCGACCTGCCCAAATTCACCCTCGTCGGCGCCACCACGCGCGCCGGCCTTTTGACCACGCCGCTGCGTGACCGCTTCGGCATCCCGATCCGGCTGCAGTTCTACACGGTCGAGGAATTGCAGGGCATCGTGGCGCGCGGAGCCCGCGTGCTCGGCGTGCCGATGTCCGACGACGGCGCCAACGAGATCGCCAAGCGCTCCCGCGGCACGCCGCGCATCGCCGGGCGCCTGCTCCGGCGCGTGCGCGACTTCGCCATCGTCGACGGCGACCCGATCGTCACCCGCAAGGTCGCCGACAAGGCGCTCTCCCTGCTCGATGTCGACGCCATCGGCCTCGACCAGATGGACCGGCGCTATCTCACCACGGTCGCGGTCAATTTCGGCGGCGGCCCGGTCGGGATCGAGACCATCGCCGCCTCGCTCTCCGAGCCGCGCGACGCGATCGAGGAGATCATCGAGCCCTTCCTGCTCCAGCAGGGCTTCATCCAGCGGACGCCGCGCGGGCGCCTGCTGACGCCCCATGCCTTCCGCCATCTCGGCATGCCTGAGCCTTCGCGCGAGACGGCCCAGTTCGGCCTGTTCGGCAATGACGAGGACGGCGAATAAAGCGGCGCCTCGTCCGGCATATGCAGGACGCGCGACCGCCCGCCGCGCTTCATCGGTCAGGCATCGCCCCGGAGATCGCCATGTCAGCCACCCGTCTCGTCGCATCGGTAGCAACCGTCTTTGGATTGCTGGCGGCCGGCCTTGCCCTCGCCGATGACAGCGTCCCTTCGGGCCCGGTGAAGGAGGCTTATGCGATCACGGTCAAGACGCTCGCCGGGCGCGGTGCGCCGCCCTGGCGCCCGCCGCATCGCGACAAGCTGATGACCAGGGACTTCGCCGCCCTCTTCGCCCGCGACGACCTCTTTCAGGACGAGGCCGGCGAGATGGGCCATATCGGCGCCGCCCCCTTCATCAACGGCCAGGACGGCGAGGTGAAGAAGCTGAGCCTGGACACGATCCCCGTCGCGGCCGGCAAGGCGACGGTGCTCACGAATTTCCGCAGTTTCGGCAAGCCGGTCGTCGTCGAGTTCAGGATGCTGCGCGAAAATGGCGGCTGGCGCATCGACGACATCGTCAACAGCTTCGAAGGCAAGGCCTATTCGGTCCGCGAGCAGCTCTCGCAGCCTTATGATTGCGGCTCCTTCATGGGCAAGCCCTGCAAGCGCTGAACGCTCGCAGGGCTCGACACTGCGCTACGACTGCCGCGCGATCTTCGAGCGCATCATCGCGGGCCGGGCGCCTGCATCGTTCAGCGCGCCGGATTTCGCAGCCTTCGGATTCTCGACCGGCCGCATGCCCTTGCTGGCCGTGCGGCTGGCGGGCCGCTCGGCCGCGAGCTGGCGCTGCTTGAGGGCGAGCGCCTTGCGCGCGAGGCTGCGCTGGCTCGGGATCTTGGCCTTCTCCTCCCGCCGCGTGCGCTCGGCGCCGACCCGCTTCAGCGCCGCCGTGAGCGCATCGGCCTTCGCCTTGGTGCCGGTATTGTCGGTGGCTGGCTTGGTCCCCTTGGGCTCCGCCTTGCCGCGCATCTCGCGCTTCTGGCGCCGTGCGCCGTCACGCGCCTTGTCGCGGCGTTCGCGCAGCTTGCCGGCGAGGTCGCGCAACGCGTCGTCCGGGAGAGCCCCGATCGCACCGCGCTGGGTGCTGGCGACGAGATCGGCCTCGGTCTTGTCGAGCAGCCTCGCTGTCGCCTTGCTGGATTGCGCCATGACAGGTCCTCCCTTGCTGAGATCACGCAACGGGCAACGCCCTTCCGGCAAAGCAGTTCCAGCCTTTCCGAAGCCGCCTCTCCTGGTCTATGGCAGCTTCAGCCATTCGAAACCGCTCCGGAGCGCCATGAGCAGGGTCCATCGCATCGAGGTCCGCGTCTATTACGAGGACACCGATTTCTCGGGCGTCGTCTACCACGCCTCCTATCTGCGCTTCATGGAACGTGGCCGCACGGAGCTGATCCGTGCGCTCGGCGTCGAGCAGCGCGAACTCTTCGACGGCGAGACGGCGCTCGGCTTCGCCGTGCGCAAGATGACCATCGACTTCCTGCGGCCGGCCGTGATGGACGACCTGCTGACGGTCGAGACCCGCTCGGTCGAGGCGCGCGGCGCCACCATGGACCTGGAGCAGCGCGTGCTGCGCGGCGAGGAGGTGCTGATCGCTGCCGCAGTCAAGGTCGCCTGCGTCGGCGGCGGTCGCGCCCGCCGCATCCCGGACGGCTTGCGCAAGCGCCTGATGCTCGACGACTGACAGTCGACGCAGCCCCCGCCCGCATGTTAGCGCTCCTTACATGAGCTGGAAGCGCGACCGCCCCGAGACACCCCGCGGCTATCACCACGGCAACCTCAAGGAGGAGCTGGTGAAGGCCGCGCTCGGGCTGATCGGCGAGAAGGGGCCGAACGGCTTCACCTTCGCCGAGGCCGCCCGCATGGCCGGCGTCAGCCCCGCCGCGCCCTATCGCCATTTCCGCGACCGCGACGAATTGCTGGCCGATGTCGCCGCCCGCGGCTTCCAGGCCTTCGAGGCGGCCCTGTCGCGCGCCTGGGACCAGGGCCGGCCCGATCCCGAAACCGCCTTCCATCGGCTGGGGCGCGCCTATCTCGCCTTCGCCCATGACGAGCCCGCCTATTATTCGGCGATGTTCGAGGCCGGCGTGCCGCTCGACGCCAGCCCGGAACTGCGCGCCGCCGCCGACCGCGCCTTCGCCGGCCTGCGCCAGGCCTCCGAGGCGCTGATCGCGCAGCTCCCGCAGGGCAAGCGCCCCCCTGCCCTGATGATGGCGCTGCATGTCTGGGCGATGTCGCATGGCGTCGCCGCCTTGTTCGGCCGCGCCGATGGCGGGCGCCGCCCCCTGCCGATGTCGGCTGCCGAGCTGCTGGAGGCCGGCATGCTGATCTATCTCCAGGGCCTGGGCATCGGCCGCAACGGCCCCTCCACGCCCGGCTGATTCTTTTCCGCAGGCCGGCTTCTTGACAAGCGGCGGGGTCGAGCGCATCTATGTAAATGTGATTTACATTCACGCTGGTTCAGTGAGGGAGCAATGCCGATCGTCGAGAAGCTGGACGAATATGGAAAGGGTGCCTGGATCGCCTTCGCGGTTCTCGGCTTCATCCTGTTCTGGCCGTTGGGTCTTGCGACCCTGGTCTTTCTTTTCTGGAGTGGACGCATGGGTTGTGGATATGCCGGAGACCGGTACGAGCACCGGATGAACCGCCTGCAGGGCAAGATGGAGCGCCTGCGCGAGCGCATGGCCGGCCGTGACGGCCGTTTCGGCGGCGGCTTCGGTGGTTGGGGCGGCCGCGGCGGCCCGACCAGCGGCAACCGCGCCTTCGACGAGTACCGCGATGAGACGCTGCGCCGCCTCGAGGACGAGCAGCGCGAGTTCCACGACTTCCTGGGCCGCCTGCGCATGGCCCGCGACAAGGCCGAGTTCGATCAGTTCATGAACGAGCGCCGCAACAACCCGCCGGCCAACACCCCGACCCAGCCCGACGCGGCCTGATAAAGGCCCACCCCATCATCGGGACATCATCCAGCCCGCCTCGATCCTTCGAGGCGGGTTTTTCTTTATGATTGCAGGCGCCCCCCAGGGCGCGCGCAATCTGCAGCCTTGCTCGCTACGAGCATGCGCCCGCAGAAACGACTTTCGGCAGGAGGTAACTTGCAAAAGCAGTATGTCCCTCGGCGCTGAAATGCAGCCCGTCGGATAGCTGATACGCAGGCGCGATCTGCCCTGGCCGCTCCAATGTCACCAGAGCGATCTTGCGATCCGCCAGCAATTGTTCGATCCGCGCCAAGGCGCTGGCGCGCTCGGGGCCTCTGTCGTTGCCGCCGGGTTGCAACACGACGACCTTTGTCTGCTTTGTCAGGAGCTTCGGCAGGCGGGCCGCCATGCCGCTCGGCGTATCGCCCGCCACGCCGGCATTGACGACACGCGCCTTGCAACCTCGCTGACGAAGCATCGCTTCCAGCTGAGCCGGATAGGCCTGAGCACGATCGACCCCGCCATGTCCGGCGCCCTTGCCCCGCCCCAGGGTATTGCTCGCGCCAAGAGCAATGACATCAGAGCTGAAGGCTGGCGCTACCGACAAACCAAAAGCCAGGCAAACGATCGGAATGTGTCGCAAGGTTACCTCCCGAATTAGCGGCGCCGATGATTTCATCGTCTCGATATGACGGCAACATTTCTTAGCCCGCCAGATCCGATCGCCCGACTTGTTTTTATCTTAGCGAGAATGGGCACGTCAGGCGGATTGCAGAGAGCTTCGCTTGGGTTTTCCAGCACCCTATCCGACGCGAAAACCCGCGACAGGCACGGATGGCCTTCACACTCACCGGTCTCTCCGGCCGCGCCTCCGCCCGAGCGTCGTCCTCCTACCGTGCAGCTTGCGGAAGACGCCCGCGCCATTTTCCGCTGTCGCGCCCACGCCGCAACTCCCGCGTATACCCCACATTAACCTTGCCGGATGCTTAACTCGCTCTGGAGCATGCGTTCCGTGGGAAACCCCGTTTCGGCCCATCTTTCGCCGGATTCACGCGCGATTGGAGGGATACGGCATTTCCCCGGATCGCGGATCGGGCGGCGGCGTGGGTCTCCCGCGACGCAAGCGGCGGGGTTTGGGCCGGGGCTGGAGCCTTGAGGCATCCGGCCACGGCGTACCGCCTGGGTGAGAAGGATGACAGGATGAACCCCGCCGACGTCGCGCAGGCCGCGCCGCAGATCGACATGTCGTTCTGGACGCTGTTCTGGCACGCCCATATCGTCGTCAAGCTGGTCATGATGGGCCTGCTCGCCGCTTCGGTCTGGTGCTGGTCGATCATCGTCGACAAGACCCTGCTTTATCGCCGGACGCGCAAGGACATGGACGCCTTCGAGGAGGTGTTCTGGTCGGGCCGTTCGCTCGAGGAGCTCTATCGCGACCTCGCCAGCAAGCCGGTCAACGACATGGCCGCCGTCTTCGTCGCGGCGATGCGGGAGTGGAAGCGCTCCTTCGAGAATGGCGGCCGCTCGGTCGCCAGCCTGCCCCAGCGCATCGACAAGGTGCTCGACGTCACCATCCAGCGCGAGACCGAGCGGCTGGAATCGGGGCTGCTCGTGCTCTCGACCATCGCCTCGGCCGCCCCCTTCATCGGCCTGTTCGGCACGGTCTGGGGCATCATGACCTCGTTCACCGCGATCGCGGTCTCCAAGAATTCCTCGCTCGCGGTCGTCGCGCCCGGCATCGCCGAAGCGCTGTTCGCCACCGCGATCGGCCTCTTTGCCGCCATTCCCGCGCTGATGGCCTACAACAAGCTCCAGGCCGAGGTCGCCAAGGCGCAAGGCCGTCTCGAAGCCTTCGCCGACGAGTTCTCCGCGATCCTGTCGCGGCAGATCGACGAGCGCATGGCGGCGTGAGGGCCTGAGCGATGGGTATGTCAGCCGCTTCAGGCGCAAAGGGCGGTTCCGGCCGCCGGGGCCGGCGTGGACGCCGCCACGGCGCCATCGCCGAGATCAACATGACGCCGTTCATCGACGTCATGCTGGTGTTGCTCATCATCTTCATGGTCGCCGCGCCGCTGATCGCGACCGGCGTGCCGCTCGACCTGCCGCAGACCGGCGCCAAGCCGATCAATGTCGATCAGAAGCCGCTGACCATCGCCATCGACAGCAAGGGTCAGATCTTCCTGCAGGACGAGCCGACGCTCGAGCCCGACCTCGTCGCCAAGCTCCAGGGCCTGGCCAAGCAGGGCTTCGACGAGCGCATCTATGTTCGCGGCGACAAGCAGGTCGATTACGGCCGCGTCGCCTCGGTGATGTCGACCATCACCGCCGCCGGCTTCAAGCGGGTCGCGCTCGTCACCGAGCCGAGCCGCTGAGAGCTGAGAGTTAGAGAGTAAGGACGTTAAGGGCGTGAAGCTTTCGACCTCCGAACCTGGCATGCTGGTGTCGGCGCTCGGCCACGCGACGTTCCTCGTCGCGGGGCTGCTGGCGTTCTCGTCGCCTGCGCCGCTGCCGGATAACGAGGAGGCGATCGCCGTCGAGGTGATCGACCCCAGCGCGCTGAACCAGGTGACGCGCGGCGAGCGCAGCGCCGAGAAGGTCCAGGCGCAGCCGACCCCGCGCGCCGAGCGCCAGTCCGAGACGGTCGAGCGCAAGGAAGCCGGCGAGGCCAAGGCCGACACGCCGGCGCCGCCCTCGCGCCCGCCAGAACTGAAGACCGCCGAGAACAACGCCACGACGCCCCCGCCGCCGGCCCGCCCGGTCGAGCCGCCGAAGCCCGAGGCCAAGCAGCCGGAACCCGCCAAGCAGCCGCCGCAGAAGAGCGAGGCCGCTGCCGCCCGCGAGGCCGAGCAGAAGCGCGAGGAATTGGCCAAGCTCGCCGAGGAGGCCGAGCTCGCCTCCAAGGCGAAGAAGGCCGAGGAAGAGGCGAAGGCCGCCGCCAAG
Source organism: Allobosea sp. MMO-172 (assembly GCF_037147855.1). NCBI lineage: Bacteria > Pseudomonadati > Pseudomonadota > Alphaproteobacteria > Hyphomicrobiales > Alloboseaceae > Allobosea > Allobosea sp. MMO-172. Next base: position 327,503 of record NZ_JBBCUM010000004.1, on the reverse strand, counting down.
GCCAAGGCGGAAGCCGATGCCCAGGCCGCCAAGCGCGCAGCCGACGCGAAGGCCAAGGCCGAGGCGCTCGCCAAGGCCGAAGCCGAGAAGGCCGCGAAGGAAAAGGCGGAGGCTGCCGCCAAGGCGAAGGCCGAGGCCGAGCAGAAGGCCAAGATCGCCGCCGAAGCGAAGGCCAAGCAGGAGGCCGAGGCCAAGGCGAAGAAGGAGGCGGAGATCGCCAAGAACTTCAACGCCAGCGATATCGCCAAGCTGCTCCAGTCGAAGGAGAAGGCGCAGTCGTCTGGCTCCTCGGCGCCGCAGGTCAACCGCACCGCCTCGCTCGGCACCGAGCGCGGCTCCTCGCAGAAGCTCAGCCCCTCGCTCCGGGCCCAGCTCATCGGCATCATCCAGGAACAGCTCCTGAAGTGCTGGAACGTGCCGATCGCGCTCGCCAACGCCCATGGCAACGGCAATGTCGTGCCGTCCGTGCGGATGAAACTGAACACCGACGGCTCGCTCATCGGCCAGCCCGGCGTGATCAACTCATCCGCGGATCCGCTCTTCCGGGTCGCCGCCGATTCGGCGCTGACCGCCACCCGCCGCTGCGCGCCGCTGCGCATCCCGGCTCAATTCGCCTCCTATTACGACGACTGGCGCGATGTCGTCGTCAATTTCGACGCCAGGGACGTCATGTGACCCCGATGATCGACAGAAGCCCCCTGCCCTTCCTCACGGCCGCGCCGACGCGCCGCCGTCTCCTCGCCACCGCCGGCGCGGCACTGCTGGTGCCGGCCGCGGCCAAGGCCGAGCTCGTCATCAACCTGACGGGCGGCGCCTTCCAGCCGATGCCGATCGCCATCGCCGATTTCGGCGGCGAGGGCGGCGTGCTGGTCTCCGGCGTCATCACCAACAACCTGAAGCGCTGCGGCTACTTCACACCGATCGACAAGGGCCGCTTCCCCGAAGCGAACCCACCCTTCGATGCGGCGCCACGCTTCGACGCCTGGAAGGCGGCGGGCGTGCAGGCCCTCGTCACCGGCCGCGTCGCACGCGAAGCCGGCCGCATCCGCGCCGAGTTCCGCCTCTGGGACGTCGCGACCGGCACCCAGACCGACGGCCAGCAGTATTTCACCGACCCGAGCAATGCCCGCCGCGTCGGCCACATCATCTCGGACGCGATCTTCTCGAAGGTCACCGGGCTGGGTGGCTTCTTCGACACCCGCGTCGTCTTCGTCGACGAATCCGGCCCGAAGGAAACGCGCCGCAAGCGCCTCGCCATCATGGACCAGGACGGCGCCAATGTGCGCTACCTCACCAATGGCGACACCTCCGTGGTGACGCCGCGCTATTCGCCGGTCTCGCAGGACGTGACCTTCATGACCCAGCGCCTCGGCGAGCAGCCGCGCGTGCAGGTCCTCAACATCGAGACCGGCCAGCGCCAGATCGTCGGCAACTTCCCCGACATGAGCTCGAGCCCGCGCTTTGCGCCCAACGGCCAGCGCGTCGTGCTCTCGCTGCAGCAGGGCGGCAATGCCAATCTCTACGCCATCGATATCGGCTCGCGCTCGACGACGCGCCTGACCTCGACGGCGGCGATCGACACCTCGCCTTCCTACGCGCCCGACGGCTCGCGCATCGTCTTCGAGAGCGACCGTGGCGGCCAGCAGCAGCTTTATGTGATGGGCGCCGGCGGCGGCGAGGGCCAGCGCATCTCCTTCGGTCAGGGCCGTTATTCGCAGCCGTCCTGGTCGCCGCGCGGCGACCTCATCGCCTTCACCCGCCAGGGCGGCGGCGGTTTCGCCATCGGCGTGATGCGGCCGGACGGCTCGGGCGAGCGCATCCTCACCGAGGGCTTCCACAACGAAGCCCCGAACTGGGCGCCGAACGGCCAGTACATCATGTTCTTCCGCGATCCGGGCGGCCAGTCCGGCGGCAAGCTCTACATGGTCGACATCACCGGCCGCGTCGAAGTGCCCGTGCCGACCCCGGCCTTCGCCTCCGACCCGACCTGGTCGCCCCTGCTCAGCGGCCAGCGCTGAGACGCACCGCAGGTTCCTCGAACGAGAAAAAGCCGCCCGGTCACTGCCGGGCGGCTTTTTGATTGCTGCGGCGGTTTCCTTCTTCCGCGAGCTGTGGCTGATGAGCGCGCAACAAGAGCGCCGATCCGATGCCTGCCACAGACGCCGCCCCGAAGACCTCGCGCATTCCGCGCACCGTATGGGTATTGGGCTTCGTCAGCCTGCTGATGGACGTCTCGTCGGAGATGATCCAGACGTTGCTGCCCTTCTATCTCGTGGGCGTGCTCGGCGCCTCAGCGACCTTCGTGGGCTTCGTCGAGGGCCTCTCGGTCGCGATCGCGACCGTGACCAAGCTGTTCTCCGGCGTGATCTCCGACATCACCACCCGCCGCAAGCCGCTGGCCGTGCTGGGCTACGGGCTCGGCGCCGTATCGAAGCTGATCTTCCCGCTCGCGACCTCGACCGGCTGGATCGTCACGGCCAAGGCGCTCGATCGTGTCGGCAAGGGCATTCGCGGCACGCCCCGCGACGCGCTGATCGCCGATGTGACACCGCCCGAAATCCGGGGCGCGAGCTTCGGGCTGCGCAAGTCGCTCGACACGGTCGGCGGCTTCCTCGGACCTCTAGCGGCAGTCGGGCTGATGCTCGCGCTCAACAACGACGTGCTCACGATCTACTGGATCGCAGTCGTGCCCGCCTTTCTGGCCATCGCGCTCCTCGTCTTCGGCATCAGGGAGCCCGAAGCCCCGCCATCCGCCAGGCCCGTGAAACGCTTTCGCCTCGCTAATGTCGTCCTGCTCAATCGCGCGGTCTGGCTGGTCATCATCGCCGCCTGCCTTTTGACCGCGGCACGCTTCAGCGAGGCTTTCCTGCTGCTGAAATCGCAGGAGGCCGGCTTCGCGCCGGCCATGATCCCGCTCACCATGGTGATCATGCACGCGGTCTACGGGCTGACGGCCTATCCGGTCGGCCGCCTGTCGGATCGCGTCGGGCGAACCGGCCTGCTCGTCCTCAGCATCCTCGTCCTCATCGCCGCTTACGGCGTGCTGGCAGTCGCATCCGGCATCACGGCCTTCGTGCTCGGCATCGTCCTCTGGGGCCTGCATATGGGCCTGTCACAGGGCCTGCTGGCGACGCTGATCGCCGATACCGCCCCTGCCGAGATGAAGGGCACGGCTTTCGGCTTCTTCAACCTGATGACCGGGCTCGTCGTCCTCATCGGCAATATCGCCGCCGGCCTGATCTGGGACGCCTATGGTTCGAGTGCGACGTTCCTGACCGGTGCCGCCCTGTCGGTGCTGGCCCTCTGTGCATTCATGATGCTCCGAGGGCGGATGCGGCCGGCTCAGTCGCGATAGACCGGCTCCTCAGTGTCGAGCTGGCGGCGGATCGAGGCGAGGTGCAGGCGGGCCGATTCCGGATCGCCCTCGCGCATCTGGCGATAGGCCGCTTCGGCGATCTCGGGCTTCACCGGCTTGACCTGCCGCCCCGTCGAGAGCGCCAGCGTCTGCACCTCGCAGGCCCGCTCCAGATAGTAGAGGTCGTCCCAGGCCTCGGCGATGTTGGGCCCGAGCACCATGACGCCGTGATGCTTCATGAAGACGATATCGGCGTCGCCTACCGCTGCCGCGATACGGTCGCCCTCGCGCTCGTCCAGCGCCAGCCCGTTATAGTCGCGGTCGACGACGGTGCGGCCGTAGAACTTCAGTGCCGTCTGGCCGGCGAAGATCAGCGGATCGCCCTCGGTCATCGAGAGCGCCGTCGCATAGGGCATATGGGTATGGAACGCGACCTTGGCGCGCGGGATGTTCTTGTGGATGCGGGCATGGATGTAGAAGGCCGTCGCCTCCGGCTGTCCCTCGCCCGAGACGACATTGCCGTGGAAATCGCAGATCAGCAGCTTCGAGGCGGTCAGCTCGCGGAAGGCCCAGCCATAGGGATTGACGATGAACAGGTCGTCATGGCCCGGCACCAGCGCCGAGAAATGGTTGCAGATGCCCTCCTCGAAACCGTAGCGCGCCGCCATGCGGAAGGTCGCGGCCAAGTCCCGGCGCGCCTCCCAGACGATCTCGGCATCGAGATCGGGCTGGTTCGGACCACGAAGCGGCATCACGTTCGCTGCGCCGGACTTGAGGGAATGGGCCATCGCGATCTCCGGTCGAAGGGAAAGGCGGAAACGAAGCAAGTATCGAGCCGTTGCTCGGGGAACGATAGAGCCCTTCCGGCGAAACAGGCGCTGCAATTGCCGGGGTGATCTGCAAGCTTGTTTCACGAGTGGGCGCGGATGTGTCCGCCGCACCACAGCCCTTCCCGGAATCGTCTTTCGCCATAATTGGTTAACCATAAGCCGCAATGCCGCCACTTCGCCCTGATTTGGCAAGGTCTCGTTTAGGTTGACACTTCATTGATGAGGCATTGCGAAGCCTTCCTCGAAGTGCCCCGCCACATCATTCGATTGCCCGGAGTCCAGCCATGTTCACCAATCTCGTTCCCGGCGGCCGTGCCGTCCGTTTCGCCGCCGCCATCGCCGCCACGCTCGCTCTCGGCGCCTGCGCCAAGGACCAGAACGCCGACGGCTCGGGCTTCGGCGCCGGCGGCGCCGCGACCCCGGGCAGCGCGCAGGACTTCGTCGTCAATGTCGGCGACCGCGTCTTCTTCGAAACCGACTCGACCGACCTGACCTCGACCGCGACCGCCACCCTCGACAAGCAGGTCGGCTGGCTGCAGCGCTACCCGCGCTACACCTTCACGGTCGAAGGCCATGCCGACGAGCGCGGCACCCGCGAGTACAACTATTCGCTCGGCGCCCGCCGCGCCCAGACCGTGCGCGACTACCTCGCCTCGCGCGGCATCCCGGCCAACCGCATGCGCACCATCTCCTACGGCAAGGAGCGCCCGGTCGCGGTCTGCAACGACATTTCCTGCTGGTCGCAGAACCGCCGTGTCGTCACGGTGCTGGACGGCGCCGGCGGCGTCTGATCTGAGCGGATAGACACAGAAAAGGCCCCGGATGGCGACATCCGGGGCCTTTTTCGTATCTGAATGGCGCGATCAGCCCACCGCGGTCGGGATCAGGCTGCGCGCCACGCCCTCGATCCGCTCGGCCGCCGCGACCAGCGCTTCGGCCGCCCGGTCCTCGACCTCGCTGAGGCGCTCGTCGGCGGCGCCGGCATTGCCCTGCGTCGCCGCGAGATCGGCCTCCAGCTTGGCCAGGCGCTGCTTCAGCTCATGGACCTCGTCGGCCACCATCAGCGCCGCCATGACATGCAGGCGCATGTCGCCGATCTCGCCGAAAGCCTGCCGCATCTCGCCGATCTTCTCGTCATAGAACCGGGCGAGCCCTTCGAGATGGGCCTCCTCGCCCTCCCCGCAGGCCATGCGATAGGCCTTCCCGGAAATCATGACGTTGACTTGCGGCATTCGAGCTCCAGTCCTTGTTCTAGCCTTGCGTTGCCTCGGGCTCCGGCGGCTGCTGCGCCTCCACCCGCGCGATCACCGCGCCGACGACGTTCATCGCCCGCTCCAGCCGCTGGTCGACATCGGCCGCGGCCGTCTCGACCTGGCCGAGGCGCGCCATCGCGCCGTCGAGCTCGGCCGCCAGCCGCGCCCGGTCGTCCTGCATCAGGGCGAGTTCGGTTTCGAGGTTGCCACGTCCACGCTCAGCTTCGACCCGCCGCCGCGCCGCCGCCTCCAGCTGCCCCAGCGCCGTATCGAGGCGCGCCAGCGCATTGTCCAGCATCAGGCTCGCCACCGTCGCTCTCCTTTCAGATCGAAGCCGGCTCACACGATTCGTGCCTCAATTTACAGCAAAGCGGCGGAAAACAGGAATCGATCTCGCGGCCCGGAAACACGCCTCCACAACGGCTTGCCCGGCGCAGTTGACGCGCCATCTGCGGAAAACCGATCGAAAGCCGCGCCTGCGACCCCGAAAGCGGGGTTTCGCGAATTGACTCGCGGGGAGGGCCGGGCCTAATCCACCCGTCCTTTCCAAGCCTGCCGCAAGCGGCTGCAGGAAAGCTGACGCGGAATTCACTGCCTTCCCCCTCGCCGGCCCGCTGTCGCGCAGGCCGGCCCGGTCCTCCCGCCCGCCCGACGGAGCCCTGTGAGATCATCATGACCACCATCGATCGCGCCCAGCACGACAAGCTCGCCAACGCCATCCGCGGCCTGGCGATGGATGGCGTCGAGAAGGCCAAGTCCGGCCATCCCGGCCTGCCGATGGGCGCCGCCGACATCGCCGCCGTGCTGTTTACCCGCGTGATGAAGTATGACGCCGCCGATCCGCGCTGGCCGGATCGCGACCGCTTCGTGCTCTCCGCCGGCCACGGCTCGATGCTGCTCTACGCCCTGCTCTATCTCACCGGCGCCCCCGGCATGCAGCTCGACGACCTCAAGGCCTTCCGCCAGCTCGAGTCGAAGACCCCCGGCCACCCCGAGAACTTCATGACCGCCGGCGTCGAGACCACCACCGGCCCGCTCGGCCAGGGCCTCGCCACCGCCGTCGGCATGGCGATGGCCGAGCGCATGCTCGCCGCCGAGTTCGGCAAGAAGGTCGTCGATCACCACACCTATGTGCTGGCGTCCGACGGCGACCTGATGGAGGGCATCAGCCAGGAGGCGATCGCGCTCGCCGGCCACCAGAAGCTGAACAAGCTGATCGTGCTCTGGGACGATAACGGCATCTCGATCGACGGCCCGCTCTCGATCACCGACAATGTCGATCAGGTCGCGCGCTTCAAGGCCTGCGGCTGGCGCTCCGAGCGCGTCGACGGCCATGATCCCGAGGCGATCGAGGCCGCGGTCCGCCGCGCCCAGAAGTCGAACAAGCCGACCATGATCGCCTGCAAGACCGTGATCGGCTTCGGCGCGCCGAAGAAGGCCGGCACCTCCAAGGCCCATGGCGAGCCGCTCGGCGCCGAGGAACTCGCCGCCGCCAAGCAGAAGCTCGGCATCACCGGCGGCGCCTTCGAGGTCGCGGCTGACGTGCTCAAGGCCTGGCGCGGCTTCGGTGCCGTCGGCGCCGCCGCCCACAAGGACTGGAGCGAGCGCTTCGCCACCCTCTCCGAGCGCAAGCGCGGCGAGTTCGACCGCCGCCTCGCCCTTGCCGTCCCGGCCAAGCTCGACAAGGCGATCCTCGCCCACAAGAAGGCGCTGATCGCCGCGCCGCAGGCCGTCGCCACCCGCAAGGCTTCGGAAATGGCTCTCGAAGCCATCACCCCGATCATGCCGGAGCTGGTGATGGGCTCGGCCGACCTGACCCCGTCGAACAACACCCGCACCAAGGCCGCCGAGGACTTCACCCCGAAGACCCCGAAGGGCCGCTATGTCCGCTACGGCATCCGCGAGCACGGCATGGCCGCCGCGATGAACGGCATCACGCTGCATGGCGGCTTCCGCACCGGCGGCGGCACCTTCCTGGTCTTCGCCGACTATGCCCGTCCCTCGATGCGGCTTGCCGCGCTGATGAGCCTGCCGGTCGTTTATGTCATGACCCATGACTCGATCGGCCTCGGCGAGGACGGCCCGACCCACCAGCCGGTCGAGCAGGTCGCCTCGCTCCGCGCCATGCCGAACATGCGCGTCTTCCGCCCGGCCGACACGATCGAGACGGCCGAAGCCTGGCAGGCAGCGCTAGAGCGCACCGACGGACCGACCGTGCTCGCGCTCTCGCGCCAGAACCTGCCGCAGCTGCGCACCGACGCCACCGCGAAGAACCGCTCTGCCACCGGCGCCTATGAATTGCTGGCGGCCGAGGGCGGCAAGGCCCAGGTCTCGCTCTTCGCCTCGGGTTCCGAGGTCGAGCTCGCGGTCGCCGCGCGCAAGCTGCTCGCCGAGAAGGGCGTGCGCGCCCGCGTCGTCTCGGTGCCCTCGCTCGAACTCTTCCTCGAGCAGGACGAGGCCACGCAGGCTGCTGTCATCGGCTCCGCCCCGGTCAAGATCGCGGTCGAGGCCGGCGTGCGCTTCGGCTGGGATGCCGTGATCGGCCATGACGGCACCTTCATCGGCATGAACTCCTTCGGCGCCAGCGGCCCCTACAAGGAGGTCTACAAGCATTTCGGCATCACGGCGGAGGCGATCGCCGACGCCGCGATGAAGCAGCATAACGCCTGAGCGCCTGTTTGCCGCAGGCAGGGCTGATTTTCCCGAAAGACATCTTGCGTTCGGCCATTCTTTGGCCGAATTGCCCGCGTGGATAGCGACGGCTTACGCCGGACGCTCGGCGAAGGAGAGGAAGACATGACGGTCAAGGTGGCGATCAACGGCTTCGGCCGCATCGGGCGCAACGTTCTGCGCGCGATCATCGAGTCGAAGCGCAAGGACATCGAGGTCGTGGCGATCAACGATCTCGGCCCGGTCGAGACCAATGCCCATCTCTTCCGCTTCGACTCCGTCCACGGCCGCTTCCCCGGCACGGTGACCGTTTCCGGCGACACGATCGATGTCGGCCGCGGCCCGATCAAGGTCACCGCGATCCGCGATCCCAAGGACCTGCCGCACAAGGCGCTCGGCGTCGACATCGCGCTGGAATGCACCGGCTTCTTCACCAGCAAGGAGAAGGCCTCGGCCCATCTCGCCGCCGGCGCCAAGCGCGTCCTGGTCTCGGCCCCCTGCGACGGCGCCGATCTGACCGTCGTCTTCGGCGTCAACCAGCACGAGCTGACCAAGGACCACCTCGTGGTCTCGAACGCCTCCTGCACCACGAACTGCCTCGCGCCGGTCGTGCGCGTGCTCCATGACGCCGTCGGCATCGACAAGGGCTTCATGACCACGATCCACGCCTATACCGGCGACCAGCCGACGCTCGACACGATGCACAAGGATCTCTATCGCGGCCGCGCCGCCGCGCTTTCGATGATCCCGACCTCGACCGGCGCCGCCAAGGCGATCGGCCTCGTCATCCCCGAGCTGAAGGGCCGCCTCGACGGCACCTCGGTGCGCGTGCCGACCCCGAACGTCTCGGTCGTCGACTTCAAGTTCATCTCGAAGCGCAAGACCACGGTCGAGAAGATCAACGAGGCGATCATCAAGGCGTCGAAGCGCGGCCCGCTCAAGGGCATCCTCGCCGTCACCGACCAGCCGAACGTCTCGATCGACTTCAACCACGATCCGGCGTCCTCGACCTTCGCCCTCGACCAGACCAAGGTCATGGACGACAAGTTCGTGCGCGTGCTGTCCTGGTACGACAACGAGTGGGGCTTCTCGAACCGCATGAGCGACACCGCCGTCGCCATGGGCGCCCTGCTCTGATCCATCATCACCCTGCCCCATATTGAGGGCATGACACCTGAATGCGAGGCCGCGCTGCCGAAGTGCGGTTTCGCCCCATACTTGCCAGCTACGGAGCGCCTATGGCCAAGATCGAGCCGACCGTCGTGACCCCGGCGAACACCGAGCAGCCCGTCGCATCCGGCCCCACGCTCGTGGCGACGACGCCCGCCTCCGAGACCGCTGCGCCCGTCACTGAGCCGCGCAAGCTCGACCAGCTCTCTCGCATCGAGGAGAAGGCGGCGCGCATCGAGGAGAAGTTCGCCCGCTACGAGGCCGTTCTGACCCGCGCCGAAGCCTCGCTGGAGCGCAGCGCCCACAAGGTCGATGCCGCCGCCGGCACCATGGATTTCGCGGCGATCCGCGGCGAGATCAACGCGCTCCGCAACCGCGTCGATGCGACGCCGCGCGCCGGCACGCTGTTCATGACCGCGATCGTCACGGCCGTACTGACCGTGATCCTCACCATTCTCGTGCTGAAATTCGGCGTGCCCGGCCTGTTCGGAGGCCTGCTCGCCCGATGAGCTTTCGGGACGTCGCCCTTCTGGCCGTGCCGCGCAGCCTGCGCTGGCGACCGGTCGAGGGCGTCGGACTGGAGCATCTGACGCTCGCCACCACGCAATCGGGCATCCGTGCCGAGGCCGTGGTCATCGGCGAGCGCGGCGAGCCGCCCTATGGCGTGTCCTACCGCATCGACTGCACGGCGGATTTCACGGTCACCGGCTTCGCCATCGCGACGACCGATGGCCGGCGCCTCGCCATGGAACGCCGCGCCGGCCGCTGGCATGATGCCGCCGGCACGCGGCTTCCCGCTTTCGACGACTGCATCGACATCGACCTGCAGGGCTCGCCCTTCACCAACACCCTGCCGATCCGGCGGGAGCGCTGGGAGATCGGCCAGAGCCGCACCTTCACAATGCTCTACATCCCCTTCGACGATTTCGTGCCGACCATCGACCGGCAGACCTATACCTGCCTAGCCCCGCGCCTGTTCCGCTATCAGGCGGCCGATGGCAGCTTCGAGGCCGAATTGCCTGTCGACGAGGACGGTCTCGTCGTCGATTATCCCAGCCTGTTCGAACGCATCCGATAAGAGAGCCCGATGACCGCCTTCCGCACCCTCGATGACGCCGATCTCGCCGGCAAGCGCGTGCTTGTCCGCGTCGACCTCAACGTTCCCATGGAAGACGGCAAGGTCAGCGACACCACACGCATCGACCGCATCCTGCCGACGATCCGCGAGATCGCCGACAAGGGCGGCAAGGTCGTGCTGCTCGCGCATTTCGGCCGCCCGAAGGGCCGCGACGACAAGAACAGCCTGCGCCAGGTCGTACCGGCCCTGACCGAGGCGCTCGGCCGCCCCGTCACCTTCGTCGATGACTGCATCGGCGATGACGTCGCCAAGGCGCTCGCCGCCGCGAAGAACGGCGATGTCCTGCTGCTGGAGAACACCCGCTTCCACGCCGGCGACGAGAAGAACGACCCGGACTTCGTCAAGGCGCTCGCCGCCAATGGCGATCTCTATGTCAACGACGCCTTCTCGGCCGCGCACCGCGCCCATGCCTCGACCGAAGGCCTCGCCCATGTCCTGCCGGCCTATGCCGGGCGCACCATGCAGGCGGAACTGGAGGCCCTCTCCGCAGGCCTCGACAATCCGGCCCGGCCGGTGATGGCGATCGTCGGTGGCGCCAAGGTCTCGACCAAGCTCGAATTGCTCGGCAACCTCGTCAGGAAGGTCGATGTGCTCGCCATCGGTGGCGGCATGGCCAACACCTTCCTCGCCGCGCGGGGCGTCGATGTCGGCAAGTCGCTCTGCGAGCATGACCTCGTCGGCACCGCCCGCCAGATCGAGGAGAAGGCCAAGGCCGCCGGCTGCGAGATCGTCCTGCCGGTCGATGCGCTGGTCGCGCGCGAGTTCAAGGCCCATCCCGGCCATCGCGTCGTAACGGTCGGCGAGGTCGCAGCCGACGAGATGATCCTCGATGCCGGCCCGCTCAGCGCCGCCGATGTCGTGCTGCGCCTGGACAAGGTCAAGACGCTGGTCTGGAACGGCCCCTTCGGCGCCTTCGAGCTGCCACCCTTCGACACCGCGACGGTCGCCGTCGCCAAGGCTGCGGCCAAGCGCGTCAAGGCGGGTCAGCTCGTCGCCGTCGCCGGCGGCGGTGACACCGTCGCGGCCATGAACCATGCCGGCGTCGCCGACGATCTTTCCTATGTCTCGACCGCGGGCGGCGCCTTCCTCGAATGGATGGAGGGCAAGGCCCTGCCGGGCGTCGAGGCGCTCCGGAAGGCGTGACAGCCGGATAGGCAATCTAGCTGGCCGCTTCGGCAACGGAGCGGCGGCTCGGACTTTAAGGTTTTTGCCGGTTTCGCTTTGCGCGGCCGGCGCCGACACACTAAATCCACCCTCAGACCGATGAACCAAAGGGGAGTGCCATCGTGGCCCGTATCACGCTTCGCCAGTTGCTCGATCATGCCGCCGAGAACGACTACGGCGTGCCTGCCTTCAACATCAACAACATGGAGCAGGCGCTGGCGATCATGGCGGCGGCCGACGCGACCGACGCGCCGGTGATCATCCAGGCCTCGCGCGGCGCTCGCAGCTACGCCAACGACATCATGCTCAAGCACATGATGGACGCCGTCACCGAGATCTATCCGCATATCCCGGTCTGCGTGCATCTCGACCACGGCAACGAGCCGGCGACCTGCATGACCGCGATCCAGGCCGGCTTCACCTCGGTGATGATGGACGGCTCGCTCAAGGCCGACGGCAAGACCCCGGGCGACTGGGACTACAATGTCGGCGTGACCAAGACCGTCACCGACATGGCCCATCTCGGCGGCATCTCGGTCGAGGGCGAGCTCGGCGTGCTCGGCTCGCTCGAGTCCGGCGAGGGCGAGAAGGAGGACGGCCACGGCTTCGAGGGCAAGCTCAGCCACGACCAGCTCCTGACCAACCCCGACGAAGCCGTGAAGTTCGTCGCCGAGACCAAGGTCGATGCGCTCGCCATCGCCATGGGCACCTCGCACGGCGCCTACAAGTTCACCCGCAAGCCCGACGGCGCGATCCTGGCGATGCATGTCATCGAGGCGATCCACAAGCTGCTGCCGAACACCCATCTCGTCATGCACGGCTCGTCCTCGGTCCCGCAGGATCTCCAGGACGTCATCAACCAATACGGCGGCAAGATGCCCCAGACCTGGGGCGTGCCGGTCGAGGAGATCCAGCGCGGCATCAAGCACGGTGTGCGCAAGATCAACATCGACACCGACAACCGCATGGCGATGACCGGCCAGATCCGCAAGATCCTGTCGGAGAACCCCGGTGAGTTCGATCCGCGCAAGTATCTGAAGCCCGCCATGGAAGCGATGACCAAGCTCTGCAAGCAGCGCCTTGAGGAGTTCAACACCGCCGGCCAGGCCTCGAAGATCAAGCGCGTCATCACGCTGGCCGACATGGCCAAGCGCTACGCCAAGGGCGAGCTCGACCCCACCTTCGGCGCCAGGAAGGCAGCCTGAGGCCGGCACCGCTTGCAATCCGTCATGGTCGGGCTTGTCCCGACCATCCACGTCTTCGTTCGGCGAGCATCGTGTTCGAGACGTGGATGCTCGCCACAAGAGCGAGCATGACGGCACGAGCGGCTCGGCTCCCGATAAGCTAAAAAGGCCCGGCAGCGATGCCGGGCCTTTCTCGTTCGAGAGATGCTTGGGGCAAGCCGGAGCATGACGTCTGGCAAAGCTCAAACCCCGATCTTGCCGCCACTCTTCTTGGTGATCGCCACCACTGACGGCCGCACCGGCATGTCCGGCTTGAAATCCGGCCAGCGGGTCGAGAGGTCCTCGTAATAGGAGCGGCGGCCGAATTCCGGCCAGTCCGGGCCGTCATCGCCGGGATGCTGCACGGCGACGAAGGCGGTGGTGTCGTCCGGCGTGAAGCACGGGCCGCAGAGCTCCGCGCCATGCGGCACGCGGTAGAACAGCTTCGAGGTCCGGCGCGCGCCACCCTCGGTATCGACCGCCCAGAGCCCGTCCGTGCGTCCGGTCACGTCGATGCCGTTGCCGTCGGTCGCGACCCAGAGCCGGCCGGCGGAATCGACCACGGCATTGTCGGGCATGCCGAACCAACCGTTCTTGGTCGTCTCGGTCGAGAAGCTCGCGCCAACCGCCGCGACGGAAGGATCGCCGCATTTCAGCAGGATCTCCCAGCGTCCTTTGGTCGCCGTGTGGTCGCCATCGGCCTCGGCGATCTCGATGATATGGCCAAAGGCATTCTTGGCGCGTGGATTGGCGGCGTCGACCTCGCCATCCTTGCGGCTCGTATTGTTGGTCAGCATCACATAGACGCGCCCCGTTACCGGATTCGGCGTGATGTCCTCCGGCCTATCCATCTTGGTCGCGCCGAGCAGGTCGCCGGCGCGGCGCGCCTCGATCAACACGTCGGCCTGGTTCTGGAAGCCGTTGGCGGCCGTGAGCGGCCCCTGCCCGAAGACAAGCGGCAGCCATTCATGCGTGCCGTCTGCCGCGAACTTGGCGACATAGAGCGTGCCGGCATCGAGCAGGTCGAGATTGCTGGCGCGGTTGTTAGGGTCGAAGCGGCCGGCCGTGACGAACTTGTAGACATAGTCGAAACGCTCGTCGTCGCCGAGATAGGCGACCACGCGCCCGTCCTTGGCGACGATCATGTCGGCGCCCTCATGCTTGAAGCGGCCGAGCGCAGTGCGCTTCTTCGGCACCGAGTTCGGGTCGAACGGATCGACCTCGATCACCCAGCCGAAGCGGTTGGCCTCGTTCGGCTCCTTCGCCAGGTCGAAGCGCTCCTCGAAGCGGCCCCAGGCGTAGGGCGAGGACGGCACGGCGAGGCGCTTGTAGTTCGCCTCCTCGCGATGGCCTTCCGGCAGCTTGCCGGAGAAATAACCGTGGAAATTCTCCTCGCCCGAAACGAAGGTCCCCCACGGCGTCAGCGCGCCCGAGCAGTTGTTGAGCGTTCCCAGTACCTTGCGGCCGCTGGCATCGGCCCTGGTCTGCACGCGCTCGGTGCCGGCGACCGGTCCCGAGAGCTGCATTTCGGTCGCGGCGGTGATGCGGCGATTGTACCTGGAATCCTTGACCAGTGCCCACTCGCTGCCGGTCTTGCGGATTTCCGCGACCGTCGCGCCATGCGCCATCGCCTCGATCGCGAAGCGCTCCGGCGTCGCGTTCTTCAGGACGGGCTTGCCGTCCTTCATCTCGACGACGCCCGGGAACATCAGGTGCGGGTTGGTGTATTCGTGATTGACGAAGAGCAGCCCATGCGCGGACGGATCCGCGGCGCCGGTCATCGGCACATAGCCGACGAAGTCGTTATTGTAGCCGAACTGCTTGCTCTGGGCCTCGGCGCTCTGCTTCGCCGGGTCGAAGGCCGGCGCATCGGCCGTCAGCGGGTCGCCCCAGCGCAGCAGCACCTGCGCCTCGTAGCCATCGGCGACATGGTGATCGGCATCGACGCCGACTTCGACCTCCTTGAAGGAGAAGGCCGATTTCGCGCCTTGCGCCTGCGCTTCCGCGGCGGTTTCCAGCGCCAGCGTGCCGACCGTCGCCGAGATCGCCGAAACGGCAAGCGCGCCCTTGAGCAAGCCGCGCCGCGAGAAGCGCTGCGAGATCAGCTCGCCCATGGTCGGGTTTTCGGTCGGGTTCCGCGGCTCCGCATCCTCGTGCTCCAGCATGCTGGCGCCGAAGGTGGATTCGTGATCGTCGTCGCGCATGATCGGCCTCGGTCGCTTCGGATTGGAATAATGCGCAGCTAGACCGAGCCATTGACAGCCGCATGACATCACCGTCCACCGACGGGCCATCCTGGGGCAACCCTTGTGCCCGAAGCTGGCCCCGGCCCTGCGCCCGTCACCCTTTCCGTGTCCCGCGTTTTCTGGTTCAACGCTGGCTTGCTTCCGTTCCAGCCGGCTTCCCGCACCATGTCGATCGTCTTCTCTGCCCTGGTCGCGGTATTTGTCGGCTTCGCCGCCTCCGTCGCCGTCATCCTGCAGGCCGCGCAGGCGCTGGGCGCCACACACGGCCAGACCATTTCCTGGATCGCGGCGCTCTGCCTCGCCACCGGCGCCTCCAGCCTCTTCCTGTCCTGGCGTTACCGCATGCCGATGATCTGCGCCTGGTCGACACCGGGCGCGGCGCTGATCGCGGCCGTGACCGGCTTCGACATGGCCTCTGCCGTGGGCGCCTTCCTGGTCGCAGCCGTGCTGATGATGCTGACGGCGGCCTTCCGCCCGCTCGGCAAGCTGATCGAGCGCATCCCGATGCCGGTCGCGGCCGCCATGCTCGCCGGCGTCATCTTCCGCTTCGTCGTCGCGGTCTTCGACGAGATGCGGCTCTCGCCCGGCCTCGTCCTGCCGCTGCTCGCCGTCTTTCTGGTGGCGCGGCTGCTCAATCCCTTCCTCGGCGTCATCGCCGCGCTCGTCGCCGGCATCGCGATCAGCTTTCTCGGCGGCCTCGCCCATTGGCCTGCAGGAGCCATGACGCTGAGCGGCCTCGAATTCGTCACGCCGCGCTTCGATATTCCCGCCATGCTCGGAATCGGCGTCCCGCTCTATCTCGTCACCATGGCCGCCCAGAACCTGCCGGGCTTCGCGGTGCTGCGCGCCGCCGGCTACAACCCGCCGACCGCGCCCTCGCTGTTCGTGACGGGGCTGACCTCGCTCCTGACCGCACCTTTCGGTGCGCATATGACCAACATGGCCGCGATCTCGGCCTCGATCTGCACGGGCGGCGACACCCATCCCGACCCGGCCCAGCGCTGGAAAGCGGGCGTGCTCTACGGGCTCGCCTATTTCGTCGTCGCCGCCTGCACCGGCCTGTTGATCGCCCTGCTGCTGGCCTTGCCCAAGGCGCTCATCGTCGCCGTCGCCGGGCTGGGCCTCGTCGGCTCGCTCACCGGCGCGCTCGGGCAGGCCATGGCCTCCGACAAGGAACGCTTCGCCGCCGTCGTCACCTTCGCCGTCGCCGCCTCCAGCCTATCGCTTTTCGGCATCGGCTCGGCCTTCTGGAGCCTCGTTGCCGGTCTTGCGGTCTTGACATTGGACTTCGCTGCGGGCCGTTTGCGCAGCCGATCATGACCACACAACCTTTCTCCACTCGCCTGATGCTCGTCACCCCTCCCGTCGCGGACGCGGAGGCCATGGCCTTTCGCCTGATGCAGGCCATGGCCGGCGGCGATATCGCCGCCGTGCTGCTGCGCCTGACGCCCGGCGACGACCGCAGCCGGATCGAGCGCGTCAAGCGCCTCGCCGGCCCGGTCCAGGCCAATAATGTCGCGCTCGTCGTCGAGGACAATGCGCTCGTCGCCGCGCGCGGCGGCGCTGACGGCGTCCATCTCACCGGCGGCCCGGCCGCGGTTGCCGAGGCCCGCTCCAGCCTGAAGAGCGAGCGCATCATCGGCATCGGCGGCCTGCGCGCCCGCCATGACGCCATGGATGCCGGCGAAGCCGGGGTCGATTACGTGATGTTCGGCGAGCCCCGTCCGGACGGCTCGCTGCCACCGCTGGCGGCGGTCGTCGAGCGCGCCGGCTGGTGGGCCGAAATCTTCGAGACGCCCTGCGTCGCCTATGCGCCCGATGCCGAATCCATCCCGGCCCTGGTCGAGACCGGCGCCGAATTCGTCGCCCTCGGCGCCTGGGCCTTCGACGAAGGCCAGGACATCCGTGCGCTGGTCGAGCAGGCCAATCAGGCGACCGCCGCCTGCGCGGCACGGAAGGCGGCGCGATGAAACGGCTGGTCGGGCTCGCCCTGCTCGCCGGCGCCCTGTTCGCGGGCCCGGCCGAGGCGGCGCCGGCGCCGGACATCGCCTATGGCGCCTATCAGGCCGGCCATTATCGCCGGGCTCTCTCCGAGGCGCTCAAGCGCATAGAAGCCGACAGCAGCGACGCCGGCGCGATGACCCTCCTCGGCGAGCTCTATCGCCAGGGCCTCGGCGTCCCGCCGGACCAGAAGGTCGCGTTGGAATGGTATGAGCGGGCCGAGGCGCGCGGCGACGTCAACGCCACCTTCGCGCTCGCCATGCAGCTCCTCGACGAGAAGAGCGGCAAGCGCGACCCCGCCCGCGCCGGTGTCCTTCTGGAGAAGGCCGCCGCCGCCGGCCACCCTGCCGCCAATTACAATCTCGCCCTCGCCCTGCTTGCGGCCAACAAGGAGGCAGAGGACAAGCGCGCCATCGCCAGCCTCGAGATCGCGGCGAAGGCACAGGTCGGCGATGCCATGTATGCGCTCGGCATCCTGGCCAAGCAGGGGCGCGGCATGCCGGCGAGCGAGGAGGTCGCGGCACGCTGGATGAAGCAGGCGGCCGCGGCCGGCAATCTCCCCGGCGAGGTCGAATACGCGATCATGCTGTTCAACGGCACCGGCGTGGAGAAGGACGAGGCCGCGGCGGCCAGCCTGTTCCGGCGCGCCGCCTGGCAGGGCAACCCGATCGCCCAGAACCGCCTCGCCAAGCTCTACCAGTTCGGGCTCGGCATCGCGCCGGACACGATCGAGGCCGCCGCCTGGCATCTCGCGGCCCGCGCGCAGGGCCTCAAGGACGCCGGACTCGACGACCTGTTCGAGCGCATGAAGCCCGAGCAGCAGGCCCGCGCCGTCCGCATGGCCGCCAGCCGGATCAGCAGCGCCGTCTTGACGGCGCCCTAAGACCCGCGCAAGTGACGGCACGCTAATTTTCCGCCGGGCGCAAGGCTTGCGCCGCTGGCTCACCGCGCCTCGCCGGCGCGCAAGAGGTTTTCGATGATCCGCTCCCCCCTGATGACCGTGATGACCGACGCCGTGATGAAGGCGTCCCGCTCGCTGAAGCGCGACTTCGGCGAGGTCGAGAACCTCCAGGTGCTCGCCAAGGGCCCGGGCGACTTCGTCTCCAAGGCCGATCACAAGGCCGAGGAGATCCTGCGCGAGGCACTGGAGAAGGCCCGCCCCGGCTATGGCTTCGTCCTGGAGGAGAGCGGCGTCGTCCACGGCACCGATGAGAGCAACCGCTGGCATATCGACCCGCTCGACGGCACCCATAACTTCCTGCGCGGCATCCCGCACTGGAACATCTCGGTCGCGCTGGAGCGCGACAACCAGTTCATCGCCGGCGTGATCTACGACGCCGCCAAGGACGAGATGTTCATGGCCGAGAAGGGCAAGGGCGCCTATGTCAACAACCGCCGCCTGCGCGTCTCCGGCCGCAACGAGCCGGCCGACATGCTGATCGGCACCGGCATCCCGCATATCGGCAAGGGCGGCCACGGCCAGTTCCTGCGCGAGCTCGCGGCCGTGATGCCGCGCTTCGCCAATGTCCGCCGCATGGGCTCGGCCGCGCTCGACATCGCCTATGTCGCCGCCGGCCGCATGGATGCCTATTGGGAACGCGGCCTCAACACCTGGGATTTCGCGGCCGGCGCCGTGCTGATCCGCGAGGCCGGCGGCACCTTCGGCACGCTCGACGGCAAGCCGATCACGAGCGCCAAAGACATCATCTGCGGCAATGAGGCCGGCGAGCGTGCTCTCGCCCAGGCGCTCAAGACTGCGGCCGCTTGAAACCTAACAGCCACTAAACTGTTGCTCTTTCGTGCTTGATCCCGGCGGCGTGGGAGGCGACAGTCCTCCCCGCACTCCGAGGCGAACGGAAGACGACGCATGGCGACTGAGGATTTTGCGGCCGAGCCGGCAACGGCCGCTCCGACGCGGGCGCAGGTCCGCTTCTCCAGGCCGCTTCGTTACGTCGTCCGCGCGGTCCTCTTCCTCGCCCTGATCGGCTTCCTCGGCTACATCCTGCAGGCCGGGCTGATCCAGGCCTTCATGACCAATCCGGGGCTGAACGGCCTCATCCTGGGCGCCCTGCTCGTCGGCTGCCTGATCGCGCTGCGCGAGCTCTGGCGCCTCCACAGCGAGGCGCGCGCCGCCACCAATCTCGCAGCCGCTCCCGCCTCCGCACAGGTCCGCCGCGGCCAGGTCATCGCTCCGCTGGGCTCCGTTCTGCCGGCGCTGGAGCACGGCACGCTCGCTCCCGTGCAGGCGGCCTCGACGCTCGAATCGATCGCCGTCAGGCTCGACGACGGGCGCGAGGTCCTGCGCTATCTCAGCGGGCTGCTCGTCTTCCTCGGCCTGCTCGGCACCTTCTGGGGCCTGCTCGACACGGTCGGCTCGGTCGGCGGCGTCATCAAGTCCCTGCGCACCGGCGCGGAAGCCGGCGTGCTCTTCGACGAATTGAAGGCCGGCCTTTCCGCTCCGCTCGCCGGCATGGGCCTGTCCTTCTCGTCCTCGCTCTTCGGCATCGCCGGCTCGCTGATCCTCGGCTTTCTCGACCTGCAGGTCGGGCAGGCCCAGCGCCGCTTCCGCAACGAGGTCGAGAGCTGGCTCGGCAGCCGCACCGGCTCGCCCGAGGCGCCCGCCGCCCTGCTGGGCGCCGGCAACCCGCTGGCCGACCGCTTCGAGCAGCTCAGCGCCGCCATGGCCGATGGCGCCTCCAACAACCGCGCCGCGACGCAGGCCCTCTCCAATCTGGCCGAGGGCATCCAGGGCCTCGTCCAGCACATGCGTTCCGAGCAGCAGATGATCCGCGACTGGGTCGAGGCGCAGGCCGCCCGCGAGAAGGACCTGAAGCGGCTGATCGACCGCCTCACCGCCGATCAGGTCTCCGAGCCATGATGCTCTCGGGCGGAACAGGAACCTGAGCCATGGCCCTCTCCCGCGCCCACCGCCGCGAGGAAACGAATTTCTGGCCCGGCTTCGTCGATGCGCTCTCGACGATGCTGATCGGCATCGTCTTCCTGCTCACCGTCTTCGTGCTCGGCCAGTTCTTCCTCTCGCAGGAGCTGACCGGCAAGGACACGGCGCTGGAGCGCCTCAACAAGCAGATTTCGGAGCTGACCGACCTCCTCGCACTGGAGCGCTCCTCCAACCGGCAGGCCCAGGAGAGCCTCCAGCTGATGCAGTCGACGCTGGCGCAGGCGCAGGGCGATCGTACCCGCCTGCAAGGCCTGATCGACACGCAGCAAGGCAGCAATGCCGGCGCCCAGCTCGCCGAATCCCAGAAGGCGCTCGACGCCGAGAAGCAGCTTTCCGCCCGCGCCCAGGCGACGGTCGATCTCGTCAACCAGCAGATCCAGGCCATGCGCCGCCAGCTCGCCGCGCTGGAAGAGGCGCTCGCCGCCTCCGAGGCCAAGGACAAGGATTCGCAGGCCCGCATCTCCGAGCTCGGTTCGCGCCTCAACGTCGCGCTGGCCCAGCGCGTGCAGGAGCTGGCGCGCTATCGCTCGGACTTCTTCGGCCGCCTGCGCCAGGTGCTTGGCACGCGGCCCGACATCCGCGTCGTCGGCGACCGCTTCGTCTTTCAGTCCGAAGTCTTCTTCGACGCCGGCCAGGCCGTGCTGAAGCCCGAGGGGAAGGGCGAGCTCGACAAGCTCGCCACCATCCTGCTCGACCTCGGCAACGAGATGCCGCCCGACCTGCCCTGGATCCTGCGTGTCGACGGCCATACCGACAACCACCCGATCAAGTCGGCCCAGTTCCCGTCGAACTGGTATCTCTCATCGGCGCGCGCCATCGCCGTCGTCGAGTACCTGATCTCGCGCGGCCTGCCGACCGACCGCGTCGCGGCGACCGGCTTCGGCGAGTATCAGCCGCTCGACGTCGCCAATACCGACGAGGCCCACCGTCGCAACCGCCGCATCGAGTTCAAGATCACCGAGCGGTAGGCGCTCCGCATGCGTCGGAAACCTCACCGTCATTCCGGGGCTTCGCGTCAGCGAAGAGCCCGGAACCCATGAACACGACGAGGCTTCAGTCCGTCATGCTCGCCCTTGTGGCGAGCATCCACGTCTTGAACACGGCGCTCGACGAGCGAAGACGTGGATGGTCGGGACAAGCCCGACCATGACGGGGGCGGCGTATTCATGGGTTCCGGGCTCGCTCCTTTGGAGCGCCCCGGAATGACGCTGAGGTTCCCGAGCGGCCCCTACGCCGCCTCCAGCCCGAACTGCAGCGCCGCCAGCCGCGCATAGAGCCCGCCGCGCGCCTTGAGCTCGGCATGGCTGCCCTCCTCGACGATGCGCCCGTCCTCCATGACGAGGATGCGGTCAGCCGAGAGGATGGTCGCCAACCGATGCGCCACCACCAGCGTGGTCCGGCCCTGCATCAGGCGGTCGAGCGCATCCTGCACCGCCCGCTCGCTCTCGGAATCGAGCGCCGAGGTGGCTTCGTCGAGCAGCAGGATCGGCGCGTCCTTCAGGATCGCCCGCGCGATGGCGAGGCGCTGGCGCTGCCCGCCCGAGAGCGTCACGCCGCGCTCGCCGACAACCGTCTCGTAGCCATCAGGGAGAGCGCGGATGAACTCGTCCGCCGCCGCGAGCTTCGCCGCAGCCTCGACCTCCTCCTGCGAGGCGTCAGGCCGGCCATAGGCGATGTTGTCGCGCACCGAGACGCCGAACACCGTCGGCTCCTGCGGCACCAGTGCGAAACGCTCGCGCCAGACCTCCGGATCGGCCTCGGGCCCCGCGACACCGTCGACGACGACGCGCCCGTCCTGCGGATCGTAGAAGCGCAGCGCCAGTTGCAGCACCGTGCTCTTGCCGGCGCCGGACGGGCCGACCAGCGCGATCCGCTCGCCCGGCCGAACCGAGAAGCTGAGATCCGACAGAGCCGGACCGACGCGGCCGGGATAGCTGAAGGAAACGTTCTCGAAGGCGAGCTCGCCGAGCGAGGGCGCCGGCATCGGCTTGGGGTGCGGCGGCGCGGCGATGGCCGGCTTCAGCGCCAGGATCTCGCCGAGCCGGCTGGAGGCGCCGGCGGCGGCACTGATATCGCCATAGACCTCGGAGAGCTGGCCGAGCGAGCTTGCTGCCAACACCGCATAGAGGATGAACTGCGACAGCCGTCCGCCGCTCATGCGCCCGTCGAAGACTTCGGTCGCGCCGACCCAGAGCACGCAGACCACGCTGGCGCTGACCAGGAAGATCGCGACGCCGGAAAGCAGCGCGCGCGATGCGCTCGCCTCGCGCGAGGCGCCGTAAGCGTCGTCCGAGGCCGCCTCGAACCGCGCCGAGGTCTGGCGCGCGGCACCGAAGGACTGCATCGTGCGGACCGCGCCGACAGCCTCGGCCGCGAAGGCGGAGGCATCCGCCAGCCGGTCCTGCGCCGCCCGCGAGCGCCGTCTGACCGAGCGGCCGGACAGGACCAGCGGAATCACGATCAGCGGGATGACGCCGATGACGATCGCGGACAGCCGCGGGCTGGTCGCCACCATCATCCCGAGCGCGCCCAGCGCCATGATGGCGTTGCGCAGCGCGATCGAGGCGGTCGAGGCGAAGGTCGACTTGATCTGCGTGGTGTCGGCGGTGAGCCGCGAGACGAGGTCGCCCGCCCGACTCGAATCGAAGAAGGCCGGCTCCAGCCGCGTCAGGTGACGGAAGACATCGGCGCGCAGCGAGGCGACGATGCGCTCGCCCACCGTCATCACCAAATAGAACCGCGCCGAGCTCGCCAGCGCGAGCACGGCGACCACGCCGATCAGGAGGATGAAATAGCTGTCGGCGAGCTGCCGCTCACCGCCGGCGAAGCCGACATCGATGACGCGGCGAACCGCCAGCGGCAGCGCCAGGGTCGCGAGCGACGCGACGATCAGCGCGACCAGCGCAAACGCGATCCGGCGCTTCTGCGCCCGCGCATAGGGCCAGAAGGTCGCCAGCGAGCGGAAATCGGGCCGGGCCTTCTTGGCGTTATTCTCAGCTTCGGCCACGCGCCGGAACTCCTGCTTCTCGCGCACGCGTCGCGCGCGCTCTTTCGACCAATCTCAATCTTGCCTTCGTGAAGCCGATCATGGCCGGATTGGCAAACGACGCAACGCCGCAGGGGAGCCCCCGAAAGCGCGTTGTGCTTGCGCTGCGGCGCCGGCTGCGATATGTGCACGCGACTTCACGACAGGCTCATCCGAATTCTTTCGACGGGCCGGGCAGGCTCGCCTGCTTGTCGATGCGCCCGTTTTTGTAGCTCCGAGGATTTCGTCATGGCCAAGGCCGGCATCCACCCCGATTACCACACCATCAAGGTCGTCATGACCGATGGCACCGAATATGCCACCCGCTCGACCTACGGCAAGGAAGGCGACACGCTGAACCTTGACATCGACCCCAAGACCCACCCGGCCTGGACCGGCGGCACCCAGCACATGCTGGACCGCGGCGGCCGCGTCTCGCGCTTCAACTCGCGCTTCAGCGGCATCGGCGCCATCGGCAAGAAGTGATGCTGCGGCGCTCCGGCGCCGCCGTCATTGATCTCGAACAAAAAACCCGGCCTCGCGGCCGGGTTTTTTTGTTTTGGATCCTCGCCCCAGTTGGGCGAAGCACCCTCCTCCAGCCTCCGTCGTCATCCCGGACAAGCGGCAAAGCCGCGCAGATCCGGGATCCATCGTAAGGCTCCGGAGCTCTACGATGGATCCCGGATCAAGCCCGGGAGGACGCCGCGGCTCGACAGAAAATCAGCGCCCGAAGCCCAGCCGGGCCTCGAGGCTCGCGAGCTGGGTGAGCACGGGGTTCACATGCGCGCGGATGGGCGCAGCGCCGGTCATCTGGCCTTCGAGATGGCGGATGCGCTCCTGCAGGCGGAAGGAATGCGCCATCAGGTCGCGCAGCCGCTCCGGCAGCTGTGCCACGACATGCTCGGCCGGCGGCGCCATCGGGTCACCGATCTTGACCTTGTTATGCTCGGTGCGAGCCTGCTCGACGGTCAGTTCTCCTTCCGCCACGGCTCGCTGCACGAGGAGCCAGGAGGCAATCTGCATCAGCCGCGTCGTCAGGCGCATGCTTTCGGTGGCGTAGGTCAGCGAGGCCTCGCGCGGCAGGGCAGCGGCGTCCTTGCGCCCGTCCCCGTCGAGATAGCCGGCGGTCTGCTCGACCAGTCCCATCCCCTCGCGAAACAGCAGCATGAAGGCATCGGAGCGCACGAAACCCCGAGCGAAGGAAATCGCGCCCTCTTCCGTCTGCGGATCGAGCAACTGGGCGTCGTTCATTGGTGTCTCCCATCGGCACAAACCCGTGCGCCTCTGGAACGCGTCACGGATGTTGTAGCCGATGTCGCAAGGATAGCGCCGATCATGGTTTCCAGCGCCGGTAAGGTGCCGTTAACCTTAACGAGGCTAAACCGCTGTGGCGACAACAAGGCAGGCGAGTCCACAGGGACAACGCGACCTGCCGGACGCAAGGGAACGTGCGGACAAAAAAAGAGCCGCCAAAGGCGGCTCGAAGGTCAACAGGGAGGCGTCAAACAGAGTGGGCAGGAGCCACTCGACATCCAGACAAACTGGATGATGCGATTCATACTTTGGAATCATTAACGCCCGGTAAACGGGCGTTTCTTTTTGACGCTTTTTCAGGCGGGCTTCCGGAAGAACGCGTCCGCCGCGGAGCGCGAGGCATCCTTGCGCGCCCGGGTCTCGATCAGCCTTTCGATCTCGGTCTTGAGCGCGGCGATGCGCTCGTCGATCTCGGCCAGGGACAGCATCGACAGGTCCTGCCCGATCTCATGCACGCTCTTCGGCTTGGGGCGATCGTCCTCCGGGAATATCGACATGGCGGCCTCGCATCTGCTCAAACTGCGCGCGGCACGCTAGAGCATCGCGCGAAAAAGTGGGAACCGGTTTTTCGCTGAGAGCGATGCTCCAGGCAAAACCAAGTTTCGACCGCAGTCACGCTGCGACGCACCAATCGAGGACGAGACGCATGACCACCCTTCCCGAGACGATGACGGCGATCGGCATGGCGGCGCCCGGCGGCCCTGAGGTCCTCAGGCCGGAAACACGGCCGGTGCCGAAGCCCGGCCCCGGCCAGATCCTCGTCGCCATCGCCGCTGCCGGCGTCAACCGCCCCGACGTCCTGCAGCGCCAGGGCGGCTACAATCCCCCGCCCGGAGCCTCCGATATCCCCGGCCTCGAGTTCGCCGGCACGGTGGTGGCGCAGGGCGAAGGCGCCAGCCGCTTCGCGATCGGCGCCATCGTCTGCGCCCTCGTCGCCGGCGGCGGCTATGCCGAATATGCCGTGGTCGACGAGAGCAACGCCCTGCCCGCCCCCAAGGGCCTGACGCTGACCGAGGCCGGCGCGATCCCCGAGACCTTCTTCACCGTCTGGACCAATGTCTTCCAGCGCGGCCGCCTGCAGGCCGGCGAGAGCTTCCTCGTCCATGGCGGCTCGTCGGGCATCGGCACCACGGCGATCCAGCTCGCCAAGGCCTTCGGCGCGACCGTCATCGCGACCGCCGGCTCGGACGACAAATGTGCCGCCTGCCTGGAGCTCGGCGCCGACCACGCCATCAACTACCGCACCGAGGATTTTGTCGCGGCGGGCAAGGCCGTGACCGGCGGGCGCGGCACCGACCTGATCCTCGACATGGTCGGCGGCGACTATATCGACCGCAATTACGAGCTGGCCGCCGATCAGGGCCGCATCGTCCAGATCGCCTTCCTCAACGGCCCCAAGGCCACCGTCAATTTCAGCCGCCTGATGCTGAAACGTTTGACCCATACCGGCTCGACGCTCCGCCCCCGCACCGTGCCGGAGAAAGCGGCCATCGCCGCGGAGCTGCACGCCAAGGTCTGGCCGCTGCTGGAGGCCGGGCGCTGCAAGCCGCTGATCCACGCGACCTTCCCGCTGGCGCAGGCCGCGGAGGCCCATCGCCTGATGGAGTCGAGCGCCCATATCGGCAAGATCGTACTGACGGTCTGACCGGCTTCGATCACACGCTTTTCATGGACACTGGTCCCGCCCTCGCCTATAAGGCGCGCCATCCTGCTCATCGTCGATGATTTGGATGGCCGGCCGGGGAGGCCGGTCGGCGCATGAGAGCTATTGTCCGCGACCCTGCCTTTTGGAGCCCCTGCGAGCGGCGGCGCGAAGGCGAACAGGAGACCGTCCCGTGTCACAAACCCCGCTGATGCCCAAGGCCACCGCGGTCTGGCTGGTCGAGAACACCTCGCTGACGTTCGAGCAGATCGCCGAGTTCTGCAAGCTGCACCCGCTCGAGGTGCGCGGCATCGCGGATGGCGAAGTCGCCGCCGGCATCAAGGGCCTCGACCCGATCACCTCCGGCCAGCTCACCCGCGAGGAGCTGGAGCGCGCCGCCAAGAACCCGAACCATCACCTCAAGCTCGCCGAGCGCAAGGTGAAGGTGCCGGAGATCAAACGCACCAAGGGCCCGCGCTACACCCCGGTCTCGAAGCGCCAGGACCGCCCGAACGCCATCCTCTGGTTGCTGCGCAACCATCCCGAGCTCAAGGACGCGCAGATCATCCGCCTGATCGGCACGACCAAGTCGACCATCGCGCAGATCCGCGACCGGACGCACTGGAACGCCCAGCAGCTCACCCCGATCGACCCGGTCAGCCTCGGCCTGTGCTCGCAGATCGACCTCGATTTCGAAGTCGGGCGCGCCGCCAAGGACCGTCCGGCCGCCCTGGCCGAAGCCGGCTCGACCCTGCTCACGGTGGAAGAGGCGATCGCTCCGGAGCCCGCGCGCAGCGAGAGCCAGCCCTTCGCCGACATGAGCCGGCCGAAGCGCGAGGAAGAGGCCGCGATCGACGTCGATTCGGTCTTCGCCAAGCTGAAACAGCTCAAGCGCCCGGCCGAAGACGAGGACGACGAGGGCTGAGCTTAGGCTCCGGCTCAGCCGTCATGGTCGGGCTTGTCCCGACCATCCACGTCTTCGCTGGTCGAAGATCGTGTTCAAGACATGGATGCTCGCCACAAGGGCGAGCATGACGCGGTAGGCACTATCGCCTACCCGATTCCCCTGCCCTTCAGCGCCGTGCCGATCTCGCCGAGCACCGCGATATCCTCGATCGTCGCCGGCACGGCGTAATCCTCGCCATCGGCGATCTTCTTCATCGTCGCCCTGAGAATCTTGCCGGAGCGCGTCTTCGGCAGCCGGGCGACCGTCAGCGCCAGCTTGAACGCCGCCACCGGCCCGATGCGCTCGCGCACCAGCGCGACCAGCTCCTTCTCGACCTGCTCGGGCGTCACGGTCGCGCCCGCCTTCAGCACGACGAAGCCGCAGGGCTGCTCGCCCTTGAGCGCGTCGCGGATGCCGACGACCGCGCATTCCGCCACGGCCGGATGCGCCGCCAGCACCTCTTCCATGCCGCCGGTCGAGAGCCGGTGGCCGGCGACATTGATGATGTCATCGGTGCGGCCCATGATGAAGACATAGCCGTCCGCATCGATGAAGCCGGCATCCGAGGTGTTGTAATAGCCCGGATAGGTCGCGAGATAGGCCTCCTTGAAGCGCGCATCGTCGTTCCACAGCGTCGGCAGTGCACCCGGCGGCAAGGGCAATTTCAGCACGATCGCGCCCATCTTGCCGGCCTCGACCGGCCGCCCGCCCTCGTCGAGGCACTGCACGTCCCAGCCCGGCAACGGCACCGTCGGCGAGCCGTGCTTCACCGGAAGCAGGCCAAGCCCCATGGGATCGCCGACGATCGGCGAACCGCTCTCGGTCTGCCACCAATGGTCGATCACGGGGACCTTGAGCATCTCCTCCGCCCATTTCAGCGTCTCGGGATCGGCCCGCTCGCCGGCGAGGAACAGCGCCCTGAAGCGCGAGAGGTCGTGTCCGGCGAGATGCTTGCCCTCGGGGTCCTCCTTGCGGATGGCGCGGAAGGCGGTCGGCGCCGTGAACAGCACCTTGACGCCATGTTCGGCGATCACCCGCCAGAACGCCCCGGGATCGGGCGTGCCGACCGGCTTGCCCTCGTAGAGCACGCTGGTCGCGCCCTGGATCAAGGGCGCGTAGACGATATAGCCGTGGCCGACGACCCAGCCGACATCGGAGGCGCAGAACATCACCTCGCCCGGCCCGACATCGAAAAGCTGATCCATCGTCGCCTTGAGCACGACCATGTGGCCGCCATTGTCGCGGACCACCCCCTTGGGCCGCCCCGTCGTGCCGGAGGTGTAGAGGATGTAGAGCGGGTCCGTCGCCGCGACCTCGACGCAATCGGCCTTGCGACCAGCCGCCTTCGCGGCGGCAACCAGCGTGCGCCAGTTCTTGTCGCGGGTCACATGCATCGAAGCGTCGGCCTGCGGGCGCTGCAGCACGACGCAAGCCTGTGGCTTGTGCCTGGCCATCTCGATCGCGCCATCGAGCAAGGGCTTGTATTCGACCACGCGCGTCGGCTCGATGCCGCAGGTCGCGGTCAGGATGACCTTGGGCTCGGCATCGTCGATACGCGTCGCCAGTTCCTTGGCCGCGAAGCCGCCGAACACCACCGAATGCACGGCACCGATCCGCGCGCAGGCCAGCATGGCAAAGGCCGCCTCCGGCACCATCGGCATATAGATGATGACGCGGTCGCCCTTGGCGACGCCGAGATCCTGCAGGACAGCGGCCAGGGTCGCGACCTCCTCCAGCATCTGCGCGTAAGTGTAGCGCGTCTTCGTGCCGGTGACCGGACTGTCATGGATCAGCGCGACCTGCTCTCCGCGCCCGTCGCGCACATGCCGGTCGAGCGCGTTGAAGCAGGTGTTGCAGGTCGCATCCGGGAACCAGCGGCCATAGATGCCGGCCCCCGGATCGAAGGCCTTCTCGGGCGGCTTGATCCAGTCGATCGCCCTGGCCATGTCGAGCCAATAGGCATCCGGATCGGACTGCCAGCTTGCGTAGACCTCGCGATAGCCTTCGGAGCGGGCGGGCGCCGCATGGGAGCCATTCATCGGAAGCGTTCCTCTGCGCCGGGTTTCAGCCTAAAGCCCCGTGAGCGAGCCGGCGATGGCGGGGCTGGTTTTGCGCGAACCCTGCGCTCTTCCCCGCGCCCAGCGCAAGCGCGCCGCCTTAAGACTTTCGCCGATCCCGACCCGTATTTCTCCGGCCCTGCGACGCAGTACCACATGCCCTTCGACCTGCTCTTCTTCGCCGCCATGGTGCCGGCCGTCGTCCTGACCGGACTGGCCAAGGGCGGCTTCTCGGGCATCGGCCTGCTCTCCCTGCCGCTGATGGCACTGGTCGTCTCGCCGGTGACGGCCGCCGCGATCATGCTGCCGCTCCTGATCGCGCAGGATGTCGTCTCGGTCTGGTCCTACCGGCGCGATTTCGACCGCCGCAATCTCGCGACGCTGGCGCCGGGTGCCCTGCTCGGCATCCTCGTCGGCTATCTCCTGGCAGCGAAGGTCTCGGATGCGGCGGTCGTGCTCGCCGTCGGCCTGATCTCGGTCGGCTTCGCCTTGCGCCGCATGCTCAGCGACGGAAAAAAGCCCACGGTCGCTACGCAGGCGAACTGGAGCGCCGGCAGCCTCTGGGGCTTCTTCTGCGGCTTCACCAGCATGGTCGCCCATGCCGGCGGTCCGCCCTTCCAGATCTACGTCATGCCGCAGAAGCTGAAGCCCGCCGTCTTCGTCGGCACCGGCGCGGTCTTCTTCGCGGCGATGAATCTGGTCAAGCTCGTGCCCTATCTCGCGCTCGGCCAGCTCAACGGCCAGAACCTTCTGGCCTCCGCCGCACTGCTGCCCTTCGCGGTCGCCGCGACCTTCGCCGGGGTCTGGCTGATCCGGCGCGTGCCGCCCGAACGCTTCTACGGCATCATCTACTGGCTCTTGCTGCTGGTCGGCGCCAAGCTTGTCTATGACGGCGTGCAAGGCCTGCATCTTCTGGGCTGAGCCCCATCCGCGCGATTGCGCCGCATCGGAAAAAGGGATGGATTACCTGCGAGCGCGCCAGCCGCTAAGGCTTCCGGCGCTTGCGAGGAAGGCTCCCGATGACCCGTTCGGCCTATGACACCGATCTCGACCGCAACCCGGCGAATTACCAGCCGCTGACGCCGCTCGCCTTCCTCGAGCGCGCGGCCTCGGTCTTCCCCGGCCGCACCGCGATCATTCACGGACCGCTGCGCCGTTCCTATGCGGAATTCTACGCCCGCTCGCGCCGCCTCGCCTCGGCGCTGGCGAAGCATGGCATCGGCAAGAACGACACCGTCGCGGCCATGCTGCCGAACACGCCAGCCATGCTCGAATGCCATTACGGGGTGCCGATGGCCGGCGCCGTGCTGAACACGCTGAACACCCGGCTCGACGCGGCGATCATCGCCTTCTCGCTCGACCACGGAGCGGCGAAGGTGCTGATCACCGACCGCGAGTTCTCCGGGACGATCAAGGCGGCGCTCGCGCTCTGCAAGGCCAAGCCGATCGTCATCGACTATGACGACCCCGTCTATGACGGCCCCGGAGAGCGGCTCGGCGACGTCGAGTACGAGGAGCTCATTGCTTCGGGAGACCCGGAATTCGACTGGCTGATGCCGGGAGACGAGTGGGACGCCATCGCGCTGAACTACACCTCCGGCACCACCGGCGATCCCAAGGGCGTGGTCTATCACCATCGCGGCGCCAACCTGCTGGCGACCTCGAACGTCATCACCGGCAATATGGGCCGGCACCCCGTCTATCTCTGGACGCTGCCGATGTTCCACTGCAACGGCTGGTGCTTCCCCTGGACGATCTCGATCGTCGCCGGCACCCATGTCTGCCTGCGCCAGGTCCGCGCCAAGGCGATGTACGATGCGCTCGCCGACCATGGCGTCACCCATCTCTGCGGCGCGCCGATCGTGATGTCGACGCTGCTCAACGCGACGCCCGAGGAGCGCCGCGACTTCCCGCAGACGGTCTCGTTCTTCACCGCCGCCGCCCCGCCGCCGGAAGCTGTGCTCGCCGGCATGAAGCAGGCCGGTTTCGAGGTGACGCATCTCTACGGGCTGACCGAGTGCTACGGCCCCTCCGTCGTCAATGACTGGAACGATGACTGGAACGCCCTCTCGCCGGCCGAGCAGGCCGCCAAGAAGGCCCGCCAGGGCGTGCGCTATCCGGCGCTCGAAGGGCTCGACGTGCTCGATCCCGAGACGATGCAGCCGGTCCCGCGCGACGGGCAGACGCTCGGCGAGGTGATGATGCGCGGCAATGTCGTGATGAAGGGCTATCTCGGCAATCGGAAATCGACTGAAGCCGCCTTCGCCGGCGGCTGGTTCCATACCGGCGATCTCGGCGTGCGCTATCCGGACGGCTATATCCAGCTCAAGGACCGCTCGAAGGACATCATCATCTCCGGCGGCGAGAACATCTCCTCGATCGAGGTCGAGGACGCGCTCTACAAGCATCCGGCCGTGCAGGCCGCCGCCGTGGTCGCCCGCCCCGACGAGAAATGGGGCGAGACGCCTTGCGCCTTCATCGAACTGAAGCCCGGCAAGACCGCGACGGAGGCCGAGATCATCGCCTGGTGCCGCGAACATCTCGCCTCGTTCAAATGCCCGCGCACCATCGTCTTCGCCGAGGTGCCGAAGACCTCGACCGGCAAGATCCAGAAATTCC
This sequence comes from Allobosea sp. MMO-172, assembly GCF_037147855.1. Taxonomy (NCBI): domain Bacteria; kingdom Pseudomonadati; phylum Pseudomonadota; class Alphaproteobacteria; order Hyphomicrobiales; family Alloboseaceae; genus Allobosea; species Allobosea sp. MMO-172. The sequence goes on along the minus strand of NZ_JBBCUM010000004.1, from coordinate 295,891 downwards.
GCCTGCGCGAGATGGCGCGGGCGTTGTAACGCAGAACGCTCGGCAACAGCGCTCCTGATCCGTCATGCTCGCCCTTGGGGCGAGCATCCACGTCTTGAACACGACTTTCGCCCGTTAAGACGTGGATGGTCGGGACAAGCCCGACCACGACGACGCCTTTGACGGAGGTCGAGCCTCAGGCCCCGGCGCGATCGATCCGCCCGTTCGGCGTGAAGCGGTCGACCGCTTCCGGCAGAACCTGCGAGAGTCGGTCCAGCAATTCGTCCCGCGAGAGGCCGGTGCGGCGTGCGATCGCGTCGATCACCTGCGGGCCCAGCGCCTGTTCGAGGTCGTTGGGCGCGACATCCTGATTGGGGCCGTGCTGCACCCAGGAATCGACCTTCTCGCCCTGCCCGGCCTGCCTGAAGCGGTCGGAAAGCTCACCGAGCCCGCCATTCAGCACGCCACCGATGCCGCCGGCACCAAGCAGGCCGCCGAGGCTGCCGAGAAGCCCGCCGCCGTCACCCTGCGGAGCGGCTCCGGCCTGGCCCGGTTGCGGCGCCGAAACCTGCCCCGGCTCCGGCTGGCCGCGCCCGCCGAGCCATTCCGCGATCTTGTCGCGATTCTGGTAACCGGCGACCGCGACGAGCCCGAGAAGGGCGGTCAGGGACGGGAAACCGCTGCTGCTGTTGTCGTCACTCACGGCGCTTACTCCGTTTGGGAAAGGAAGGTCGAACTCAGACCGCTCGATTGCGGCCGCTGATCGCGCCCCAGACGACCAGCACGATGATGGCGCCGACGACGGCGCCGACCAGCCCGGCGCCCTGCCCCGGCGCGTACCAGCCGAGCGATTGGCCGAGATAGGTCGCGACGAAGGCGCCGATGATGCCGAGGATCGTCGTCAGCACGAAGCCGGCAGGCTCGTTCGAGCCGGGCATGATGAACTTGGCGACGACGCCGGCGATGAAACCGATGATGATGGTCCAGACGATGCCCATGGCTGCCTCCCCTCGCGATGCGCGCCCGCCTTCAACGGGTCATCGCGACAGAAGTTCCCGCCGCTTTGTGTCATTCCGTTGACGGTGCTCCCGCCAACGAAAAACCGGCCCTTTCGGGCCGGTTCATCCGCATCTTCATCGCATTCAACGGGCCATTCGGCCCGCCGGCTCAATGCAAGGTTCGCTCCGGAATGGTCATCCGTACGCGTTCGATCTCATCCTTCAGTTGCAATTTCTTCCGCTTCAGCTCTGCGAGGCTGAGGTCACTCGACGACGGGCTCGCCACAGCCTGGGCGATGGCGTCCTCGAGTTGACGGTGCTTGCGCTCGAGTTCCGCAAGACGGGTCTGCAACGACATCTGGATCCTCCTGATGAGCGGTTGACTCAACCAATCTGGCATAGAGCCGGCTTCACGTCTTCCCCGTGCCGTCACACGGCATTCATGAGATTCTGTGATCGTGACCGGTCCGTTTCCGGAAAGCCGTGAATAGATGGCTTCCCCACGCCTGCAGCCCCTCGCCCGCACTTGCGGGACCCGGGGCGGCACGCGCATAGTCGCCCCCGATCAAGGCGATGATGAGATGCCCATGGGATTCGAGCTCAGCCCTGAAGAGGTCGAGACCTTCACCTCCGAACTCGCGCGGCTGCGCGAGGAGCATCGCGATCTCGACAGCGCCATCGACGCGCTGGAGCGCGTGGGCTCGATCAATCAGGTCCAGGTCCAGCGCCTGAAGAAGCGCAAGCTCTACCTCAAGGACCGCATCTCCCAGATCGAGGACGCGCTGACGCCCGACATCATCGCCTGACGCGAGCGCTTTCCGGCGCCCTGACGCCGATTCGCCCTTGCTTACCCGGCGCCTACCGGTCTAGATCGCGCGCTTCCGGAGCCGAGCCCGAGCGCATTCCATGGCAGCCAGCAGCCCCCCCGTCGCCATCATCATGGGCAGCCAGTCCGACTGGGCGACGATGCGTCATGCGGCCGAGGCGCTCGAAGCGCTCGCCATCCCCTATGACGCCCGCATCGTTTCGGCTCACCGCACGCCGGACCGGCTCTTCGACTTCGCCAAGGGTGCCAAGGCCGAGGGCTTCAAGGTGGTCATCGCCGGGGCCGGCGGCGCGGCTCACCTGCCGGGCATGACGGCCTCGCTGACGCCTCTCCCTGTCTTCGGCGTCCCCGTCGAATCCAAGGCCCTGTCGGGCCAGGACAGCCTGCTCTCGATCGTGCAGATGCCGGCCGGCATCCCGGTCGGCACGCTCGCCATCGGCCGAGCCGGCGCGGTCAACGCCGCCCTCCTCGCCGCCGCGGTGCTCGCGCTCTCGGACAGCGCCCTCGCCGAGCGGCTCGACGCCTACCGCGCCCGCCAGAGCGCCGGCATCGCCGAACGCCCCAACCGGGACGAGGCATGAGCGCGCCCGTTCCGACCGGCCTCGCGCCCGGCGCCATGCTCGGCATCCTCGGCGGTGGCCAGCTTGCCCGGATGATGGCACTCGCCGCCGCCGATCTCGGCATCCGCTGCCATGTCTTCGCACCCGAGGCCGACAGTCCCGCCTTCGACGTCGCGGCGCGCCACACCGTCGCAGAATACGAGGACGAGGAGGCGCTGGCCCGCTTCGCCGATGCCGTCGATGTCGTGACCTATGAATTCGAGAACGTCCCGGCCGCGACCGCTGCCTTCCTAGCCGCCCGCGTACCGCTCCATCCGGGTGCCCGCGCCCTGGCGGTGACGCAGGACCGGCTCAGCGAGAAGCGCTTCGTCTCCGAGCTCGGCCTCGCCGTGGCACCGTTCCGGGCCGTCGATACGCTGGCCGATCTCGAAACCGCTGCCGCCGAACTCGGTCGTCCTTCGGTGCTGAAGACCCGCCGCTTCGGCTATGACGGCAAGGGCCAGGTCAAGATCGCGCCGGGCAGCGACCTCGCCGAGGCGCATGAGGCGATCGGGCGCTTTCCGGCGATCCTCGAAGGCTTCGTCTCCTTCGTGCGCGAGGTCTCGGTCATTGCCGCGCGCGGTCTGGACGGCTCCTTCGCCGCCTTCGACGTCTGCGAGAACGAGCACCGCGACCATATCCTCGCCTACACCCGCATTCCCGCGAATCTCTCGGAGGGCGCGTCCCTGCAAGCGATCGATGCAGCCCGTCGCATCGGCGATGCGCTCGGCTATGTCGGCGTCTTCGCCGTCGAGATGTTCGTGCTGGAGGCCGAGGGCGGCCTCGCCGAGCGTGTCGTCGTCAACGAGATCGCCCCGCGCGTCCATAATTCCGGACACTGGACCAGCGAAGGCGCCGAGACCTCGCAGTTCCACCAGCATATCCGCGCCGTCTGCGGCTTCCCGCTCGGCTCCACTGCCCGGCGCGGCCACGTCGAGATGGAGAACCTGATCGGCGCGAGCGCCCTGCGCTGGCGCGAATTGCTGGCCGAGCCCGGCGCGCATCTGCACCTCTATGGCAAGCGCGACGCCCGCCCCGGTCGCAAGATGGGCCATGTCACCCGCGTCACAGACGAGCGCGCTTGACCGCCCGGCCCGCCCTCATGTCCGAACTGCATGCGGCCCCGCATTTTCAAGGGATCGCGGCGTGGACAGGCGAAATGAATTCTGCTATCGGCACCCATCTTCGCGCGGTGGGCTCTGCCTTACCGCCGGCCCCAATTTCTGGATCAACCCGCTAAGGACGGACGTTTCACGTGCAGGTTCTCGTTCGCGACAACAATGTCGATCAGGCGCTCCGCGCCCTCAAGAAGAAGATGCAGCGCGAGGGCATCTTCCGTGAGATGAAGCTTCGTGGTCACTACGAGAAGCCTTCCGAGAAGCGCGCTCGCGAGTCGGCCGAGGCCGTCCGCCGCGCCCGCAAGCTCCAGCGCAAGAAGCTCCAGCGCGAGGGCCTTCTGCCCGCGCCGGTGAAGCCCAAGCGCCCCTGAGACCCTCGGGCTGCCCTGTTCGGGGCAGCCACGACAGGGCCGATAGCGATTCGCGCCTGGAGCCCGCTCCGGGCGCGTTGTCTTTTCAGCGACGTTAACCAAGTTTTGGCGGGTTTCGGGCGTTTTCTCCGGCAGGGGCGCTGTCGGTTGGGGAGCGCGATCAAGCCGCGACGGGCCGCTCAGCCGGCCATCTCCGGGGACGGGGGCATCGCGGCAGGCGAAGCACGAAACCGATGAGGCAGAGCATGATCCGAGGCAGTTACTGGTTGGCCGCAGCCGGCATGGCGCTGGCGCTCGCAGGTTGCGACACGGTCTCCAATCTTGGCTCCCAGCCCGCCGTCGCCGAGCTCGACACGCGCGACAGCGCCGATGCCAGCGTCAATATCGGCTCGCTCAGCGAGGTCATCTCGCGCAATCCGAACGACCCCGGCGCCTACAACACGCGCGGCGCGGCCTATGCCCGCGTCGGCCGCTTCTCGGATGCGATCGGCGATTTCACCAAGGCGATCCAGATCGATCCGAACCTCGCCTCCGCCTATACGAATCGCGGCCTGGCGCTGCGCCAGAGCGGGCGCGCCGATTCGGCGCTCGCCGATTTCAACCGCGCCACCACGGCCAATCCGAACTACGCGCCGGCCTATATCGCGCGCGCCAACCTGCTGCGCCAGCAGAACAACAGCCAGCAGGCGCTGGCCGATCTCAACACCGCGATCCGGCTCAATCCCGAATCGGCGGAAGCCTTCCATGCCCGCGGCCTCGTCTACCAGAAGGAAGGCCAGCACCAGCATGCCGTCACCGATTTCGACTCGGTGATCGACCGCAACCCCTACACCGCCCCGCCCTATATCGCGCGCGGCCAGAGCCTGAACGCGCTCGGGAAATACGATTCCGCGCAGGAGGATTTCACCGCCGCGCTCAATGTAGACAACCGCAATGCCGATGCCTGGGCCGGCCGCGGCTTCGCCTTCGAGAAACTCGGCAAGAAGGCGGAGGCCTCCGAAGCCTATCAGCGCGCGCTCGCCATCGACAGCAACAATGCCATCGCCCGCGCCGGATCCTCGCGCCTCGGCGGCGGCGGCTTCTTCCGCAGCTGATCGATTTCTCCCAAGCGTCAGGGACGGACGCCCGCTCCGTCCCCGATCGTGCGGCTCTCCGTTCCGGCCAGGTTGCCGGCCGCAACCTCCGTCAGGAAACGCCTGATCTCACCGATCGAGCCGTATTGCGGCAGATCCGAGTGACGCCCGGCCGGAAAGCGCAGGAAGCGCTTGGGCGCATGCGCGAGCTCGTAGAGCCGCTGCCCCTGCGCGAAGGGAATGACCTGGTCGCGCTCGCCATGCAGCACCAGCAGCGGCGCCCTGACCCGGCCAATGACGTCCTCGGAGCGGAACTGGTCCTTCATCAGCAGGCCGAGCGGCAGATAGGGATAGACGCCCTGCGCCACCGATAGCGTCGAACGATAGGGCGCCTCCAGCACCACCGCCTGCAGCGGCACCTCGGCCGCAAGCTTGAGCACCACGCCGGTGCCCAGCGACTCGCCATATCCGATCAGCTTGCCCGCCCCGAAGCGCTCCGCAGCGGCGCCATAAGCAGCCCGCGCGTCCTGCAGCAGCCCTTCCTCGCTGGGCGAGCCGGAAGAACCGCCATAGCCGCGATAACTGACGGCGAAGAGGCCCGTGCCGTCCTCGGTGAGGCCCTGGAAGCGGTCGACCCGTCCGCTGCGCCCGAGATTGCCGGCATTGCCATGGAAATAGAGCAGGACCGGCTTGCCGGCGCGCGGCGGCACCACCCAGGCGACGAGCCGCTCGCCATCGGCCGTGGCGACGCTGACTTCCTCGGCGGCGGCCAATCCGGCCGATGCGATGTCGGGCTTCGCGGGGTCGCGCGGAAACACGAGGTCGCGCTGGCGGACATAGAGCGTGCCGAGCACGGCGAGATAGCCGGCAAGGCCGAGCAGCAACACCAGTTTCAGCAGGCGCAGGATCATGGGGCGGCGCAGGGTCCGGAAACGAAAAGGCCGGCGATCAAGCCGGCCCTTTGCAGCAATCCGATGACGGGCACTTCCGTTCCGCAGGCAGCGGCCTTGCGGAGGAACGGTCAGAGCAGGAGCAGCGCGAGCAGCATCAGGACGAGCGAGACCAGCGGCGCGCGCCAGCCGATCGAGGGAGCGGCGATGCCGACGCCGGTGCCGAGAACGGCGAGCAGCGTGCCGATCAGCGCCGTGCCCCAGGCATGCTTGGTGCCGCCGACGGCGAGCGCCGCGACGATGGCGAGGCAGGCGACCGTTCCGACCTCGGCGAAATGGATGAAGCCGGTATAGGTCCGCTCATGCTCGGGATAGTCCATCGCGGGGGCGTCGGCGTGATGGGCGTGGTCGGCCATGGTCTCGATCCTGAAAAAGACGAAGTCTCTGCAAGCCCTGTAGCGCACCAGCGACGCACGGGCAACGCGGCAGCTTGCAGCAACCGTGGAGCGAAGCGTGGAAGCATCACCGCGCGCGTCAGCCCGCCGGAAGCAGCCCCGCTGCGAGCAGCGCCGCGCCCTGCCGCTCGGCGACGCGCTCGACCGAGAATCCGTCGATCTCCGCCTCGAACAGCCGATGGAAGTTCAGTTCGGCGTCGAGATGCAGGAAGACGCCGCCGAGCCCGATCGCGGCGCGGTCCATGAACACGAACTCGCGCGGCACCGTCACCGGCCCCCGCGCTTTCAGCGCCTGATGCACCTGGAAAGCCTGCTTGCGGCCGTATTCGGCCGGGCTGACATCCTCGGCGATGCGCCTCACCCGATCCTCCAGCAAAGGCCCGTAGATGAAGCGCGCCCAGATATTCAGGGTGTCGACGAGATCCTTGGTCAGGCCCTTGAAGCCCCAGGTCTCATAGGCATGGACGACGCGGGCCTCGTCCCCGTCGCGCAGGCCCTTGTAGAGATCGACCACGCCGCCGACGAAGCTCTCCGGGAAGATGCGGATGCAACCATAGTCGAGCAGGTTGATTCCCTGCGGCTCCCCCCCGTCCGAGAACACCGTGTAGTTCCCGAGATGCGGGTCGCCATGGATGACGCCGTGATGGCTGAACGGGCGCCACCACGCCTTGAACATCGCGGTCGAGATGCGGTCACGCACCGCCTGCCCGTCCTGCTTGTGCGAGAGGATCGGGCTTCCCTCCAGCCAGTGCATGGTCAGGAGCCGCCGGGTCGAGAGGGATGGTTCCAGCGCCGGCACACGGACCTCCGGCGTATCCGACAGGATCGCCTGGTAGAGCGCCGCGTGCTTGGCCTCGCGCCGGTAGTCGAGTTCCTCGCGGACGCGCGCGCCGATCTCCTTGGCGATCTCGGTGGTGTCGATCACCGCGCCCATGCGCCGGTGCAGCGAGAACAGCACCTCGAGCTGCGCGATATCGGCCTCCACCGCCGATTCCATGTCGGGATATTGCAGCTTGCAGGCGAGCGCCGCGCCATCCAGCGTCGTCGCGCGATGAACCTGTCCGAGCGAGGCCGCCGCCGCCGGCTTCAGGTCGAATTCACCGAAGCGCTCGCGCCAGCTGGCGCCGAGTTCCGCCATCATCCGCCGCTTGACGAAGGCCGCGCCCATCGGCGGCGCCTGCGATTGCAGCTTCTGCAGTTCGGCGGCGTATTCCGGCGGCACGACATCGGGAATGGTGGCGACGAGCTGCGCCACCTTCATGATCGGGCCTTTCAGCCCGCCCAGCGCCTTGGCCAGCGCCTCGGCATTGGTGGCGTCGCGCCCTTCGACGCCGAAGAGCCGGGCACCCGCGATCCGGGCCGCCACGCCACCGACATTGGCGCCGACGCGGGCATAGCGCGCCGCGCGAGCGGAGAATCGGTTGGCTTCGGCGTCGCGTTCGGACATGCGGATCGTGCTTTCGCTGTTCCTGCCAACCTCATGTAGGCACCGGCACGCCGCAAGCCAATGCGACAAGCAGCGCTGGGCTCTTTCCTTGTCATTCCGGGGCTTCGCGCAGCGAAGAACCCGGAAACCACGACTGGGTGAGACGTTCGAAGCCTTGTTGCAAACCGCCCACCCAGTCGTGGGTTCCGGGTTCGCACCTTCGGCGCGCCCCGGAATGACAACCGTGTAGCCTACACGACCATCCCGTTCTGCCCCGCCAGCAGGCAGATGCGCCGCGCCACCTCATAGGAGGTCTCGAAGGCCGGCAGCGGCAGGAACTCGAAGCGCGAGTGGAAATTATGCGCGCCGGTGAAGAAATTCGGCGTCGGCAGGCCGCGCGCGGAGAGCGCCGCGCCATCCGTGCCGCCCCGCATGGGGATCAGCTTCGGCGCGATCTGCAATTCGGCCAGCGCCGCCATCAGGAGATCGACCGAGCGCCGGTCCTCGCCCAGGCTGTCGGCGATATTGCCATAGACATCACTCACCTCCGAGGTGACGCGCCCGGTCGGATAGCGCCTGACGATCTCCGCCGCGACCTCGCCGATCCGGCGCTTGCGCGCCGCGAAGGATGTCTTGTCGAAATCGCGGATGTTGGCGCGCAGCACCGCCTCGGCCGGCGTGGCGACGAGTTCGAGGAACCAGGTGTAGCCCTCGCGCCCCTCGGTATGTTCCGGCGTCTGGGCCCTGTCGAAGGCCGCCATGAAGTCCTGCGCCATCATCAGCGGGTTCACCAGCACGCCCTTCGCCGACATCGGATGGGCGGTGACGCCGGTGAAGACGATCTCGGCCATGGCGGCGTTGAAATTCTCCCAGACGACCTCGCCGACCTCGCAGCTGTCGATCGTATAGGCGAAATCGCAGTCGAACCGGGCGAGATCGAGCGCCTTGGCGCCGCGCAGGCCGATCTCCTCGTCCGGCACGAAGGCGACGAGGATGTCGCCATGCCCGTCCTCGGGACGCAGCTCCGCCAGCAGCGTCATGACGATCGCAACCGCCGCCTTGTTGTCGGCGCCGAGCACGCTGGTGCCGTCGCTGAAGACGATCTCGCTGCCCTTGTAGGGGGCGATCTCCGGATGCTCGGCGACGCGCAGCCAGATGTCCTTCTCCGCATTGAGGCAGAGATTCTCGCCCGTGAAGCGCAGCACCTGCGGCTTGATCACCGGCGACAGGCCGACATCGACCGTATCGACATGGGCGATGAAGCCGATGCGCGGCGCGCCGGGCCTGGTGCCGCGCTTCAGCGCCGTCACCGTGGCGTGGTCGTCGATGACCACATTCTCCAGCCCGAGCGCGCGCAGCTCCTCCGCGAGCCGTTCCGCCAGAACCTGCTGGCCCGGCGTGCTCGGCAGGCTCGTCGCCTTCATGTCGCTCTGGCTCTCGATCGCGACATAGCGCAGGAACCGTTCGAGCAGTTTGTCGCGCAAGCTCACAGCGCCTCTCCCTTGGCCTGTCGCGCCAGCCAGCCCCGCACCTCGGCCGCGCTGGCAGGCTTTCCACCCGCCGCTTCGACCAGGCGGACGGTGTCCGCGATCAATTCACGATTGGTCTTCTCGCAGCCGAAGGGCGCATCCTCCAGTCCGCCGCGGACATGGACGCCCCGCGCCACCGCCGGGCCGATGAGATCGCGGAGATCGACGCCGAGCCCGGCGATCATCACCGGCGCCTCCGGCGCATCCTCGGCGAGCAGCCTGAGATGGGCCTCCAGCGCCCATTCGCGCGGCGGAAAGCCCCAGGCGAAGGCATCCGAGAACATCAACCGGTAGATCGGCATCGGCATGCCCGGATAGGCCTTCGCCAGCGCAGCGCCGAGCCGCGTGAAGCCCGGTTCGTAGATCGCATAGCTCGGATGGACCTTGTGGCGCTCGGCCACCTCCATCCCCTCGCGAATGTGCTCGCCGGGGTTCTGGTAGATGAAACCGGCCTCGCCCTGCGGGATGCCGGCAAAGGTCGTCCAGTTGCATGAGCCGGGATCGAGCACGCCCCATTCGGTAAGTCCGCGCTTGGCCAGCTCTTCGAGATGGGTGTAGCGGCCCGACCCGATCATGTCGCCGGCATAGCCGGAGCCCAGGATCGGAATGGTCGGATAGACGATGGCGTCGACCTTGGCCCGGATGCCCTCGATCGCCTGCGCATAGAGCTGCCAGTCGTCCCGCTGCCGGCCGGTCGCCAGGTCATAGACATGCAGATGCACGATCGCCGCGCCCGCCTCCACGGCGGCGATGCCGTCCGCGACGATATCGGGAATGCTGATTGGGATGCCGGGCTGGCGCTCCTTGCCCCAGGGGCCGTTGATCGCGGCCTCGACCCAGATCGGCTTGGTCATGCCGGCATATCCTTCGGCCAGTTGTCGCGGATCCAGCGTGTCAGCCCGTCCTCGTCGACCTCGCCGGCCGCGAGCGCGAGGATGGCGGCGGCGGCATCAGCCTCAGGAACGATGAAATCGACACCGTTGATATAGAGGAAGGTGTAGAGCGCCAGCAGCGCGGTTCGCTTGTTGCCGTCGATGAAGGGGTGGTTCTTCGCCAACCCGAACGCATAAGCCGCCGCAAGCTCGGGCAGCCCGGCATTTTCATAGGACCATTTATTGACCGGTCGTTCGAGCGCGGAAGCCAGCATCCCTTCATCGCGCAATCCGACTCCTCCGCCGTGAATGGCGAGCTGTTCGTCGTGAATCGCGATAATGATCTCGTCCGAGAGCCAGCTCGGCTCAATCACTTCGCGAGTTCCGCCAGCGCGTTATGATAGATTTTCATCCCGCGCCGCGCGGCCTCCATCGCCTTGTCGAAATCCGGCTTCTGCTTGACGAAGCGAAAGCCGCCGCCGACCTGTTCGACCAGATGGACCTTGTCGCCTTCGGAGAGCTTCATCTGCGCGAGAACATCCCGCGGCAGGATCACCCCAAGCGAATTGCCGATCTTGCGGATCTGCAGCACGTTGGCGTTCTCGCTGCCACGCTCGGTCGCAGGCGGGTTCTGCTTATTCATTGCGGAATCCTTTCTGAGGCAATCGCGAGTGCGAACCATATAGCACCGATCCGGTTATAACAAAAGTTATGACACAAGGAACGAACCGCTTGTCAGGCGTCCCCGGTGGCGGGTCTATTGTCGCAGCCTCATCAGACGGATGACGACATGCTCGAACGCGGCACCACCTATGACGACACGCTGCGTCGCTTCGCCTGGCGCATCCCGGAGCGCTTCAACATCGGCACGGCCTGCTCGGACGCGCATGCGGATGGCTCCGGCCGCCCGGCGCTGATCTTCGAAGAGGACGGGGGCAAGGTCGCGACGCTCTCCTTCGATGAATTGTCCCGCGCCTCGAATCGTTTCGCCAATCTGCTCGGCGCTCACGGCATCGGCCCGGGCGAGCGCGTCGGCATCCTGCTGCCGCAATCGCCGCAGACCGCGATCGCCCATCTCGGCGCCTACAAGCTGGGCGCCATCGCGCTGCCGCTCTTCATCCTGTTCGGCCCCGAGGCTTTGGAGCACCGGCTTGGCCATAGCGGCGCCAGCGTGCTCGTCACCGACGCCGAGAATATCGGCAAGGTCGAGGCGATCCGCGATGCCCTGCCGAATCTGCGCAAGATCTTCGTCGTCGGCGGCGCCGGCCATCTCGATTTCGAGGCGGAGATGGCGAAGGCCTCCGACCGCTTCACCCCCTCCGATACGCGCGCCGACGACCCCGCCGTGATCATCTACACCTCCGGCACGACGGGTAAGCCGAAGGGCGCGCTGCATGCCCATCGCGTGCTGCTCGGCCATCTGCCCGGCGTGCAGATGCCGCAGGAATTCTTCCCGCAACCGCATGACCTGTTCTGGACCCCGGCGGACTGGGCCTGGATCGGCGGCCTGCTCGACGTGCTCCTGCCCAGCCTCTATTGCGGCGTGCCGGTGCTCGCCTCGCGCGCCCGCAAATTCGATCCCGAGGCCGCCTTCGCTTTGATGGCGCGGCACAGGGTCCGCAACGCCTTCCTGCCGCCGACGGCGCTGAAGCTGATGCGGCAGGTCGGCAATCCCAGGCGCTTCGGCTACGCGATGCGCTCGATCGGCACGGGCGGCGAGACGCTCGGCGCCGACATGCTCGACTGGAGCCGCGAGACCTTCGGTTTCCCGGTCAACGAGTTCTACGGCCAGACCGAAGCGAACCTGCTCGTCGCCAATTGCGCGGGCCTTTACCCGGTGAAGCCCGGCTCGATGGGCCGCGCCGTGCCCGGCCATCGCGTCGCGGTGATCTCGCCGGAAGGCCGTGAATTGCCTGACGGCGAGCAGGGGCTGATCGCCGTCGCCAGGCCCGATCCCGTGATGATGCTGGAATACTGGAACCAACCCGAGGCCACGGCCGCGAAGTTCATCGGCGACTGGCTCGTCACCGGCGATAGCGGCGCCCGCGACGAGGAGGGCTATTTCTGGTTCCAGGGCCGCGACGACGACATCATCTCCTCGGGCTCCTACCGCATCGGGCCGGGCGATATCGAGGATTGCATCATCCGCCACCCGGCCGTGCTGATGGTCGCGGTGGTCGGTGTGCCCGATCCCGTCCGCACCGAGATCGTCAAGGCCTTCGTCCTGCCGAAGCCGGATGTGACGCCGACGGCGGAGCTGGCGACCGAAATCCAGGCCTTCGTGCGCGACCGGCTCGCGGCCTACCAGTACCCGCGCGAGGTCGAGTTCGTGACGGAGCTGCCATTGACCGCGACCGGCAAGATCATGCGCAAGGACCTGCGCAACCGGGAGATCGCGAAGCAGCAGGGTGGTTGACGCCCAAAGCGTCAGCGCGCCTCCAGCACCAGCTCGAAGGTCATCAGCACCGGGTTGTCGCCACGCTTCAACCGCCCGCTCGCCAGCGCGCCGCTATAGTCGACCAGCGCGACATCGATCGCCGCCTCAAAGCCGCCGGCGCTGGGAGCGATCCGCCCCGCCGTGATCGCGACCTCCGTGGCGAAATTTTCCACTGCCCCACCATCGACGAACCGCGCGCCGATGGTCGAGCCCACGCCGCCATGGATGAGCGCCTCGCGAATGCCATGCTCAGCGCAGAACGCTTCCAGTGCGCCGCAGAAATCGACATTCGGCTTCACCCGCAGCGCGAAGAAACGCCCTTCTCCGGCGCCGCCGGAAGCCGCCGGCACCGGCCCGAACAGCTTGAAATGCGTCTCGCTGTCCGGCTCGGCGGCGAAGACTGCGCCGTCGAGCCCGACAGCCTCCACCGTGATCGTCTCGGCGATTGTCGTCTCGTCCGGCAGGATATGTCCCCCGCTGCGCTTAGCCGAGCCCTCAACCCACAAGGCATGGGCATGGAAGAACGGCGCCCCGTCGCGCTGGCCGAAGGTCATGGCGCCGACCTCGATGCGCGCCCCGCCCTCCGGCCGATACGTATCGCTGTAGAAGGCCGCATGCTCGGGCGTCTTCGATAGCGCCGGCATCACATAGGCGAAGGGCGCGAGCCTGAGCCCGTCAAGCTTCACAGCGCCCGAAGCGAAACCCTCGGCCGCGAAGCCACTCCTGACCGCCTCCAGCAACGGCACACCCGCCGGCAGCGTCAGAGAGAAGGCTCGCCCGCTGCATTCAACCCACTGGATGCGCTCGGGCGTGCCGGTGCCCGGCTGCTGGATGCGCCTCACGACGCCTTCCCCTTCAGGAAGTCGAGCTCGCCGCGCTTCTCCAGCTCGTCCTTGACGAGGCGCTTCGGCACCTTGCCATAGCCGGATTTCGGCAGGGCTTCCCAGAACAGGAAACGCTTCGGCATCTTGTAGCGGGCGATCTTCGGGCCGAGGAAATCGGCGATCTCGGCTTCGGTCGCGTTCTGGCCCGGCCGGTTGACGCAGACCGCGATGCCGATCTCGCCCCAGACCGGATCGGGCACGCCGAGCACGGCGACCTCCGCGATCGCCGGATGCGTCAGGATCTTCTCCTCGATCTCGCGCGGATAGATGTTCGAGCCGCCGGAGATGTACATGTCCGAGGCGCGGCCGGTGATGTAGACGAAGCCCTGTTCGTCCATATGGCCGAGATCGCCCGTGCGGAACCAGCCGTTGCGGAAGGATTTCGCGTTGGCCTCCGGGTTGTCGTAATAGCCGGCGAAGACGGCCGGGCCGATCACGCAGATCTCGCCCTGGACGCCGGGTTCGACCTCTTTCCCCTGATCGTCCTGAATCTGCACCTGCATGCCCGTGCGCTCGAAGCCGCAGGTGCCGATGCGCGCATTCGGCCCGTCCTCGGCCTCGTGCAGGGCCGGCGGCAGCACGGTGATGTTGCCGGTCACCTCGCCCAGGCCGAAATACTGCACGATCACCTTACCGAGCTTCCGCAACGCCGCCTTCTGGTCCTCGCGATACATCGGCGCGCCCGCATAGATGATGTAGCGCAGACTGGAATGGTCGTGCTGATCCACGGCGGGATGTTCGACCAGCATCTTCAGGATCGTCGGCACGGTGAAAATGTTGCTGATGCAGTGCTTCGCGATCAGCCGATACGCTTCGTCGATATCGAAGCGCTCGGTCGGCAGCAGGATCGAGGTCGCCCCGCGCGCGGAGATCATGAGCTGGTGCACGCCCGCGCCATGCGAGAGCGGCGCCACCACCAGCGAGGCATCCTTCTCGGTCGAGCCGGGCACGAGGTCGCAGAGATGGTTGGTGATGACGAAGCCCATCTGGCCATGGGTCAGCACCGCAGCCTTCGAGCGCCCGGTCGTGCCGGAGGTGAAGAAGAACCAGCAGGGATCGTCATGCTCGACTGCGGTGTTCTCGACCTTCTCGCCGCGATGGCGCGCGATCACCGCGCCGACCTCGTCCTCGCCGAACGCCCCCTCCCCGACCCGCCAGATGAACTCCGGCGCCGGGCTCGCAGCCGCAACGGCGGCCGCATGCTCCGGGAAATCGCCATGGCAGAGGAAGCCCTTCGCGCCCGAGGCCGTGGCGAGATAGGCGACCTCGTCCGGCAGCAGGCGGAAATTCGTCGGCACCCAGACGGCGCCGAGCCGAAAGGTCGCGAACATCGAGACGAACATCGCGTCGCAGTTCTTGGAATGGACGAGCACGCGGTCGCCCTTGCCGATGCCCCGCGCCCGCAGGCCCGCCGCCAGCGCGGAGACCTGCGCATCGATCTCGGCCCAGTCGAGCGTCTTCTCACCCCAGACGAAGGCGGGGTGCGCCGGCAGGCGCCGCGCGTTCTGCGTCGCGATATGGGCGAGGTTCATCACGCGCCGGGTCATCGGCACGACGCCCCCGGTCGGGGCGGCTGTTGCAGAGCTCATTTTGCGGCTCTCCCTGTCTCGATGGGTCGCTGGGCGGCCGCCACGATCGGCCGCGCGGCCCGTTTGGATATGAACATCTGCTTGAGCAGCGCTTCCAGCCGCTCGGCCTCGCGAGCCAGCGGCACCACGACCTCCGCCTGCCGGCCAGGCGTCATCCGGCTGTCGATCGCGGCGATGGAAAGGGCCCCTGCCACCCGCCCGTCCGGATAGCGGAAAGCCCGGCCGATCCCCCATGAGCTGGCGACGAGCCGGCCGGGATTGAGCGAGAAGCCGCGCTCGCGCGTCGCCGCGATATCGACCCGCAAGGCGTCCGGCGCGAAGCCCGGATAACGCGCCAGCAGCGCGGCCTCGTTGGCCGCGATCACCCGGTCCACATCGTCGTCGGGCAGCGCCGCCAGCATGGCGAGCGAGCCGGCGCCGACACCGAGCGGATGCTGGTCGCCGGCCTGCAACGCATGGGTACGCACGGGATAGGTCCCCTCCTCCCGATGCAGGCAGATCGCGTAGTTCTCGCGCCGCACCGTCAGGAAGCTCGTGTCCTGCGTCTCGGCCGAAAGCCGCCTCAGGCCGTCCATCGCCAGTTCGAGCAGGCCGTGGCGACGCGCCGCCAGCACGCCGAGCACGAAAGCCTCTTCGCCCAGGCAATAGCGCCGCGTCAGCGGCTCCTGCTCGACGAGGCCGGCCCGCATCAGCGCCAGCAGCAGACGCCGCGTCGTCGGCTTGTTGAGGCCGCTGCCTGAAACGATCTCGCCGAGCGGCAGGCCTTCGGCCGGCTCCCGCCCGATCAGCGAGAGCAGGCCCAGAGCACGGTCGACGCTCTGCGAGCCGGATAGCCCGGCCTCGGCCATGGAATTCTGCGGCAAGCGCTCCTCCAAATGGTCCATGATATGGACCTTATTCTTATCTCCCAACCGTAGATGGGCGCTTTGCGGATTGCAATGCCGTCCCCCTCGTGTAATCTGCGCCCCGTCCCGCTGCCCGGCTATTCACAGTGTGGACCACAATCGACGCCGACGACACCACAAGATCGGCGCGAAGGGAGGAACGGAACGATGGCCCTCGAGGCATCCCACATGACGGGCGTGCTGCGCCCGGCGACCGGCATCTGAGGCCGCCGCATGGTCGATGTCGTCGATACGCTGCATATCCCTGAGAACCTGAGCGAGAACGAGGACGCGCGCCCCGGCTCCGCCATCATGCGCCCGGTCGAGATCGTCGCGGCCGCCCTTGTCGCCTTCATCATCGGCGTTCTGCTGCTCGGCGTGATCTCGCGCTATGTCTTCTCGCTGCCCTTCGTCTGGGTCGACGAAGTCGCCTCGATTTCCTTCATCTGGCTCGCCATGCTCGGCGCGGCCATCGCCGTCGACCGCAACGAACATCTGCGCCTGACACTCTTCGTCGGCATGATGCCCCCGCGCCTGCGCGCATTCGTCGAGACGCTCGCGCTGCTGGCGGTTGCCGCCTTCCTGGCGGCGATGGTCTACCCGGCGATCGATTACGCCGTGGAAGAGAGCTACGTCACCTCGGCAGCGCTCAACATTCCCGTCAGCTGGCGGGTCTCGGCCATCGCGGTCGGCATCGTGCTGATGCTGCTTCTGACGATCCGCTATGCCTTCAAGACCGGGCATCTGGCGGATATCGCGGCTTCCGCGCTGATCATCGGCGGGCTCGGCCTCGCCTTCTGGCTGCTGGGGCCGACGCTGAAGACCCTCGGCTACTACAATATCCTGATCTTCCTGGTCTGCGTCGTCGCCGCCTGCCTCGTCGCGGGCGTTCCGATCGCCTTCTGCTTCGGGCTGGGCACGCTCGCTTTCCTGGCCTTCTCGACCAATGTCCCGATGATCGTGATGATCGGGCGCATGGACGAGGGCATGTCGAGCCTCATCCTGCTCTCCGTGCCGATCTTCGTGCTGCTCGGCTGCATCCTCGACGCCACCGGCATGGGCAAGGCGATCGTCGATTTCCTCGCCTCCCTGCTCGGCCATGTCCGCGCCGGCATGTCCTATGTCCTGCTCGGCTCGCTCTACCTCGTCTCCGGCATCTCCGGCTCCAAGGTCTCGGACATGGCGACCGTCGCCCCGGCCCTGTTCCCGGAGATGAAGCGGCGCGGCTACAAGCCCAAGGACCTGATCGCGCTGCTCTCGACCGGCGCCGCGATGGCCGACACGGTGCCGCCCTCGATCGTGCTGATCGTGCTCGGCTCCGTCGCCGGCGTCTCGATCGCCGGCCTGTTCAACGCGGGCTTCGTCATCGCCGGCGTGCTGCTCGTCGCGCTTGCCGGCCTCGCCCGCTGGAAGGCGGCAGCGGAAGACATGAAGGGCGTGCGCCGTGCCCCGCTCGCAGTGATCGGCAAGGTCGCGCTCGTCGCGGCGCCTGCCCTGGTCCTGCCCTTCATCATCCGCGCTGCGGTCGGCGGCGGCGTCGCGACCGCGACCGAGGTCTCGACCATCGCGGTGCTGTATGCGCTGGTCATCGGCATCGTGCTCTATGGCGGCATCAGCCCGCGCAAGTTCTACCAGATGCTGGTCGAGACGGCCGCGCTTTCGGGCGCGATCCTCGTCATCCTCGGCACGGCGCTCGCCATGGCCTGGGCGCTGACCCAGACCGGCTTCGCCCGCGACCTCGCCACCTTCATGGCGAACCTGCCCGGCGGCTGGCTCACCTTCATGGCGGTGACCATCGTCGTCTTCATGATCCTCGGCTGCGTGCTGGAAGGCCTGCCGGCGATCGTGCTGATGGCGCCGCTGATGTTCCCGATCGCCAAGAATCTCGGCATCAACGACGTGCACTATTCGATGGTCGTGGTCACCGCGATGAATATCGGCCTGATGGCGCCGCCGATCGGCATCGGCTTCTACATCGCCTGCAAGATCGGCAACGTCTCGCCCGACGAGGCGATGGGCGCGATCTGGCCCTATCTCATCGCCCTGATCGTCGGCCTCATCGTCATCGCCCTCGTGCCCGGGCTCTCGACCTGGGTGCTGTGAAGCTCACAACAAGAAACCAGACAATCCCCGAGGAGAAACGCTCATGACCATTTCGCGCCGTACACTGCTCCAGGCTTCGGCCGCCGCCTCCGCCATCGGCACCTTCCATATCGGCCGCGCCAATGCCCAGGCCGCCGAGTTCACCTACAAATACGCCAACAACCTGCCCGTCGCGCACCCGATGAACACCCGCGCCAACGAGGCGGTGGCCAAGATCAAGGAAGAGACCAAGGGCCGGGTCGACATCCAGATCTTCCCGAACAACCAGCTCGGCTCCGACACCGACATGCTGAGCCAGGTCCGCTCGGGCGGCGTCGAGTTCTTCACGCTCTCGCCGCTGATCCTGTCGACGCTGGTCGCCAACGCCTCGCTCTCCGGCATCGGCTTCGCGTTCCCGAATTACGACGCGGTCTGGAAGGCGATGGACGGCGAGCTCGGCGCTTACGTTCGCGGCCAGATCAACAAGGCCAACCTCGTCGTCATGGACAAGATCTGGGATAACGGCTTCCGCCAGATCACCTCGTCCAAGGGCCCGATCAACACGCCCGACGACCTCAAGGGCTTCAAGATCCGCGTGCCGGTCTCGCCGCTCTGGACCTCGATGTTCACCGCCTTCCAGTCCGCCCCGGCCTCGATCAACTTCGCCGAGGTCTACACCGCGCTGCAGACCAAGGTCGTCGACGGCCAGGAAAACCCGCTGGCGATCATCGCGACCGCCAAGCTCTTCGAGGTGCAGAAGTACCTCTCGCTGACCAACCACATGTGGGACGGCTTCTGGTTCCTGGCCAACCGTCGCGCCTGGGAGCGTCTGCCGGAGGACCTGCGCGCCATCGTCGCCAAGAACATCAACGCCGCAGCCCTGCTGGAGCGCGGGGACGTCGCCAAGCTCAATGCCGGCCTGCAGGGCGAGCTCGCCTCGAAGGGCATGACCATCAACGAGACCAAGGCAGACGCCTTCCGCGACGCGCTGCGCAAGGCCGGCTTCTACGCCGAGTGGAAGAAGAAGTATGGCGACGAGGCCTGGGCGATCCTGGAGAAGGCCGTCGGCAGCTCGCTGAGCTGATCGACTCCAACCACCTACGCGGGTCATCCCGGGCGTAGCGAAGCGCAGACCCGGGATCCATTCCGGAACGGCTCAGGAATGGATCCCGGGTCTGCGCGGCTTCGCCGCTTGTCCGGGATGACCCGCGTCTATTGCTGACCTTGAAAGACCAACCACCATGGCCGACCGGCTGAAGGGTAAGATCGCCATCGTCTTCGGCGCCGGCTCCTCCGGCCCCGGCTGGGGCAACGGCAAGGCCGCCGCTGTCGCCTATGCCCGCGAGGGTGCCGGCGTCGCCTGCATCGACCTCAACCGCGACGCTGCCGAAGAGACTGCCGCGATCATCGCAGGCGAAGGCGGAAACGCACTGGCGCTCGCCGCCAATGTCACCGATCTCGCCTCGGTCGAGGCCTGCGTCGCCGCGACCGTGAAGCATTTCGGCCGCATCGACATCCTCCACAACAATGTCGGCGTCACCCATATGGGCGGCCCGGTCGAATTGTCCGAGGAACAGTTCAACGCCTCGCTCCAGCTCAATCTCGGCTCGGTCTATCGCTGCGCCAAGGCCGTCATTCCGGAAATGCTGAAGGGCGGCGGCGCCATCGTCAACATCTCCTCGCTCGCCGCCATCCGCTGGACCGGCTACCCGTACTTTGCCTACTACGCCACCAAGGCGGCGGTGAACCAGGCGACAGTCGCGCTCGCGATGCAATATGCGCGGCAAGGCATCCGCGCGAACTGCATCATGCCCGGCCTGATCGACACGCCGCTGATCTACAAGCAGATCTCGTCGCAATACGCTTCCGTCGAGGAGATGGTCGCCGCCCGCGACGCGCAGGTGCCGATCGGCAAGATGGGCACCGCCTGGGACATCGCCAACGCCGCAATCTTCCTCGCCTCCGACGAGGCGAAGTTCATCACCGGTGTCTGCCTGCCGGTCGATGGCGGCCAGAGCTGCACGGCCGGCCTGCCGGGATAAGCCATCGCCGAGCGTTCATTCCTTCTTTGGAATGCTTGCTCCATTTCCGCTTCGCTGCCAGAACTGTCGCAACAGGGACGGCAACGGGAACCCAGGATGAGCGAAACCGCCGTTGCGGAGCTGCCGCGCGACTTCGACGAATTGCGCGCATCGATCCTCGCCCAGCGCGAGAGCCTGCCCAAGCGCATCGCCCAGATCGCGGCCTATGCCCTCGACAATCCCGACGAGATCGCCTTCGGCACGGCCGCCAGCATTGCGATCTCGGCCGGCGTCCAGCCCTCCACCCTGATCCGCTTCGCCCAGCATCTCGGCTTCGACGGCTTCACCAGCCTGCAAAGCGTCTTCCGCGAGCGGCTGCGCGAGCGCAATTCCAGCTATGAGGAACGCCTCAACACGCTCCGGGTCGGCGACGGCACGGCGGCCGGCAATCATCGCATCCTCGACGGCTTCCTCACCGCCTCGCGCAAATCGCTGGACGTGATGAGCCGGACCCTCGACGAGGCAACGCTCGACCGCGCGATCGACGTCCTCGCCCGCGCCGAGACGATCTATATCCTCGCCCGGCGCCGCTCCTACCCGGTGGCGAGCTATCTCGCCTATGCGCTCGGCAAGCTCGAAGTCCGCAACCAGATGATCGAATCCGCCGCCGGGCTCGATCCCGAGATGATCTCCTTCGCCACCCCGCGGGACGCGGTGATCGTGATCAGCTTCTCGCCCTATGCGCCCGCCACGATCGAGGACGCCCGCGGCCTCGCAGAGCGCGACGTGCCACTGATCGCCATCACCGACAGCGCCTTCTCGCCGCTGGCCGGCTTCGCCAAGCTCTGGTTCGAGGTCGCCGAGGCGGATTTCGGCGGTTTCCGGACTCTCGCCTCGACCATGGCGCTCTCGATGGCGCTGGCGGTCGGAGTCGGCGAGGCGCGCCGGGCCGGACGCGGCAAGGGCCGGCGCGGCGGAGTGGCTTAAAGTTTAGGGAACATACATTCCGCATTGACGAAATACTGGAATTATTATTTCATTCCGGCAACAGGGGCCGTTCGGTTCCGATGACCAGCACAGCCGGGAGAGAGACATGACGGGACCGCTCGGCGGATCGACGCAGGCGCTCGACGTCATCACCATCGGCCGTGCCTCGGTCGATCTCTATGGCCAGCAGATCGGCTCGCGGCTGGAGGATGTCACCTCCTTCGCCAAGTCGGTCGGCGGCTGCCCGGCCAATATCGCCATCGGCACCGCCCGGCTCGGCCTGCGTTCGGCCCTGCTGACCCGCGTCGGCAACGAGCAGTTCGGCCGCTTCCTGCGCGAGCAGCTCGCCCGCGAGGGCGTCAATCTCGACGGCCTCAAGACCGATCCCGAGCGCCTGACCGCGCTCGCCATCCTCTCGGTCGAGAGCGACAAGTCCTTCCCGCTGCTGTTCTACCGCGAGAACTGCGCCGACATGGCGCTGGAGGAAGGCGATATCGACCCCGCCTTCATCGCCAAGGCCCGCGCCGTCGTCGTCACCGGCACGCATTTCGCCCGTCCCGGCCCCGAGGCTGCACAGCGCAAGGCGATGAAGCTGATGCGCGGCAATGGCGGCAAGGTCGTGCTCGACATCGACTACCGCCCCAATCTCTGGGGCCTCGCCGGGCATGATGCCGGCGACAACCGCTATATCGCCTCGCAGGCCGTCTCCGAACGGATGAAGACCGTCCTGCCCGGCTGCGACCTGATCATCGGCACCGAGGAAGAGGTTCTGATCGCCTCCGGCGAAAGCGAATTGCTGCCGGCGCTGAAGACGATCCGTGCGCTCACGCCTGCGACCATCGTGCTCAAGCGCGGCCCGATGGGCTGCATCGTCTATGAAGGCGCGATCCCCGACGACCTCGAAGAGGGCATCATCGGCAAGGGCTTCCCGATCGAGGTCTATAACGTGCTCGGCGCCGGCGACGCCTTCATGTCCGGCTTCCTGCGTGGCTGGCTCGGCGGCGAAAGCCTCGCTACGGCCGCGACCTGGGCCAATGCCTGCGGCGCCTTCGCCGTCTCGCGCCTGCTCTGCTCGCCGGAAAGCCCGACCTTCGAGGAACTGCAATATTTCCTCAGGAACGGCAGCCCGCACCGGGCGCTGCGCAAGGATGCGGACATCAACCACATCCACTGGGCGACAACGCGCCGCCGCGACATCCCCTCGCTGATGGCGCTCGCCTGCGATCATCGCTCGCAGCTCGAAGAATTGGCCGCGAAGCTCGGAGTCGAGCCCGCCCGCATCCGCGACTTCAAGGTTCTGGCGGTCAAGGCCGCCGCCCGCGTTGCTGGTGGCCGCCCGGGCTACGGCATGCTGCTCGACGAGAAGCATGGCCGCGAGGCGATGTTCGAATTCGCCCGCCACCCCTTCGCCTGGCTCGGCCGCCCGGTCGAGCTGCCGGGCTCGCGCCCGCTGCGCTTCGAGACGAGCCAGGATATCGGTTCGCTCCTGCCGGAATGGCCGGTCGATCACTGCATCAAGGCGCTCTGCTTCTATCACCCCGACGATCCGGAAGAGCTGAAGCGCGCGCAGCAGGAGAAGCTGCGCGGCCTGTTCGAAGCGGCGCGCAAGGTCGGCCGCGAATTGCTGATCGAGATCATCGCCAGCAAGAACGGCCCGCTCGGCGCCGATACGATCGCCCGCGCGCTGGAGGAAATCTACGCGCTCGGCATCAAGCCGGACTGGTGGAAGCTGGAACCGCAATCCTCCCCCGCCGCCTGGGCCGCGATCGAGAAGACCATCGCGAAGCATGATCCCTGGTGCCGCGGCGTCCTGCTGCTCGGGCTCGATGCGCCGGCCGAGGAGCTGGAGGCCGGCTTCGCCGCCACAGCCTCGGCCCCGATCGTCAAGGGCTTCGCCGTCGGCCGCACCATCTTCATGAGCGCGGCCGAGGGCTGGCTTGCCGGCAAGCTCGACGACGAGGCCGCGATCGCCGACATGGCCAGGCGTTTCGAAGCACTGACCGGCCTCTGGCTTGCCACGCGCGGCCGCAAGGCGGCGTAAGCTTGGTTCTGCCTTTTCATCCTCGCGGGTCATCCCGGACAAGCCGCGACAGCGGCGTCGATCCGGGATCCATTCCGGAGCCTTCATCAGTTAGGCTCCGGAATGGATCCCGGGTCTCCCTGCGGTCGCCCGGGATGACACCGTCACTTGTTGCAAAGAGTCGGAAACCGAAATGACCCGCACCGTCCGCCTCACCATGGCGCAGGCGCTGACGCGCTATCTCGCCGCGCAGATGACCGAGATCGACGGGCAGCGCCTGCCGATCTTCGGCGGCGTCTGGGCGATCTTCGGCCATGGCAATGTCGCCGGCCTCGGCGAGGCGCTCTGGCATGAGCGCGAGCGCCTGCCGACCTTCCGCGCCCATAACGAGCAGGCGATGGCCCATGCGGCGATCGCCTATGCCAAGGCGAACATGCGCCGCCGCTTCATGGCTGCGACCACCTCGATCGGCCCCGGCGCGACCAATCTCGTCACCGCCGCGGCGCTCGCCCATGTCAACCGCCTGCCGGTGCTGCTGCTGCCGGGTGACGTCTTTGCCAATCGTATCCCTGATCCGGTCCTCCAGCAGGTCGAGGATTTCGGCGATGGCACCGTCTCGGCCAATGACTGCTTCCGGCCGGTCTCGCGCTATTTCGACCGCATCACCCGGCCCGAGCAGATCATCCCGGCGCTGACCCGTGCCATGCAGGTCCTGACCGATCCGGCCGAGTGCGGCCCGGTGACGCTCGCGCTCTGTCAGGATGTGCAGGCCGAGGCCTACGACTATCCCGAGAGCTTTTTCACTGAGCGAATCTGGACACCGCGCCGTCCCCGCTCCGACCGCGACGAGCTCAAGGCTGCCACTGAGGCGCTGAAGGCGGCGAAGAAGCCGCTGATCGTCGCCGGCGGCGGCGTGCTCTATTCCGGCGCCAGCGACGAGCTCGCCCGCTTCTCGGCCGCGACCGGCATCCCCGTCTGCGAGACGCAAGGCGGCAAATCCGCCCTGCCCGACGACAACCCGCTCAACATGGCCGCCGTCGGCGTCACCGGCACGGAAGCCGCCAACCGCCTCGCCGCCGAGGCCGATCTCGTGCTCGCCGTCGGCACCCGCCTGCAGGATTTCACCACCGGTTCCTGGGCGCTGTTCGGCGCGGACGAGAAGACGATCATCGGCCTCAACGTCCAGTCATTCGACGCCGGCAAGCATCGCGCGCTGCCGGTTGTCGCCGACGCTCGCGAAGGTCTGGCCGATCTGGCGCAGGCCATCGGCAGCTGGAAGGCTCCCGAGAGCTGGACGGCCAATGCCAGGGCCGGCAAGGCCGACTGGCTGAAGGAAGCCGGCAAGGCGACCGCCGCCAGCAATGCCGCCCTGCCCTCGGATGCACAGGTCATCGGCGCGGTCCAGCGCACGCTGGGTTCCGACGTCATCCTGCTCCATGCCGCCGGCGGCCTCCCCGGCGAATTGCACAAGCTCTGGCAGGCCGGCGCGCCCGGCTCCTACCACGCCGAATACGGCTTCTCCTGCATGGGCTACGAGATCGCCGGCGGGCTCGGCGCCAAGATGGCCCGGCCCGACAAGGAGGTCGTCGTCATGGTCGGCGACGGCTCCTACCTGATGCTCAATTCCGAGATCGCGACCTCGGTGATGCTCGGCCTCAAGCTCACCATCGTCCTGCTCGACAATCGCGGCTATGGCTGCATCAATCGCCTGCAGATGGCCACCGGCAGCCAGAGCTTCAACAACCTGCTCAAGGACAGCAGGCACGAAACGCTGCCGGAGATCGACTTCGTCCAGCACGCCGCCAGCATGGGCGCGATCGCGGTAAAGGCGGCCTCGGTCGCCGAGCTCGAAACCGCGCTGGCGCAAGCCAGGGCCAACACCCGCACCACCGTCGTCGTCATCGACACCGACCCGCTGATCTCGACCGGCGCCGGCGGCGCCTGGTGGGATGTCGCGGTGCCCGAAGTGAGCCAGCGCGAGCAGGTCCGCACCGCGCGGGCGAATCACGACGAACGACGCAAGCGTCAGACCATCGGCAACTGAAGCCGTTTCCATTGGCAAGAAAGACCCGACACATGATCCGCATCGGCGCGAACCCCATCGGCTGGTCGAATGACGACATGCTGGAGATCGGCGGCGACATCCCGCTCGAAACCTGCCTGAAAGAGGCCCGCGAGGCCGGCTTCACCGGTATGGAGCTCGGCAACAAGTTTCCGCGCGAGGCCGGCAAGCTGAAGCCGATCCTCGACGCCCATGGCCACGCGCTGGTCTCCGGCTGGTACTCGACCGAGCTGCTCGTCCGCGACGTCGCCGCCGAGATGGTCGCCGTGAAGGCCCATGCGACGCTGCTGCGCGACATGGGCTGTTCGGTCCTGATCGCGGCCGAAACCTCGAACGCGATCCATTCCGACATCGCCAAGCCGCTCTCGGCCCGGCCCGTGCTGCCGAAGAACCGCTGGGACGATTTCGGCACGCGCTACTCCAACTTCGCCGAGGCCGTGAAGGCCGAATACGGCCTCCAGCTCGTCTATCACCATCACATGGGCACGGTGGTGCAGACCGAGGCCGAGATCGACCGGTTCATGGGCGTCACCAGCCCGGCCGTCGGCCTGCTGCTCGATACCGGTCACGCCACCTGGGGCGGCGGCGACCCGGCCCGCATCATCAGACACTGGAAGGCGCGCATCCACCACGTCCATTGCAAGGACATCCGCGAGGCCGTGATGTGGCGCTCGAACCGCGAGGACTGGTCCTTCCTCGAATCCGTGCTTGCCGGCGTCTACACCGTGCCGGGCGACGGCCTGATCGACTATGTCCGCGTGCTCAAGGAATTGCAGGGCTATTCCGGCTGGATCGTCGTCGAGGCCGAGCAGGATCCGAAGAAGGCGGAGCCGGCGACCTATGCCAAGCTCGGCCACGCCAATCTCAGCCGCTTCATCAAGGAAGCCGGGCTGGCTTGAGTTTGACCAACAAGCCCTCATCCTGAGGAGCCGCGTCAGCGGCGTCTCGAAGGATGTTCCAGGTGGTTCCGGAGCCTCCTGGAACATCCTTCGAGACGGCCCTACGGGCCTCCTCAGGATGAGGGCTATGCTGACTTCCGGCCCGAGGAGCACCCCATGTCCCATCTCAAGGTCAAGCCGCAGGGCAAGAGCGGCCGCGTCACGCATGTCACGCCGGAAAACGCCGGCTGGACCTATGTCGGCTTCGACCTGCACCGTCTGAAACCGGGCGAGACCGTCTCGGCTGAGACCGGCACCCGCGAGACCTGCCTCGTCTTCGTCACCGGCAAGGGCAAGATGACGGCCGGCGGCGCCGCGCTCGGCGAACTCGGCCAGCGGATGAGCCCCTTCGAGGGCAAGCCCTGGTCGGTCTATCTCCCTGAGGGATCCGACTGGTCGGTCACCGCGACGACCGACCTCGAACTCGCTGTCTGCACGGCGCCCGGTCTCAAGGGCGGCCTGCCTGTCCGCGTCATCAGCCCGGACGATCTCGGCCAGGAGATCCGTGGCAAGGGCTCCAACACCCGCCACGTCACCAACATCCTGCCCGAGAACGAGCCGGCGGATTCATTGCTCGTCGTCGAGGTCATCACCCCGGCCGGCAATACGTCCAGCTACCCGCCTCACAAGCACGACCGGGACGACCTGCCGCGCGAATCCCATCTGGAAGAGACCTATTACCATCGGCTCAACCCGCCGCAGGGCTTCGGCTTCCAGCGCGTCTACACTGATGACCGCAGCCTGGACGAGGCCATGGCGATCGAGGACGGCGACGTCGTGCTGGTGCCCAAGGGCTACCACCCCTGCGCCACCTGCCACGGCTACGATCTCTATTATCTGAACGTCATGGCCGGCCCGAAGCGGACCTGGAAGTTCCACAACGCCGCCGAGCACGAGTGGCTGCTGAAGGCCTGAGCCCCCTGCCGGGAAGCCATCGAGGCGCGGTTCGTCCGCGCCTCAGGGCTTGCACTTGTAGACGGTGCCGTTGGTCTCCGGCCCCTTCCACTTGATGTCCGCGGCCTTGGCGAGGACATGGGTCCCGCCGAGTTCCCCGGCAGCGATCTTCAGGCGCACGATCACCGAATCGCGCGTCTTGTCGAGCGGCATCATCGAATGGGAGCTGTCCTGACCGTCGACCTCACCCAGCATCGTGCAATTCTCCACAACGCTTTGCGCATCGGTCACCACGACGATGCTGCTGCGCGAGGTGTGATAGGCGCAGGCGCCGAGCAGCAAGGCGGGCAGAAGGATGAAAAGGCGGGGCATCGTCACGTCCGGACTGTGCTGATCGGGTCAGCGCCATGTTCCGCCGCTGCGAGGCAAATGCAAGCCCGGACCGTCGCGAAACCGCTCCGAAGCCGCAGCCTCTCCCGCAACCTTCGCGAGATTGTCGCGATTGCAGCGGAATTGTCGCGATTTGACGTTGCGAACTTTAACGCAAAGACCGCGTCATTCTTGACCTGCCGTCCCAGCTGCTCTTAAGTCGGATCAGGCCAATGGGAGGCTGAAAAGGATAAAATATGCGTAGCATTCTGATTGTTGGCGCGATGGCTGCGCTCCTCGCCGGTTGCCAGACCGCGCAGGAGTCGATGGCCGACGCCGAAGTGACCTGTGAGTCCCAGGGCTTCCGTCCCGGCACCCGTGCCTATCAGCAGTGCCGTTCGGCGAACTATGTCGAGAACCGTCGCGCCTCGAACGAGGCCGGCTCGGCCGTCGCTGCCGGCGTGGCCGCTGGTGTCATCGGCGGCGCCCTGATCGCTGCCGACAACCGCTCCTATTACCGTGGCGGCTACTACGGCCGTCGTGGCTACTGGTGGTGAGATAACGGGGCGCCTTCCTGAGGAAGATGCCCTAGGAATAGAGAAGCCCTGCGGTGCTTTGCGCCGCAGGGCTTTTTCTTGGAATGGGTAGTAGGAGTCGCTAGCGCGATTAGCGCCGGGCAGCCCGCTTGCGGGCAGGAGCGGCCGGGCGCTCGCTGGCTGAACTCGACATCAGCAGCGAGCCGATGACATAGGCTGCAAGACCCAGCCCGACCACGACCGCCATCGGCTCCCGCTCCGCCCGCTTCGCGAGCATGCGTCCGCCGCGATCGGCATAGGCACGCGCCACCGCCGCATAATCGCCGGCACGGTCGGCATAATCATCCGCGACATCGCGCTGCGAGCGCAGCCAGCTGCCGCCTGATTTCAGGGTCCGGTTGCCGGCATCGGCCGCTTCGGAACCGTAATCCTGGAGCCAGCCCCGCCAGCGCCCGTAATCCGGCTGATAGCGCTCCCACCCGGACGAGGGCTGGCTGCGCAGCGCCGCCCAGGCGACGAGGCCGATCCCGGCGAGACCGAGGCCGAGCGCGGCGAGCGGGTGGCGCTCCACGCTGCGCACCACCGCCTGCCCGCCGTCGCGGACGGTCTCGAGCGGCTCCGCCTCGTCCCAGGCCTCCTTGGCGCGCTCGTAGCCGCCCTTGACGGTCTCGCTGGCCTTGTCCGCGAACTCCGCCGCCTTGCCGCGCAGGCTGCTCACGCTCGCGCCGATGGTCTCGCGCGCCTCGTCGGCGGGCTTCGGAACGTCGGGCGGGAAGCTGTTGCTGCTGATCGCCATGGCGGTCTCTCCGTTTCTGACAGGGAACATGACGAGAGAACGAGGCGGGCGCGGCCGGGTTCCAGCCCGCGACAAAACAACTGGGTCACGATTCGACATCTGTTCGGCCATGACCGCGTCATGATTGGATGCGAGCTACTAAAGAACAGGGGCATTCAACGAGAAGGAGACGCGCATGCACGTTCAGCACCTCCAGATCGCTCACCCGTTCGTTCTCTCAGATCCCGAATGGATCGCGCTGGAGAGCATCGAAGAGGAAACCCGTCACTTCATCTTCGACGAGACGATGCTGCATTCGCTGCAGGATCGCGGCCTCGTCGAGTCGGACGGGACCATCTGGCGAGTCACCCAGTCGGGCCAGAAGCGCCTGAGCAATCGCGACTGAAGCCTATGAAAGCCGGCTGTTCCGGCAAAGCGATCGACAATCAGGCCCGCCCTTTCGGCGGGCTTTTTCATGCGGCGCTGGCAAAGCGCCCGCCTCATGGCCATATACCGGCCTCCTTCCCTTTCCGATGAGCTGACATGGGCAAGCCGGTTTCCATCACCATCTCGCATGATCTCGGCCGGGACGCGGCGCTGGCACGCCTGCGCGGCGGCGTCGACAAGATCCGCGACCGACTCGGCATGGTCCGGATGCAGCTGGTCGAGGAGCGCTGGGAGGGCGACGCGCTGCATTTCGGCGTCGGCGCGCTCGGCCACACCGTCCATGGTCGCGTCGAGGTCGAGGATCGGCTGATCCGCGTCGAGGTGACGCTGCCCTGGATGCTCGCGGTCTTCGCCGAGAAGCTCAAGATCGGCGTCGAGAAGCAGGGCCAGATCCTGCTGGAGAAGCCGAAGGCGTGAACCGTATCGCCCGCCATTCCCGACGGCCGGAATTTTCGGCAGCCAAAGCCTGAAAAGTCGTACGTCCTTCGGTTGAAATCGACGGCTCGAAACCCCATGCTCCGAAAGTTCAAACAATCTTGATTTCTTGACCTTTCGGATTCGGGAGACCCATGCATCACGGCCCGCTGATCGCCATCATCGTTGCGGGCCTTGGCCTTGCTTTCGTCTTCGGGGCGCTTGCCCAGAGACTGCGGATTTCGCCTCTCGTCGGCTATCTCCTCGCCGGCGTCGCCGCCGGCCCCTTCACGCCCGGCTTCGTCGGAGACCAGAACCTCGCCAATGAACTGGCCGAGATCGGCGTCATCCTGCTGATGTTCGGCGTCGGCCTGCATTTCTCCCTGAAGGACCTGCTCTCGGTGAAGGCGATCGCCGTGCCCGGCGCCGTCGTCCAGATCGGCATCGCGACGCTGCTTGGGCTCGGGCTCGGCACCTGGCTTGGCTGGAGCTGGTTTTCGGGAGCGGTCTTCGGTCTGGCACTCTCCACCGCTTCGACGGTCGTGCTGCTGCGCTCGCTGCAGGAGCGGCGCCTCGTCCAGACCGAGCGCGGACGCATCGCGGTCGGTTGGCTCATCGTCGAGGACATCGCGATGGTGCTGGCGCTGGTGCTGCTGCCGGTGTTGGCCGAAATCATCAACGGCACGCCATCCGGTGGCAGCGCGCCGCTCGCCACCCGCTTCGACCTCGGCGTCTGGGGCGTGCTCGGCCTGACCTTCGCCAAGCTGATCGGTTTCCTCGCCTTCATGCTCGTCATCGGCCGGCGCGTCATTCCCTGGGTGCTGCACTGGGTCGCCCATACCGGCTCGCGCGAGCTGTTCCGGTTGGCGGTGCTCGCTGTCGCCCTCGGCGTCGCCTACGCGGCCGCGACCCTGTTCGGCGTCTCCTTCGCGCTCGGCGCCTTCTTCGCCGGCATGATCCTGTCGGAATCGCCGCTCTCGCAGCGCGCGGCCGAGGAAACGCTGCCGCTGCGCGACGCCTTCGCAGTGCTGTTCTTCGTCTCGGTCGGCATGCTCTTCGATCCCGGCATCCTTCTACGCGCACCGGGTCCGCTGATCGGCACGCTGGCCATCATCTTGATCGGCAAATCCGTCGCGGCCTGGTTGATCATGCGCGCCTTCGGCCGCTCGCAGACCGCCGCCCTGACCATCTCCGCCTCGCTTGCCCAGATCGGCGAGTTCTCCTTCATTCTCGCCGGCCTCGGCACCGCGCTCGGCATCCTGCCGGCACAGGGGCGCGACCTGATCCTCGCCGGCGCGATCCTCTCGATCCTGCTCAATCCGGTCGTCTTCGCCCTGGCCGAACGGTTGGCGCCGGAAGCTCCGGCCGCAAAGCCGAAGCCGGCGACCACTCCC
The DNA here is from genome assembly GCF_037147855.1 of Allobosea sp. MMO-172. Lineage (NCBI taxonomy): Bacteria > Pseudomonadati > Pseudomonadota > Alphaproteobacteria > Hyphomicrobiales > Alloboseaceae > Allobosea > Allobosea sp. MMO-172. Next base: position 265,022 of record NZ_JBBCUM010000004.1, on the reverse strand, counting down.
GAGGCCAGCGAGCCCGAGGCCAAGGCTCCCGAGTCGCAAGCCGCCCCCCCGCCGGAGCGCGACATCACCACGACCAGCCTCGCCGATCATATCGTGATCGTCGGCTATGGCCGCGTCGGCAGCCTGCTCGGCGCCGGCCTGCTCTCGCAGGGCGCCAAGCTCCTGGTCATCGAGGACAATCCTGACGCGGTCGCGACGGCGAAGCGCGACGGCGCCGAGCTGCTCGTGGGCAATGCCGCCGATCCCGAGGTTCTCGCCGCCGCCGCCGTCGGCCGGGCCGTGCGTCTCTTCGTCGCCATCCCCGGCAGCTTCGAGGCGGGCCAAGTCTGCGAGCAGGCCCGCGCCGAGAACCCGGCCCTGCCGATCGTCGCGCGTGCGCACTCCGACGCCGAGGTCGCGCATCTCACCAAATGCGGGGCGACGCTGACGATCATGGGCGAGGCCGAGATCGCCCGCGCCATGCTCTCGCTCTGCCAGAACCTCCAGGGCACCGCCAGGCCCGCGCCGGCTGAACCGGAAGCCCCCTCCGAAGCGGCAAAGCCCGACACGATTGCCGCCTTGCCGGTCCCCAAGCCGCCCGCGGCCAAGCCAACGGAAGACCCGCCGGCCGATCCTCCGGCTGCGGCATAAGAAAAGGGCGGGGTGCCAGGCACCCCGCCCTTTCTCATATCCAGTCGCTGACCGCGCTCAGTCGACGAGGTCGAAGCGCACGTCCTGCACGCCTTCATAGAGCGTCTTGCGGCCGAGCGTGTAGAGGTTCTCAAGGCCCGAGGTCAGGGTGATGAAGTGGTTGCCGGAGAGCACGCCGGCTTTGCTGGCGAACTGCACGCCGCCATAGGCGAGCAGGATCTCGGTCTCGCTGACGCCGCCCGGATACAGGATGATATGGCCGGGGGCCGGATAGGCCGTGTTGTTCTCGTAGCCGACGCCGAAATCGAGATCGCCGAGCGGCATCCAGACGCCCTCGCCGCTCCAGCGCACATGCACCATCTTGCTGATGAACGGCATCTGCTTCTTGAAGGCGGCGCAGGTCTTCGGCGCGGCTTCCAGCTCGAACTTGGCGTCGAACTTGAACGGCCCGGCGGTGACGATCAGCTTGCTCATGAAATCCCCGTCTTCTTGGAAGCGTTTCGAACCCGCTGAATGACATCAGCCCCGAGGCCCGCGCAAGAGCACTCCCGGAACAAGTGAGACGCCGGAACGTGAAGGATGTGCGGCGCTAGCGGATTCGCCTGCGCCACCCTTTCACAAAAAAGCGCGCGTCATCCCGGACGGAGCGCAGCGGAGATCCGGGATCCATGCCTGAACCTCTTTCGGATGCGTTCGGGAATGGATCCCGGGTCTCCCTACGGTCGCCCGGGATGACCCGCCAGGTTCCATGGAAAATCACGCAGCCGCTCAGCCGATCGCTTCCCGCAGGTCGAGCGTGCCGGTCTTGCCGATCGCCTCGTAATTGCGCTTCAGCCAGCGCTTGCCGGCAGTCCGGCCCATGTCACGCAGCTTCAGCAGGAAGGACCATTCCGCATTCATCCGCGACGAAGAGGTCAGCTCCGCCAGCGGCGGCCCGCCGTCGATGCGATGCATCAGCACGCGCTTGTATTCCTCGCGCGGCAGCTTGCCGTCATCGATCAGCCGGTTGACGAAATCGATCGCGCGCAGCTCGCGCAGCATCGAGGCGTTGAAAGTGATCTCGTTCAGCCGGTCCTGAATCTCGCGCGCCTTGGTCGGCAGCTCGCGCCGCTGGATCGGGTTGATCTGGACGAGCAGGATGTCGTCGCAATGCGCCTGGTAGAACAGCGGAAACAGGGCGGGATTGCCCATATAGCCGCCGTCCCAATAGGCCTCGCCGTCGATCTCCACCGCCTGGAACACCATCGGCAGGCAGGCCGAGGCCATCACATGGTCCGGGGTCAGGTCCTTGCCGTCGAACACCGCGATCTTGCCGGTGCGGACATTGGTCGCGGCGATGAACAGCTTCACCGCGTCGCAGGCCCTGACCTTCTCGAAATCGATGAGATCGGCAACCACGCCGCGCAGCGGATTGATGTTCAGCGGGTTGACGTCATAGGGGCTCGCCACCTTCGCGAACATCTCGAAGAACAGCATGCCCGGCGGCGTGCCGTTATTGTTGCCCCAGGCGCCGAGCATCGTGTCGAGCAGCGAGCGTTCCGAGCCGCCATATTTGCCGTCGACGCTGATCGCCCGCCAGAAGGCCTCGAGCTTGGCGCGGGCACCGTCGATGCCACCGTCGATCCAGCCCTCGGCTAGCACGACGGCGTTCATCGCCCCCGCGCTGGTGCCGGTCAGCGCCTCGATGCCGAGGCGCCCGTCTTCGAGCACGGCGTCGAGCACGCCCCAGGTGAAGGCGCCATGCGCGCCTCCGCCCTGCAGCGCGAGCGAAACCGTCTTCTCCGCCTTGGGCCCGACCAGTCCCTTGACCGGCTCGGGCTTGCGGGAGGGGCGACCGCTCACGCGGCGGTCCAGCCGCCATCCATCGGCAGCGTCGTCCCGGTGATCGACTTCGCCGAATCCGTGCACAGGAACAGGGCCAGCGCCGCGACCTGCTCGACCGTGACGAATTCCTTGGTCGGCTGCGCCGCGAGCAGCACGTCGTTCATGACCTGCTCCTTGGTCATGTTGCGCGCCTTCATCGTGTCCGGGATCTGCTTCTCGACCAGCGGCGTCCAGACATAGCCGGGCGCGATGGCGTTGACGGTGATGCCCTTGGTCGCGACTTCGAGCGCCACCGTCTTGGTCAGGCCGGCGATGCCGTGCTTGGCCGCGACATAGGCCGACTTGAAGGGCGAGGCGACGAAGGCATGCGCGGAGGCCGTGTTGATGATGCGGCCCCAGCCCTTCTCCTTCATCTTCGGCAGCGCGGCGCGGATGGTGTGGAAGGCCGAGGACAGGTTGATGGCGATGATCTGGTCCCATTTCTCGATCGGGAACTCGTCGATCGGCGAAACGAACTGGATGCCGGCATTGTTGATCAGGATGTCGATGGCGCCGAAGGCCTTCTCGCCCTCGGCGATGAAACCGGCGATTTCGGCAGGCTTGGTCATGTCCGCGCCCGAGAACACCACCTTGATGCCGAATTCCTTTTCGAGATCGGTGCGCAGCTTCTCGGCATCGGCTGGGGGCATGATGCCGTTGATGACGAGGTTGGCGCCCTCGGCGGCAAGTGCGCGGGCATAGGCGAGGCCGATGCCGGAGGTCGAGCCGGTGATCGCAGCAGTACGGTCTTTGAGGAACATGAGCGTCAAGGCTCCTGACAATCGGGGAGAAAATGCTTAGGTTCGGGCCAGACAGGGCAATGGAACGGCAGGATATCGCCGCACGTTGCCCGATGACCCTTCGCAACGCAACATGACGAAAATGCAGTCAGACGCGCATATGCATGACGACCATGTGCACCACACACATGACGGGCACGATTGCCGCCACGCCGAGGATCACCGCCGCCATGCGGCGGAGGCGCTCGCCCGGGCCGAACGGATCTGCCGCGAGCGGGGCCTGCGCCTGACGCCGATCCGGCGGCAGGCGCTGGAAGCCCTCCATGCCGACCATCGCCCCGTCGGCGCCTATGACCTGGCCGACCGCATCTCGCCGGCCGGCGGGCGCCGGCTCGCGCCGATCTCGATCTATCGCGCGCTCGATTTCCTGGTCGAGCAGGGCTTCGTCCACCGCCTCTCCTCGAAGAACGCCTATATCGCCTGCCTGCACGGTCATGGCGCGGGCGAGGTCGTCGCCTTCCTGATCTGCGAATCCTGCGGCGGCGTCGACGAGGATTCCTCGCCTGCGATGAAGAAAGCGGTGGCGGCGATCGCGGAAAACCGGCAATTCTCTCCCTCGCACCAGATGGTCGAGATCGTCGGCCGTTGCGAGCATTGCCGGAATGCCGGTTCATGATAGAGCAGCCGCATGAATGAGCGCGCCTTTTCCTATCTGACGCCGGAACGTGCGGGCCCGCTGGGCCGCCAGCTCACCGTCCCCGTCAAGGTCGGCCATGTCACCGTCGGCGGCGGCGCGTCCATCGTCGTACAGTCGATGACCAATACCGACACCGCCGATATCGCGGCGACGGTAGCCCAGGTCGCCGCGCTCGCCCGACAGGGTTCGGAGCTCGTCCGCATCACCGTCGATCGCGACGAGGCGGCGGCGGCCGTCCCGAAGATCCGCGAGAGGCTCGATCGCATCGGCGTCGACGTGCCGCTGGTCGGCGACTTCCACTATATCGGCCACAAGCTGCTGACCGACCATCCGGCCTGCGCCGAAGCTCTGGCGAAATACCGGATCAACCCCGGCAATGTCGGCTTCAAGGACAAGAAAGACAAGCAGTTCGGCCAGATCATCGAGCTTGCGATCAAGCACAGCAAGCCGGTGCGCATCGGCGCCAACTGGGGCTCGCTCGATCAGGAGCTGCTGACGGCGCTGATGGACGAGAACGCGCGCGCCGTTCGCCCGCTCGATGCCCGCGCCATCATGCGCGAAGCGATGGTCCAGTCAGCCCTGCTCTCGGCCGAGCGTGCCGAGGAACTCGGCCTCGCCCGCGAATTCATCATCCTCTCAGCCAAGGTCTCCGGAGTGCAGGATCTGATCACGGTCTACCGCATGCTGGCGAGCCGGGCGAATTACGCCATCCATCTCGGCTTGACCGAGGCCGGCATGGGCTCGAAGGGCATCGTCGCCTCCTCGGCCGCGCTCGGCATCCTCCTGCAGGAAGGCATCGGCGACACCATCCGCTACTCGCTGACGCCCGAGCCCGGCGGCGACCGCACGCTCGAGGTCAAGACGGCGCAGGAGCTGCTCCAGACCATGGGCTTCCGCGCCTTCGTGCCGCTGGTGGCCGCCTGCCCTGGCTGCGGCCGCACCACCTCGACCGTGTTCCAGGAGCTGGCGCAGGACATCCAGAGCTGGATTTCCACGTCCATGCCCGAGTGGAAGACGCGCTATCCCGGCGTCGAGAACCTCAACGTCGCGGTGATGGGCTGCATCGTCAACGGCCCCGGCGAGTCCAAGCATGCCGATATCGGCATCTCGCTGCCCGGTACCGGCGAGGCGCCGACCGCCCCCGTCTTCGTCGATGGCAAGAAAGTCGCGACGCTGCGCGGCGCCGGCATCGCCGCCGAATTCAAGACCATGGTCGCGACCTATGTCGAGCGGCGCTACGGCGCCGGTCTCGGCGCCACCGGCTGATCGCGCCTTTGCGCGCCGCCCGCAACGTGCTAGAGGCCCCGGCCTTTCGCTGCACCGCAGCATGCGCGGAGATCCCTGATGGGGCATGAGAACCCGAATCCTGCGACCGTCCGGCCGGAGGATTCCCGCTTCGGCATCGATGCCGGCCATGGCGAGAATGGCGGCCACGGGCACGGCAAGATGGGCTACGGCGCGCTGGCTTTGGGCGCGCTCGGCGTCGTCTACGGCGATATCGGCACGAGCCCGCTCTACGCGCTGCGCGAAACGCTATTGGCCGCGACCGGGGGCGAACAGGGCGCGGTCATTCCCGCCAGCGTCGTCATTGGCGTGCTCTCGCTGATCCTCTGGTCGCTCGTCGTCGTCGTCACGCTGAAATATGTCGTGCTGCTGATGCGCGCCGACAATAACGGCGAAGGCGGCATTCTCACCCTCGTCGCGCTGGCCCAGCGCAGCCTCGGGCGCGCCCGCAGCCATGTCGCCCTGCTGCTCGGCATGATCGGCGCCGGCCTGTTCTACGGCGACACCGTCATCACCCCGGCGATCTCGGTGCTCTCGGCGATCGAAGGCATCAAGCTCGTCACCCCGGTGCTGAACGACTACATCCTCTGGATCGCCTCGGTGATCCTGATCGGCCTGTTCGTGATGCAGAGCCACGGCACGCATCGCGTCGCGACCTTCTTCGGCCCGATCATGCTGGTCTGGTTCCTGACGCTGGCAGGGCTCGGCATCTACCATATCGCCGACGATCTCAGCGTCTTCCGCTCGATCAACCCGTATTACGCCCTGCTCTTCTTCCGCGATCATGCCGGCGTGGCGCTGGCCGTGCTCGGCTCGGTCTGTCTCGCTGTGACTGGCGCCGAGGCGCTCTATGCCGATATGGGTCATTTCGGCCGCGGCCCGATCCGGGGCGCCTGGCTCTATGTCGTCTTCCCGGCACTCTGGCTCAACTATCTCGGCCAGGGCGCGCTGATCCTCTCCGACCCCAGCGCCATCGACAATCCGTTCTACCGGCTCGCACCGCAGGGTCTGCTGCTGCCCTTCGTGATCATGGCGACGGTCGCGACCATCATCGCCAGCCAGTCCGTCATCACCGGCGCCTTCTCGCTGACCCGGCAGGCGATTCAGCTCGGCCTCCTGCCGCGCATGGAGATCCGCCACACCTCGGAGCAGACCTCCGGCCAGATCTACGTCCCGCGCGTCAACCTGCTGCTCCTCGTCGTCGTGCTGATCCTGGTCTGGTCGTTCCGGACCTCGTCGAGCCTGTCGCATGCCTATGGCATCTCGGTCTTCGGCACGATGGTGGTCTCGTCGATGCTCGCCGCCATCGTCATCCGCCGCCACTGGGGCTGGAGCCCGCTGGCGACCGCAGCGCTCATCCTGCCCTTCTTCCTCGTCGACGTGTCCTTCTTCTCGGCCAACATGCTGAAGCTGTTCCACGGCGGCTATGTGCCGGTGCTGCTCGCCATGGGCCTGACGCTGGTGATGTGGACCTGGATGCGCGGCACCAAGATCCTGTTCGACAAGACCCGCAAGACCGACGTGCCGCTGCTCGAGCTCGTCACCATGCTCTCGAAGAGCCCGCCGGCCCGCGTGAAGGGCATGGCCGTGTTCCTGACCAGCGACCCGGAGACCGCGCCGGCCTCGCTGCTGCACAACCTCAAGCACAACAAGGTGCTGCACGAGCGCAACGTCATCCTGACCGTGCGCTCGGCCGACACGCCGCGCGTGCTGGAAGAGGAGCGCGTGCGCCTCGCCCGCATCACCGACGATTTCTGGCGGGTCGACATGGTCTACGGCTACATGGAGAGCCCGAACGTACCGAAGGGCCTGGCCATGCTGCGCAAGCAGGGCTTCAAGTTCGACATCATGTCGACCTCGTTCTTCCTGTCGCGCCGCTCGATCAAGGCCTCGCCGCAATCGGGCATGCCGGTCTGGCAGGACAATCTCTTCATCGGCCTGACCAAGAGCGCGACCGACGCGACGAACTTCTTCCAGATCCCGACCGGCCGCGTCGTCGAGGTCGGCACGCAGGTCACGGTCTGACGCGTCTTTTCGGCCCTCAATCCAGCCTGGCCGAAGCCGCTTCCTTCGGCACATGCTGCACCCGCTCGCGATAGAGCAGGTAGAGCCCGGACGAGATCACGATCCCGGCGCCGACGAAGGTCCAGCGGTCCGGCAACTGGTCGAAGACCAGCCAGCCGAGCAGCAGCATCCAGATGATCTGCGAATAGATGAAGGGCGCCAGCACCGTGGCCGGCGCCAGCCGGTGCGCCAGGATCAGCAGCCAGTGGCCGAAGCCGCCGAGCGCGCCGACGGCGATCATCAGCAGCCAGGGCAGCAGTGTCTGCGGCGTCTCCCAGATCCAGGGCAGGAGCGGGATGGTCGCCAGCGTCCCCGCCGCGCCCGAGTAGATCATCGTCGTTTCCGATGAATCATGGCCGGAGAGCATCCGGGTCGAGAGCGAGTAGAAGGCGTAGCACAGGCAGCCGAGCACGATCAGCAAGGCCGCCGGATGCATGCCGCCGATGCCGGGCCGCGTCACCACCAGCACGCCGATGAAGCCGACGCCGATCGCCGCGAGCCGGCGCGGCCCCGGCCATTCGCCGAGCAGCGGGCCGGAGGCCAGCGCCACCAGCAGCGGCGTCGCGAACATGATCGAGATCGTCTCGGCGAGCTGGAGATAGCGCAGCGCCACGAAGTTGAGCGCGGTCGAGCCGAGCAGCAGCAGCGAGCGGCTCCATTGCAGCCACGGGCGCTTGGTCCGCAACACGCCGGGCCGCGTCCACGGATTGATCACCGCGAGCACCAGGATCATGCTGCCGGCATAGCGCGCGAACACCACTTGCAGCGGGTTCATCGACTGGCCCAGCCATTTCGCGCTGGTATCCAGCATCGAGAACAGCAGAACGGCCGCGCACATCAGGCCGATAGCGGCCATGCGCGCCCGGCCCGTCTCGGAAGGCGCCACTGGAGGGGAGGACACAGAGTCTCGCCATGCTCTGGAGGAATGACGAGAGCAGATTGAACCGATTTAGACAGCCTGGCCACTACGTTGAAGCATGCGCTCCATGCAGAAATCAGGCGTCGCTATCGGCCTCGTCGAGATCGCCATCGGCGTCGTCATGCTCGGCGCCGGCCTTGGAGAGGCCTTTGGCCGCCTTGCGCAGGAGCTTGCGCAACTGCTTGCGCTCCTTGCCGTCGAGCTTGTCGAGGAGTTCTTCCTCGACCTCGTTCCAGACCGCATCGAGTTCGGCGGCGGTGCTCTGGCCGGCCTCGGTCAGGGCGACCTGAACGAGGCGGCCGTCGCGATTGCCGCCCTCGCGGGTCACGAGGCCCTGCAGCGAGAGCCGCCCGATCGTCTTCGACACGGTCGGTGGCTTGACGCGCAGCAGCGCAGCCAACTCGCCCATCGTCATCGGGGCCGGCTGCAGCGCCTTCAGCGCCTGCTCCTGCCCGGGAAACAGGCCCAGCCCGTTCAGCCTCTCGCCCATCCGCGAGCGGTGCAGCCGCGCGGTGACGAGCAGGGCACGGCCGACACTCTTCTCGATTGCCTTGGTCATGAGGTCGATCCTTCGGGCCGATCCTTGGACGGGTAAGCAGACGCTTCGCCGGCTGCGTACTCGCGCGCGAACATGACAACGAGATGACAATCGGATGTCAGAGCTACGAGAGCGTGAGTTTGGTCGCGACTTTTTTCAGGAAAGCGGCCCGGCTGGCCGGAGTCGAGAGATTCATCTCGTGATGAGCGAGATAGGTCGTGCGCGTCAGCGGGTGACAGACCGCCCGCAATGCCCGGCAGACCGCCTTGCGCGGCGGGTCGCCCATCAGGAAGGCGCGCCAGCGCGAGCCGCCATAGCTGGTCACTGCGACCAGCCGGCGAATATTGTGCAGAGCCGGCTGCGCCTTGCCGTCGACCATCTTGAACGAGACGCCGGGCAGGAAGACGCGATCGAGGAAGCCCTTGAGAATCGCGGGATAGCCGAAATTCCAGACCGGGAAGCACAGCACCAGCGCCTCGGCCCGCTTCACCCGCTCGACATAGTTAGCGACCGGCAGCGTGTTGCTGGCCGTGTCGTGATAACCGCGCCGCTCTTCCCGGCTCAGCACCGGGTCGAAGCCCTCGGCATAGAGATCGCAATCGTCGACCTCGTGCCCCGCCGCTTTCAGGCTGGCAACGACCGTCTCGTGGATGGCGGCGCCGAAGCTTTCCGGCACCGGATGGGCATAGAGGACGAGGACGCGCATGGCGGGTGTTTCCGAGAGCGGATTGCTTTCCGAAGGAGCCACGACGTCATCCCGGACAAGCCGCGAAGCGGCGCCGATCCGGGATCCATCGTAGAGCTCGGGCGGCCTTCGATGGATCCCGGGTCAAGCCCGGGATGACGTCGTGTTTCCCTGCAAACTCGACACGATCCTTAGCCGACCCCGGCCTCGCTGAGGCTGCGGAACAGGAAGGTCTTGCCCGAGCGGTAGTCGTAGGACGGGTCTTCCCAGGCGATCATCTTGCCGGGGTTGAGCAGGCCTTGCGGATCGGCCTCGCGCTTGAAGGCGAGCTGCGTCTCGTCGGTCTGCTTCATGCCGCCCTCCTCCAGCGTGTAGCGATGCGGGTTGAAGATCGGCGCGCCCATCTCCTCGTGGATCGCCATGATCTCCTCCAGCCGCTCCTCGCTGGTGAAGCGCACCAGCGGCAGGCCGAAGCAGGTGATCTTGCCGTCGAAGCGCACGAATTCGAGATGGCAGGTCACCTCGTCGCCGAAGCGGGCATGGATCTTGTCCACCAGCTCGACCTGGTTGGGATAGGGATAGAGCACCTGCAGATAGGTGATCGCCGGATCGACGCGCAAAGCCCTGAGCGTCGTGTGGTTCCAGCCGAGCTCATAGGCCGGCGGCAGCCCCTTGGCGTCCTCCGGCGCGAGCTTGTCGGTGCGCAGCAGCAGCTCCGCACCCTTGAAGCGGCGAGCATAGGCGCAGAGCGCATCGACGGCGAAATCGGCGGCCATGACGATGACGAGATGGCTGTCGCGCGGCAGGAACTTGCGATGGCGCAGGAAGTAGTCATGCGGGGCCGGGGCCGCGACGACGCAGAGATTCTTCAGCGCTAGCCCGTCCTGCTCGCCGACCGCATTGGCGAATTCGGTCGCAGCCCGCAGGTCATCGAAGCCGACGATGACATCGACCCAGTTATAGGCCGGGCCGAGCGGCATCTCGACCTCGGTGATGATGCCGTTGGTGCCATAGGCATGGGCGACCTTGTGCAGGTCCTCGCCGGAGAATTCGAGGATGCGCGGGCTTTTTTCCATCGTCGCGACCTTGAGCCGGATGATGTTGCCCCAGTCACGCAAGCCGCCCCATTTGATCGAGCCGACGCCGCCCGAGCCGCCGGCGATGAAGCCGCCGATCGAGGCCGTCTGGTAGGTCGAGGGGTGCAGACGCAGCTCCTGCCGCGAATGCGCCCGCGTCTCGTCGTCGATCCGGGCCATGATCGCGCCGGGCTCGGCGACATAGCGGCCGGCAGCGATCTCCTTGACCTTGTTGAAGCCGGAAAGGTCGAGCAGCACGCCGCCGGAGAGCGGCATGGCCTGCCCGTAATTGCCGGTGCCGGTGCCGCGCGGCGTCACGGGGATGCCGAGTTCGTGGCAGGCGGCGAGCACCTGCACGACCTCCGCCTCGCTCGTCGGCGAGACCACGATATCGCCGACGACATGGTCGAGCTGGCGCTTGAGGATCGGCGAATACCAGAAGAAGTCGCGGCTCTTCTGCTTCACCAGCGCCGGGTTCTCCTCGGTGCGGATGCCACCGAGGCGCGTCTTCAGCGTGGCGATGTCGTAGCGTGCGGTCATGATGCTCTGCCCATCAGATGGTCGAGTTCGCGGTAGTCCGGCAAGGTTCGGTCGACCGCACGGCCGGCAACCAGCACGGTGCGGTCGGCCTGCGGCCGGGAGAAGAGTTCGGTCCAGTCGCGCGCCCGCGTCAGGATGAGATCGGCCGGCGCGCCGACAGCGATGACGCCGGCTGCGATGCCCATCGTCTGCGCCGGCGTGCGCGCCACGGCATCGGCCCAGTCCGGCCCGGAATGGTCGAGCTGGAGGATGCGCGTGCCCTCGCGCAGCACCTCGACGAGATCGAGATCGCCATAGGCGTAGAACGGATCGCGCGTATTGTCGGAGGCGATCATCACCGGCACGCCGGCCGCCTTCAATTCATGCAGCGCCGTGACGCCACGCCAGCGCGGCGTACGGCCGGGCTGGCGATCCTGAAGGTACATATTGCACAGCGGCAGCGAGACCACGGCGATGCCGGCCTCGCGGACCTTGGCGATGATGCGCGCCTCGTCCTCCGGCGCCTGAAGCGCCAGGGAGCAGCAATGCCCGCAGAGGATTCTGCCCTCGAAGCGATGGCGCAGAGCCGCATCGGCGATGTGCTCCAGCGAGCGCGCCGCCGGGTCATTGGTCTCGTCGACATGGAAATCGAGATCGAAGCCGTTCTCGATCGCCGCCTGGAACAGGATGTCGAGCGCCCGGTCGAGCTCGGGGATCATATAGGTCACGCAGCCGAGCAGCCCGTCGCCATGCGCCTTCACGGCCGCGACGATCGCCTGCATATGGGCAGGGTCGAGCGCGGCATCGGCCCCGAACAGCGGCGAGGCCTGCAGCGCGATGCGCCCGGCCCATTCCGCCCGCAATTCCGCATAAACCGGCCAGGAGATGCTGATCTGCTTGCCCAGCGAGTCGAGATGCGTCCGCATCGCCGCCGTGCCGTGGGCGAAGGCACCGCGCAGCGAGAAATCCATCCGCGCCCGCACATCCACAGCCGACCAGTTCGCCTCGCGGTCCGCACCGACGGTGGCGAGCGCGCCGGGAAAGGTCCCGTCCGGATTGGGGCTGCGCGGCCAGATATGGCCCTTGTCGAGATGGACATGGGCATCGACGAGCCGCGGCAGCGCGATGCCGCCATCGAGGCTCACGACCGCCCCCACCCCGGCGGCTGCCGCCCCGGCAGGCTCGATCACGGCCACGCGGCCATCTGCGACCGCGATATCGACACGCGCCAACCCATTGCGGTCAGCGGGGAGAGCGACGCCCTCGATCAGGCAGGCGGGCACGCGCAGATCGGTCAGGCGAAAGGCAGGCGCATCGGGCAGGCGGGCGAAACCGGTCGTCACGTTGTCTCGCCTCTCCTGCCGCTCAAGCTCCGGTTCGGAGATACCGGGCCGATGGAACAGCCGCAAGCCGCGCCGGCCCCTCCTCCCCTGCTGATGGCGTCGCAGCCGGAAAAGCCTTGTATTCGGGCTTGTTCAGGCGAGCCGGATCGCGCATGAGGGCGGCGTCATCAGCCAACACGAGGTCGGACCATGACCGGCGACGCCCGCATAATCGACGGCAAGGCCACCGCGGCCGCGCTCAGGGCCGAGATCGGCCGCGAGGTCGCGGCGATCAAGGCCGCGCGGGGCATCGTGCCCGGCCTCCATGTCGTCCTCGTCGGCGAGGACCCGGCGAGCAAGGTCTATGTCGCCTCGAAGGAGAAGCTGGCCGTCGAGGTCGGCATGAACTCCGTCGCCCACCGGCTGCCGGCGGAGACCACCGAGGCGCAGCTCCTCGCCAAGCTCGCCGAACTCAATGCCGATGACAGCGTCGATGGCATCCTCGTCCAGCTGCCACTGCCGAAGCATATCGATACCGGCCGCATCATCGACGCCATCGACCCGGCCAAGGATGTCGACGGCCTGCACCCGATCAATGCCGGCCTCCTCGCCGGCGGCAAGAACGGCCTCGTGCCCTGCACGCCGCTCGGCTCCATGCTCCTCCTGAAGCAGGCGCTGCCCTCGCTGTCCGGCCTCGACGCCGTGGTGATCGGCCGCTCCGAGCTGGTCGGCCGCCCGGTCGCCCAGCTCCTGCTCCAGGCCGACTGCACCGTCACAATCGCCCATTCGCGCACGCGCGACCTCGCCGTCGTGGTGAAGCGCGCCGATATCGTCATCGCCGCCGTTGGCCGCCCGCGCATGGTCAAGGGCGACTGGATCAAGCCCGGTGCGACCGTGATCGATGTCGGCATCAACCGCCTGCCCGACGGCAAGCTGACCGGCGACGTCGATTTCGCGGAAGCCGTGAAGGTCGCAGGCGCGGTCACCCCGGTTCCCGGCGGCGTCGGCCCCATGACCATCGCCTGCCTGCTCAAGAACACGCTGACGGCCTTCCACGCGCGGCGGGGATGAGTTCAGCGGCGCGCTTGCGCGAGAAGATGTTCTATCGCCGCACGCAAGGGCGGCAGATCGTCGGTCACGACGGCCCAGACGATATCTGGATCGACGCGCCAATACTCGTGGCGAATGAGGTTGCCGATCGCCCGGATATCGACCCAGGCGATCTCCGGGCGAAGCGCGAGCAGATCGTCCGGCAGATGGCGAACGGCTTCGGAAATGATCTCCAGCAACCGCTCGATGCCACGCTGTGCAAAAGCGGCCTTGGCGAAACTTGTGCGATGATGACCTGAGGCCGCATCCTCGATCATCCCGATGGCATCGAGAATGTCTTCGAGAACGACATCGACACGCCTCGCCATCAGAAGATCCGAACGGCCTCGCTTTCGATCTGATCCCGCAGCTTCGGATGCAGGCTCGATCGCGTCGTCAGATCGATCGCAACACCGAGCTCTTCCATCAGGTAGCGCTGCATCCCCGCGAGATCGAGCAGCGAGAACTTCCGGTCGGGATCGACATCGATGAAGATATCGATGTCACTGTTCTCCCCCGCCTCGTCGCGAGCGGTCGATCCGTAGACGAAGGCTGCCTGCGCGCCACGATCGCGCAAGACCTTGGCACGGCAGATCAACTCGGCAGTGGCTTCGTCGCGGGTCATGAGACCGATCCTATATCAGATCGACCATGAACCAAAGCAAGGTTACCCGAGGCCTCAACCGACTTGGTCGGGCTTGCCCGACCATCTTGGAAACCAACGTTCTCCCGTCATTCTCGGGTCGAAGCTGCGCTTCGCCCGAGAATGACGGGAACCGCCGATCACATATGGATCTGGCGCTTCTCGACCGCCATCGCGGCTTCCTTCACCGCCTCGGCCAGCGTCGGATGGGCGTGGCAGGTGCGGGCGAGGTCTTCCGAGGAGCCGCCGAACTCCATCAGCACCGTCACCTCGGCGATCAGGTCGCCGGCATGCGGGCCGATGATGTGGCAGCCGAGCACGCGGTCGGTGGCCGCATCGGCCAGCACCTTCACGAAGCCGTCGGTATGGCGCATGGCGCGGGCGCGGCCGTTCGCCGTGAACGGGAACTTGCCGACCTTGTAGGCGACGCCGGCCGCCTTGAGCTCTTCCTCGGTCTTGCCGATCGCGGCGACTTCCGGCGCGGTGTAGACGATGCCGGGAATGGCGTCGTAATTCACATGGCCGTGCTTGCCGGCGATGATCTCGGCGACGGCGACGCCCTCGTCCTCGGCCTTGTGCGCCAGCATCGGCCCGCGCACCACGTCGCCGATGGCGTAGATGCCGGCGACATTGGTCTTGAAATGATCGTCGATGACGACGCGGCCGCGCTCGGTCGCGACGCCGGCCTTGTCGAGGCCGAGGCCATCCGTTTTCGGACGGCGGCCGATCGCGACCAGCACGATGTCCGCGTTGAGCGTCTTGGCCTCGCCGCCGGCCGCCGGCTCGACGCTGACGGTCGCGCCCTTCTTGCCGGTCTCGACCTTGGTGACCTTGGAGCCGAGCTGGAAGGTGAAGCCCTGCTTCTCCAGGATGCGCTGGAACTGCTTGGCGACCTCGCCGTCCATGCCGGGCAGGATGCGGTCGAGGAACTCGACGACGGTGACCTTGGCGCCGAGGCGGCTCCAGACCGAGCCGATCTCGAGGCCGATCACGCCGGCGCCAACCACGACGAGCTCCTTCGGCACGGAGCCGATCTCAAGCGCGCCGGTCGAGGTCACCACCGTCTTCTCGTCGATGGTCACGCCCGGCAACGGCGCCGATTCCGAGCCCGTCGCGATGACGATGTTCTTGGTCTCGATCTCCTGCGCCTTGCCGTCCTCGGCGGTCACGACGACCTTGCCCGCGGCGGGGATCGAGGCCGTGCCGTGGAAGGCGTCGATCTTGTTCTTCTTCAGCAGGAAGCCGACGCCGGTGACGTTCGCGTCGATCGTCTCCTGCTTGTGGGCCATCATCGCCTTGAGGTCGAGCTTCGGCTTGCCGACGACGATGCCGAGCTTCTCGAAGGTGTGGCCGGCTTCCTCGAACATCTCGGACGCATGCAGCAGCGCCTTGGAGGGAATGCAGCCGACATTGAGGCAGGTGCCGCCATGGGTCTTGCGCTTCTCGACCACCGCGACCTTGAGGCCGAGCTGGGCGGCGCGGATGGCGCAGACATAGCCGCCGGGGCCGGTTCCGATGACGACGAGATCGTAGGCCGCAGCCATGGTGACTTCCTTTCCTGTGTTCGAATGCGGCGGCGCTTCAGCGCCCGCCGGTCACGTTCAAGACGGTTCCGTTGGTGTAGGAGGCTTCATCCGAGAGCAGCCAGGCGATCGCCTGCGCCACCTCGCGCGCGGTGCCCTCGCGCTTCATCGGAAGCTGGTCGCGCAAGGCGGCGACGCGATCGGGCATACCGCCGCTGGCATGGATCTCCGTATCGATGATGCCCGGCCTGACGGCATTGACCCGGATGCCCTCGGCCGCGACCTCGCGGGCGAGGCCGAGCGTGAAGATGTCGATGCCGGCCTTGGCCGCGGCATAGTCGAGATATTGTCCGGCGCCGGCCAGCACCGCCGCGGCGGAGGACAGATTGACGATGCCGCCGCCCTGCCCGCCATGGCGGGTCGACATCCGCTTCACCGCCTCGCGGGCGCAGAGGAAGCTGCCGGTCAGATTGATCCGGAACATCCGGTCCAGCCTGGCAAGACTCATCTCGTCGAGGCGCTGCGGAGCGTCGATGACGCCGGCATTGTTGACCAGCGCCGTCAGGCGCCCGAGCTTGTCGGCCGCCGCGAAGATCGCGGCGACATCGGCTTCGTCGCCGACATCGCCTTTGACCGCCACGGCCTGCCGGCCTTGGCCGTGCACGGCGGCGACCGCATCAGTCGCGGCTTCCGCATTGGACTGGTAGTTGACGACGAGATCGTAGCCGCGCTCCGCGAGCAGAATCGCGGTCGCCCGGCCGATTCCCCGGCTGCCGCCGGTGACGATCGCAACGCCCGACACGTCCCGTCCCGCGCGATCAGAGATCGAGCACGAGGCGCGCCGGATCCTCCAGGCCTTCCTTGATGCGGACCAGGAAGGTCACGGCTTCCTTGCCGTCGATGATGCGGTGGTCATAGCTGACCGCGAGATACATCATCGGGCGGATCTCGATCTTGCCGTTCACGACGACCGGACGCTCCTGGATCTTGTGCATGCCCAGGATCGCCGATTGCGGCGCGTTCAGGATCGGGGTCGACATCAGCGAGCCGTAGACGCCGCCATTCGAGATGGTGAAGGTACCGCCCTGCATCTCCTCGATCGAGAGCTTGCCGTCGCGGGCCTTGCGGCCGAACTCGCCGATCTTCTTCTCGACGCCGGCAATGGAGAGCTCGTCGGCATCGCGCACGACCGGAACCACCAGGCCCTTCTCGGTGCCGACGGCGACGCCGATATGGTAGTAGTTCTTGTAGATGATGTCGGTGCCGTCGATCTCGGCATTGACCGCCGGGATCTCCTTCAGCGCCTGCACGCAGGCCTTCACGAAGAAGCCCATGAAGCCGAGCTTCACGCCGTGCTTCTTCTCGAACACGTCCTTGTACTGGTTGCGCAGCGCCATCACGCCGGACATGTCGACCTCGTTGAAGGTCGTCAGCATCGCCGCGTTGGACTGGGCTTCCTTCAGGCGGCGCGCGATGGTCTGGCGCAGCTTGGTCATCTTGACGCGCTCTTCGCGGGCGCCGTCATCCGGCGCCGACGGCGCGCGGATGGCGACCGGCGCAGCGGCCGGAGCGGCAGCACCGCCGGTCGCGATCGCGGCGAGCATGTCGCCCTTGGTCACGCGGCCATCCTTGCCGGACGCAGCGACCTTGGACGGGTCGACGCCGCTCTCGGCGGCGAGGCGCGACACGGCCGGGCCGGAATCGGCGGCCTTGGTCGCGGCAGCCTTCGGGGCCTCGGCGGCAGGAGCCGGAGCAGCGGCGGGCTTGGCCTCGGCCTTCGGAGCAGGCGCAGCGGCAGCAGCGGCGCCGCCTTCGGCGATCGTGCCGAGCAGCGCGCTGACGCCGACCGTGTCGCCTTCCTTGGCGACGATCTCGCCGAGCACGCCGGCGGCCGGCGCGTTGACTTCCAGCGTCACCTTGTCGGTCTCGAGCTCGACCAAAGGCTCGTCGGCCTTCACCGCCTCGCCCAGCTTCTTGAACCACTTGCCGATGGTGGCCTCGGAAACGGATTCGCCGAGGGTGGGTACGCGGATTTCGGTCGCCATGTCAGGCCTCTTCTTATTCGGATCTCGTGGATGTCATCCCGGGCGGAGCGAAGCGCAGACCCGGGATCCATTCCGGAACGGTTCAGGCATGGATCCCGGATCGGCGCCGCTCACGCGGCTTGTCCGGGATGACACCAAGTTTAAGCGGCAAAGGCCTCGTCGAGGAAGGCGTTGAGCTGGGCGAGATGCTTGGACATCAGGCCGGTCGCGGTCGCGGCCGAGGCCGGGCGGCCGACATAGCGCGGACGCTTCGACTTCGAGCCGGCATGGCCCAGCACCCATTCCAGATAGGGCTCGACGAAGGTCCAGGAGCCCATGTTCTTCGGCTCCTCCTGGCACCAGACCACGTCGGCGCCCTTGAAGCGCGCCAGCTCCTGCGCCAGCGTTTTCAGCGGGAACGGATAGAGCTGCTCGACGCGCATCAGGTAGACATCGTCGATGCCACGCTTCTCGCGCTCCTCCAGCAGGTCGAAATAGACCTTGCCCGAGCAGAGCACGACGCGGCGGATCTTCGAGTCCTTGACCAGCTTGGTGGTCGACTTGCCGCGCTCGGCATCGTCAGCCAGCACGCGGTGGAAGGTCGAGCCCTCGGCGAGGTCGCTGAGGTCGGAGATGCAACGCTTGTGGCGCAGCAGCGACTTCGGCGTCATCAGGATCAGCGGCTTGCGGAAGTCGCGCTTCAGCTGGCGGCGCAGGATGTGGAAATAGCTCGCCGGCGTCGAGCAGTTCGCCACCTGCATGTTGTCTTCCGCGCACATCTGCAGGAAGCGCTCCAGGCGGGCGGAGGAGTGCTCCGGACCCTGGCCTTCATAGCCATGCGGCAGCAGGCAGACGAGGCCGGACATGCGCAGCCACTTGCGCTCGCCCGACGAGATGAACTGGTCGAACACGACCTGCGCGCCGTTGGCGAAGTCGCCGAACTGCGCCTCCCACATCGTCAGCGCGTTCGGCTCCGACAGGGTGTAGCCGTATTCGAAGCCGAGCACGGCCTCTTCCGAGAGCATCGAGTTGATGACCTCGTAGCGGGACTGGTCCTCGCGGATATGGTTCAGCGAGGTGTGGCGGGCCTCGGTCTCCTGGTCGATCAGCACCGAATGGCGCTGCGAGAAGGTGCCGCGCTCGCAATCCTGGCCGGAGAGGCGCACCGGATTGCCGTCGAGCAGCAGCGAGCCGAAAGCCAGCGCCTCGGCGGTCGCCCAATCGATGCCCTCGCCGCTCTCGACCGCCTTCTTGCGGTTGTCGAGGAAGCGCTGGATCGTCTTGTGGACGTTGAAGCCGGCCGGAACGGCCGTGATCTTCTCGGTGATCTCCTTGAGCGTCTCCACCGGCACGCCGGTGGCGCCGCGGCGCGGATCGTCCTCGTCGGCGCGGATCGCCTTCATGCCGGCCCAGCGGCCGTCGAGCCAGTCGGCCTTGTTCGGCTTGAAGGCCTGGCCGGCGTCGAACTCGACCTCCAGCTTGCCCTTCCAGGCGGCGCGCATCGCGTCGAGCTCGCCGGCCTCGATCACGCCCTCGGCGGCGAGCTTCTCGCCATAGAGCTCCAGCGTCGACTTGTGGCCGCGGATCTTGCGGTACATCAGGGGCTGGGTGAAGCCCGGCTCGTCGCCTTCGTTATGGCCGAAGCGGCGATAGCAGAACATGTCGATCACGACAGGCTTGTGGAACTTCTGCCGGAATTCGATCGCGACCTTGGCGGCGAAAACGACCGCTTCCGGATCGTCGCCGTTCACATGGAAGACCGGAGCCTCGACCATCTTCGCCACGTCGGACGGATAGGGCGAGGAGCGCGAATAGCGCGGATAGGTGGTGAAGCCGATCTGGTTGTTGATGATGAAATGCAGCGAGCCGCCGGTGCGGTGGCCCTTCAGGCCCGACAGGCCGAGGCATTCCGCCACGACGCCCTGGCCGGCGAAGGCCGCGTCGCCATGGATCAGCAGCGGCAACACCTTGGAACGCTCGACGATGTCGCCGAACTGGTCCTGCTTGGCGCGCACCTTGCCGAGCACGACGGGGTCGACGATCTCCAGATGCGACGGATTGGCGGTCAGCGAGATATGGACGTTGTTGCCGTCGAACTCGCGGTCGCTGGACGCCCCGAGATGGTACTTCACGTCGCCCGAGCCCTCGACATCGTCGGGAGCGAAGGAGCCGCCCTTGAACTCGTGGAACAGCGCGCGGTGCGGCTTGCCGAGGACCTGGGTCAGCACGTTGAGGCGGCCGCGATGGGCCATGCCGAAGACGATGTCGCGCACGCCGAGCGCGCCGCCGCGCTTGATGATCTGCTCCAGAGCCGGAACCAGCGCCTCGCCGCCATCCAGGCCGAAGCGCTTGGTGCCGGTGAACTTGAGGTCGAGGAACTTCTCGAAGCCCTCGGTCTCGACGAGCTTGTTCAGGATCGCCTTCTTGCCTTCCTTGGTGAAGGCGATCTCCTTGTCCGGCCCCTCGATGCGCTCCTGCAGCCAGGCCTTCTGCTCGGGGTCGGAGATATGCATGAACTCGATGCCGACCGTGCCGCAATAGGTCCGCTGCAGGACCGCGACCATCTCGCGGACGCTGGCGAACTCCATGCCGAGCACGTTGTCGATGAAGATCTTGCGGTCGAGATCGGCGTCGGTGAAGCCGAAGGCGGCCGGCGACAGCTCTTCATGGTCGTTGCGGCTCTCGATGCCCAGCGGGTCGAGCTTGGCATGGAGATGGCCGCGCATCCGGTAGGCGCGGATCAGCATGATCGCGCGCACGGAATCGCGGGTCGCCTGCTGCACGTCGGCCGCGGAAAGCGCGGTGCCGGCGGCCTTGGCCTTGGCGCCAAGCTTGTCGGAGATCACCTTCTCGACGACGGCCCAGTTGCCGTCCAGCGCCGAGACCAGCTCGCCATTGGCGACGACCGGCCAGTTCGGCTTCTTCCAGGACGCGCCCTTGGCGTTCTGCAGGACGGCTTCCTTGTCGTCCTTCAGCGCGCCGAAGAAGCTCTGCCACTGCTCGTCGACCGACTTGGGGTCGGCCTCGTAGCGGGCATAGAGATCCTCGATATAGGCAGCGTTGCCGCCATAGAGGAAACCGGTTTGCGCGAGAGCCTCGTTGATGTCCTGGCGAGCCATGATGCTCCTGCCTTCCTTCGCCGCTTAAGCCATGTCCGAACCCTTGCCCGGACATCCTTTTAGTTCGCTCGGTCGGGCCTGAGCCCGACCTAATCGTTTCGCAACCAAAGACCGCTCACGGCGTGGCCGGGATCGACCCGGCCGCGCCGCTGGCGTCTCAGCCCTTCAACACTTCGACCAAGGTCTTTCCAAGGCGCGCCGGCGAGGGCGAGACCCGGATGCCGGCCGCTTCCATCGCCGCGATCTTGTCCTCGGCGCCGCCCTTGCCGCCCGAGATGATCGCGCCGGCATGGCCCATGCGGCGGCCGGGAGGAGCCGTGCGGCCGGCGATGAAGCCGACCATCGGCTTCTTGCGACCACGCTTCGCCTCGTCCTTGATGAACTGCGCCGCGTCCTCTTCGGCCGAGCCGCCGATCTCGCCGATCATGACGATCGACTCGGTCTTCGGGTCCGCCAGGAACATCTCGAGCATGTCGATGAACTCGGTGCCCTTGACCGGGTCGCCGCCGATGCCGACGGCCGTGGTCTGGCCGAGGCCCTCGTTCGTGGTCTGGAACACTGCCTCATAGGTCAGCGTGCCCGAGCGCGAGACGATGCCGACATTGCCCGGCTTGAAGATGTTCGCCGGCATGATGCCGATCTTCGACTGGCCGGCGGTGACGACGCCGGGGCAGTTCGGGCCGATCAGGCGGGTCTTGGAGCCGACGAGCGAACGCTTGACGCGGACCATGTCGAGCACCGGGATGCCTTCGGTGATGCAGATGACGAGCGGGATCTCGGCATCGATCGCCTCGCAGATCGCGTCCGCCGCGCCCGGAGGCGGCACGTAGACGACCGAAGCATCGGCGCCGGTCTTGGCCTTGGCCTCGTGCACGCTGTCGAAGACGGGCAGGCCGAGATGGAGCGAGCCGCCCTTGCCCGGCGAGGTGCCGCCGACCATCTGCGTGCCATAGGCGATCGCCTGCTCGGAGTGGAAGGTGCCGTTCTTGCCGGTGAAGCCCTGGCAGATGACCTTGGTGTTCTTGTCGATCAGGATGGACATGTCTGCTCCTCAGGCCTTCTTGATCGCGGCGACGATCTTCTGCGCGGCGTCGTCGAGGTCGTCGGCGGGGATGACGTTGAGGCCGGACTCACGGATGATCTTCTTGCCTTCCTCGACATTCGTGCCTTCGAGGCGCACGACCAGCGGAACCTGAAGACCGACCGCCTTCACCGCCGCGATGACGCCGCGCGCGATGACGTCGCACTTCATGATGCCGCCGAAGATGTTGACGAGGATGCCCTTCACCTTCGGGTCGGCGGTGATGATCTTGAACGCCGCCGTGACCTTCTCTTCGCTGGCGCCGCCGCCGACGTCGAGGAAGTTGGCGGGCGATTCCCCGTAGAGCTGGATGATGTCGAGCGTCGCCATCGCGAGGCCGGCGCCGTTGACCATGCAGCCGATCGTGCCGTCGAGCGCGATATAGGCGAGGTCGTACTTGGAGGCCTCGATCTCCTTCTCGTCCTCTTCCGTCGTGTCGCGGAGCGCGACGATTTCCGGGTGACGATAGAGCGAGTTGGAGTCGAACGAGACCTTGGCGTCCAGGCACTTGAGCTGGCCCTGGGTCGTCACGATCAGCGGGTTGATCTCCAGCATGTCCATGTCCTTGGCCACGAACGCGTTGTAGATCTGGCCGAGCACGGTGCCGGCCTGCTTGGCGAGATCGCCCTGCAACCCGAGGATGCGCGCCATGGCGCGGCCGTGATGCGGCATGATGCCGGTGGCCGGATCGACCGAGAAGGTCTCGATCTTCTCGGGCGTGTCATGGGCGACGGCCTCGATGTCCATGCCGCCCTCGGTCGAGACGACGAAGGCGATGCGCGAGGTCTCGCGGTCGACCAGCGCCGAGAGGTAGAACTCCTTCTCGATGTCCGAGCCGTCCTCGATATAGAGGCGGTTGACCTGCTTGCCGGTCTCGCCCGTCTGGATCGTCACCAGCGTGTTGCCGAGCATTTCCTTGGCGTGGGCCTCGACCTCGGCCACCGACTTGGCGAGGCGGACACCGCCCTTGGCATCGGCCGGCAGTTCCTTGAACTTGCCCTTGCCGCGCCCGCCGGCGTGGATCTGCGACTTCACGACGTAAAGCGGCCCCGGCAGCTTCTTGGCGGCCTCGACAGCCTCCGCAACCGTCAGTGCCGGGAAACCGGCCGAAACAGGCGCGCCGAATTCCTTGAGGATGGCTTTGCCCTGGTATTCGTGGATGTTCATGTGCTCGGTTTCCCTGGCAGCGGCAAAAATTGACGAAAGGGCGGCCGCGCGTCTCCGCGCCGCCGCCCTCGCTCTAGATCACGCGAGTGACGGGTCGATGTTCTTGCAGGCGTCGATTAGGCCCTGCACCGAAGCCACCGACTTCGCCAGCATCTCCTTCTCGGCGCCGTTGAGGCGGATCTTGACGACGCGCTCGACCCCCTTGGCGCCGATCACGACGGGAACGCCGACGAACATGTCCTTGACGCCGTACTGGCCCTTGAGAGCCGCAGCGGCCGGCAGCACGCGCTTCTGATCCTTGAGATAGCTCTCGGCCATCGCGATCGCGGAAGCCGCCGGCGCGTAGAAGGCCGAGCCGGTCTTGAGCAGGTTGACGATCTCGCCGCCGCCCTTGCGGGTGCGCTCGACGATGGCGTCCAGCTTCTCCTGCGTGGTCCACTTCATCTTGACGAGGTCCGGCAGCGGGATGCCGGCGACGCCCGAATAGCGGACCAGCGGCACCATGTCGTCGCCATGGCCGCCGAGCACGAAGGCAGAGACGTCCTTGACCGAGACCTGGAACTCTTCGGCAAGGAAGTGGCGGAAGCGGGCCGAGTCGAGCACGCCGGCCATGCCGCAGATCATGTTGGGCTTCAGGCCCGAGAACTTCTGGAGCGCCCAGACCATCGCATCGAGCGGGTTGGTGATGCAGATCACGAAGGCCTTCGGAGCATACTGCTTGATGCCCTCGCCGACCGACTTCATCACCTTGAGGTTGATGCCGATCAGGTCGTCGCGGCTCATGCCGGGCTTACGCGGCACGCCGGCGGTGACGATGATCACGTCGGCGCCCTTGATGTCCTCGTAGGAATTCGTGCCCTTGTAGCCGGCGTCGAAGCCGTCGACCGGCGCGGACTCGGCGATGTCCAGGCCCTTGCCCTGCGGAATGCCCTCGGCGATGTCGAACAGGACGATGTCGCCCAGTTCCTTGAGGCCGGCGAGGTGGGCGAGCGTGCCGCCGATCTGGCCGGAGCCGATGAGGGCGATCTTCTTACGGGCCATTGCCTAGTCCTTTGTTTCTGGCGCTACCATCGATCCGGCCACTGCCGGCTTCGACATTCAAAATGCCTTGGCGCTGCGACAGGCCGGGGACCCGGCCAAACCGTGCGTTCCTTTGGCCCAAACCGGCCTTTTGCCGCAACCCTCGCCGCAAAAGCGGCTTTTCTCGGGCATCGGGCGCCTCGCGCGACACCGCGCGAGGCCGACTTATATTTTTCAATAGCTTAGAAGAGGCGGATATTCGCACTCGGTTCCAGAAGGAACGAAATCCGACAATTACAATTTACAGAAATTGTAATTGGTCACCAGATTATTCACACGATCCCGCTGCCGAGCACCCGTAGGATCACGCGGATCAGGGTCGAGAGCCGCGTATCGACCGATGCCTGCGGCACATCCGCCTCCAGCGCCAGCGAGGCCGGATGGATGAAGCGGTTGGTGGCGTCGATGACGAAGGCGATCGCCCGGTCGCGGTCGCGCGGCTCGAACACGCCGGTCGCCATGCCCTCATCGACAACGCGCTCGAACAGCGCGCGCACGCGGGTGCGGTTGCGCCGGCTGATCGCATGCCGCTTGGCCACCGCCAGCGACAAGGCCGCGAAGAGATGCGGCTCCTCGGTCAGGAGATCGCGATTGGCCTTGGCCAGCGCCAGGATCAGGCGCTCCAGCTTGTCGTCGGCCGGGTCCGGGCCATCGGCGACATCGGCGAGGCGGCGCTCGGTCGCCTTCAGCCAGACATCGACGACGGCGTCGATCAGCGCCCCCTTGGAGGGGAAGTAGCGATAGACATTGGCATGGGTCATGCCCGCCTCTTCCGCCACGGCGACGACGGTGAAGCGCTTCAGCCCGAACTTGCGCAGATGCTCGCCGGCGACCGTGAGGATGCGGGTCTCGCTCGGCTCGCGCTGGACCATGGCTCAGGTCTCGACCAGGCCGGTGGTGTTGCCGCTCGCTGCCGAATCCGGCCGGCCATGCGGCATCGCGAGATAGTCTTCGGAACGCATCTCGATCAGGCGGGAGACGGTACGGTCGAACTCGAAGGCCTCGCGCCCCGCGCTCGCGCGATAGAGTTCATGCGGCTCGGCCGCCGCCGAGGCGACGAGCTTCACATGATGCTCGTAGAGCGTGTCGATCAGGATGATGAAGCGCTTGGCCTCGTTGCGCCGGTCGAAATCAAGGATTGGGATGTCGTCCAGCACTAGCGTGTGGAAGCGCTGCGCCAGCGCGATATAGTCCGACGCGCCATAGGCCTGCGCACAGAGATCGGCGAAGCCTGCCCGCGCCACGCTGCCGGCCGCCTGCGGCAGGACGAGGTCGTGGCCCTGCACGGTGAGCACCGTGCGCTGCCCCTGCGCCTTGCCTGACAGTGCCTTGAAGGCGGCATCGAGCGCGGCCTTCGCCTTCTCGTCGGCCGGGACATGATAGACCGGCGCGCCGCCGAGCTTCTCCAGCCGGAAATCGGTGCGCGCATCGAGCTTGAGCACCTCGACCTTGGTCTGCAGCAACTCGATGAAGGGCAGGAACAGCGCCCGGTTGAGCCCGCCTTCATAGAGGCGCGACGGCTCGACATTCGAGGTCGCGACCACGACGACACCGGCGGCGAACAGCGCCGTGAACAGCCGGCCGAGGATCATCGCATCGGCGATGTCGGTCACGGTGAACTCGTCGAAGCAGAGCAGATAGGCCTCTTCCGCAAGGTCCGCCGCGACGGGCGCGATCGGATCGGAATCCTTGACCTCGCCGCTCTTGATCTTCTGGCGATAGGCGTTGATCCGGCCATGGACGTCGGCCAGGAACTCGTGGAAATGCACGCGGCGCTTGCGCTTCACCGGCGCCGCCTCGAAGAACATGTCCATCAGCATGGTCTTGCCGCGGCCGACCGAGCCCCAGACATAGAGCCCCTTCGGTGCCGCCGCGGTGTCGGGCTTGCGGCCGAAGAGCCAGCCGAGCGCGCTGCCCTTGCGGGCGAGCCGGCGGGCGGCGAGCGTCTCCGTCAGCGCCTGAAGCTTCCTGACCACCGCGACCTGCGCGGGATCGCGCTCGATGGCGCCCGCCTCGACCAGGGCGGCGTAACGGTCGGTGATCGAGGCTGACATGACGGCGGGCGCTGGCGATCCGGATGAGACCTGACCGGGTTACGGCAGCGCAGCCGCCCGGGCAAGCCCGAGACGAAAATCCCGGCGCAGGCAAGGCCTGGCCGGGATCGGATTGTCGTGCTGAGCGCCGAGGCTGGCTCAGCCGGCCTCGGCCGGGCTCACTTGCCCTGGTTGATGGTGACCGGCTTCACCGCGTTGTTGGCGAGGCCATACTTCTCGATCAGCTTGTCATAGGTGCCGTTCGCCTGCAGCCGGTCGAGCGCGCCCTTGACCGCGTCACGCAGCTGCGTGCCTTCCGCCGTCTTGGCGAAGGGGATGCCGGCCAGCGAATGGGTGAACGGCTTGCCGAGCGGGATATAGGTGTTCGGCTCCAGCTTCTGGAAATGGCTCATCGTCTCGCTGCCCTGGACGCCGCCCTGCAGGCGCTGCGTCTTGAGCTGGGTGCGGGCGTCGACCGAGCCCTCGGTGCCGACCACGTTGATCGCGGGCTTGCCCTTGGCGACGCAGTTCGCCTCGCTCCACTCGCCGATCTGGCGCGGCCAGTTGGTCGCGCGGCTGGCGCCGACGCTCTTGCCGCAGAGGTCCTCGGGGGTCTTGATCGTGTCCTTGAAGGCGGTGACCGTGTAGAACTGCGCGCCGGAATCCATGTAGTCGATGAAATCGGCGGTCTCGCGCCGGGCCGGCAGGTCGCTCATGCCCGCCATGACGGCATCGACGCGGCCGGTCTGCAGCGAGGGCAGCATCTGGGCGAAGGCGGTCTCCTGCCACTCGACCTTGACGCCGAGCTCCTTGGCGATGGCCTCGCCCAGCTCGATATCGAAGCCCGAAAGCTGGTTGGTGGCGACATCCTTGAAGGCGATCGGCGGATAGTTCGGCTGGGTCGCGATCACGATCTTGCCGGCGGTCTTGACGCGCTCAGGCAGGGCCTGGGCCTGCGCGGCGAGCGCGGTGCCGGCGAGCAGCGCGGCAGCGATGGTCAAACGAAGCATGTGGTCTCTCCCTCTCTTGAAACGAATACCGTCGCCGTCACTTCAGGACGGCGGCGATGAAGTCGCGCGTGCGCGCCTGGCTGGGCGAGACGAGCACGGTCTGCGGCGGCCCCTGCTCGACGATCTCGCCCTTGTCCATGAAGACGACGTCGCCCGCGACCTCGCGCGCGAAGCCGAGCTCGTGGGTGACCACGATCATGGTCATGCCGCTGGCCGCGAGATCGCGCATCACGTTGAGCACCTCGCCGACGAGTTCCGGATCGAGCGCCGAGGTCGGCTCGTCGAACAGCATCAGCTTGGGCTTCATCGCCAGCGCCCGCGCGATGGCGACGCGCTGCTGCTGCCCGCCCGACAATTCGCTCGGATAGGAATCGCGCTTGTCGGCGAGGCCGACGCGCTCCAGCAGCGCCATCGCCTCGGCGACGATCTGCTTGCGCGGCTGCTTCAGCACCGTGAGCGGCCCCTCGATGATGTTCTGCAGCGCCGTCATGTGGTTGAACAGGTTGAAGCGCTGGAACACCATGCCGGTGACGAGGCGCTGGCGCGCGATCTCGACATCGGTCAGTTCGTGCAGTTCGTCGCCGACACGGCGATAGCCGATCAATTCGCCATCGACGCGGATCGCGCCCTGGTCGATCTTCTCGAGCTGGTTGATGCAGCGCAGCAGCGTCGACTTGCCCGAACCCGACGGCCCGATGATGCACTGGACCGTGCCGGGCTCGATCGAGAGCGAGACGTTGTTCAGCGCCTTCAGGTCGCCGAAGAGCTTGCTGACATTGGCGATCGTGACGATCGCGCTGTCGGCCTTGGCCTGGGTCTCGACCGCGCTCATGCCGCGTCCTCCTGCACCGCCGCGCGTTTGGCGCGCCGCCCTCCCCGCCCCTTCGAGAAATGGCGTTCGAGGAAATACTGTCCGACCTGCAAGATCGTGACCACGAGCAGGTACCAGCCGGCCGCGACGATCAGCAACTCGATGACCCGCGCATTGGCGTAGTAGATGGTCTGCGCGTTGCGCAGGATCTCGGCATACTGGATCACGCTGGCGACCGAGGTCAGCTTGACCATGCTGATCACCTCGTTGCCGACCGGCGGGATGATGACGCGCATCGCCTGCGGCAGCACGATGCGGCGCAGCGTCGTGAGCCGCGTCATGCCGATCGACTTGGCCGCCTCGGTCTGCCCGGTATCGACGGAGAGGATGCCGCCGCGCACCACCTCGGCGGTATAGGCGCCCTGGTTCATGCCGAGGCCAAGCAGCGTCGCCATGAACGGCCCGATGATGTCGATCGTCCGCCAGGAGAATACGCCGGGGATGCCGATGGTCGGGAAGACAAGCGCCAGGTTGAACCAGATCAGCAGCTGGAGCAGCAGCGGCGTGCCGCGGAAGAACCAGATGTAGAACAGCGCGACGCTGCGCAGCACCGGGTTCGGCGACATGTACATGATCGCGAAGACGACGCCGAGCACGATGCCGAGTGTCATCGCGCAGACCGTCATGATCAGCGTGTTGCCGAGGCCGGAGATGATCGCCGGCGCAGTGAAGAACTGCCGGACGACCGGCCAGGCGATGTCGCCCTCGACGAAGGCCATCACGATCCAGGCGAGGATCGCGAGGATCACGGCCGAGGCGAGCCAGCGCCCGTAGAAGCGCCGCGGCACGATCCGGAGCTGCGAGACCGCCGCGAGGTCGCGGCTGCTGATCGAAGATGTCGCGTCGCTCATCGCCCGCCCTCCCGGCTCCAGGTTTCGAGATCGGCGAGCTTGCCGCGGAAGCGCACGATCTGCTCGCGCACCCGCTCCGGCGCCGTGCCGCCACGGCCGCTGCGCGCGGCGACCGCGGCATCGAGCGTCAATTGGTCGAGCACGCCGGCATCAAGCCGGGGATCGACGGCCCGGAGATCAACCGCATCGAGCGATTCAAGCTCGCGCCCCATCTCCTCGCAGTAACGGACCAGAGCGCCGGTGATCTCATGCGCCTCGGCGAAGGGCACGCCCTGGCGCGCCAGATGATCCGCCACTTCGGTCGCCAGCGCGAAGCCGGAGCCGGCCTGCGCGCGCATCACCGCGGGGTCGGCGCTCATGCTGGCGATCAGCCCGGCAAAGGCCGGCAGCACCTCTTCGAGCACATCGACGGCGTCGAAACCCGTACGCTTGTCCTCGGCGAGGTCGCGATTATAGGACAGCGGCAATCCCTTGAGCGCGCCGAGCATGGTGACGAGGTCGCCGGCGAGCCGCGCCGCCCGGCCGCGCGAAATCTCGGCGATATCCGGGTTCTTCTTCTGCGGCATGATCGAGGAGCCCGTCGCGAAGGCGTCGTCCAGCGTCACCCAGGCGAACTGGCGGGAGGTCCAGAGCGTCACCTCCTCCGCCAGGCGCGACAGGTTCGTCGCCAGCATCGCCGCGACGAACAGGAATTCCGCGACATGGTCGCGCGCGCCGACCGCATCGACCGAGTTCTCGAACGGCCCATCATAGCCGAGCGCCTTGGCGCTGAGCTCCGGGTTCAGCGTGATCGCAGAGCCCGCGAGCGCCGCCGCGCCGAGCGGGGACTGGCCGGAGCGCTTCTCCCAGTCGGTCAGGCGCGAGGCATCGCGCATCAGCACCTGGCCATGCGCCATCAGCCAATGGCCGAAGGTGACGGGCTGCGCGCTCTGGAGATGGGTGAAGCCGGGGCAGACGGAGGTCGCATGCTCCTCCGCCTGATCGGCGATCGCGGTGAGCAGCTCCGCCAGCATCCCGGCGAGCGAACGCGACTTCCCCCGCAGATAGAGCTTCAGATTGTTCGCCGCCTGATCGTTGCGCGAGCGCCCAGCGCGGAGCTTGGCGCCGGTCGAACCGATACGCTCGGTCAGGATGCGTTCGATGAAGGTATGGACGTCCTCGTCATCCGGCCCCGGCGCGATCCGCCCCTCGACCGTGTCGCGGGCGATCCCGTCGAGCGCGGTCAGGATGGTCTCGAGCTCCTGCGCCGTCAGCAGGCCGGCGCGCCCGAGCTCGGCCGCATGGGCCTTGCCGCCCGCGACGTCCTGCGGCACCAGCCGGGCATGCTCGCCGGCGGCGCTCGACAGCTTCATCAGGCGCGGATCCGGCTGCTTGCGGAAGCGGCCGCCCCAGAGACGGGTCGTCTGGTTCATGATGTCGTTCTCCCCTCAGGGAAGAATGGCCTCTTGACCGAGAGACCGGCAAACGAAACGATCTCCGCCGCGATAGTCCAAAAAGGAATACCCCATGGCGGCCGGCCGGCCCCCTCCGTCATCGACTGCGCTCAGGGCCTTCGCGACCGTCGCAAGGCTCGGCTCGACGGCGCGCGCCGCCCAGTCGGTCAACCTGACCCAGAGCGCGGTCTCCAAGCAGATCCTCTCGCTGGAGCATCATCTCGGCACCGTGCTGTTCGACCGCAGCCCGCTCGGCCTCAAGCTCACCGAGGCCGGCGCGATCTACCTGCCTTATGCCGAGGCGGCGCTGGAGCAGATGGAGCGCGGCGCGCGGCGTCTCGTGGAGCGCAACGCCATCGCCCGGCCGATCCGCCTGCATATGATCGCTATTGCCGGCGAACGCTGGCTGATGGCGCGCTTCCCCGCCTTCGCCGAGGCCCACCCCGGCGTCGACGTGCAGTTCACCAACTATGTCAGCGAAAGCGAGACCGAGGAGCCGGATATCGAGATCGCCCATGGTGTCGAACCCTGGCCCGGCAAGGAGGCGCATTACCTCTTCGGCCGCGATGTCGCGCTCGTCGCCGCGCCCAACCTGATCGAGCGCATGGGCGGCTTCCGTCGCGCCGCCGACATCCAGAAGGCGACGCTGCTACAGCATTACCAGATGCCGACCTTCTGGGCCGAGTTCACCGAGGCGCACGGCCTGCGCGGCGCAGTGCCCGAGCACACCGTGCGCTACGGCTATTATTCGGTGATCACCAGCGCCGCCGTAGCGGGCCTGGGCTTCGCGCTGGCGCCACGCTGCTATGTCTCCGACGAGCTGGCCTCCGGCGCGCTGGTCAATCCGCTGGGCCTCGGCTTCACCAGCGCCATCGGCTGCTGGCTGACGCGCCCGCTCGACCAGCCCTCGCGCCCGGGCCTAGATGCCTTCATCGCCTGGCTGAAATCAGAAGCCGCGCAATTCGACGCCGCCACCCGGGCACCCGCCTGACCCGGCCGACGAAACCTCCCCTTCCTCGGCGCGTTGATGCTGGGGAGGAGGAGCCATGCTGACCATTCTGCCCGCGCCGGACCATGTCGCGGCCTATCGCCTGATGCAGACGCTGACCGGAGAGGATGTCGACGCGATCATGGCCGATATCGGCACCAAGCTCGCCCGCCACGAGAAGGTCGGCGTGCTCGTCGATCTCACCGATTTCACCGACATGACGCTCACCGCCGCCTGGAAGGACGCGCGCTACAGCATCGGCAAGCTCTGGGAACTGAAGCGCTTCCCGAAGGAGGCCGTGATCACCAACAAGGGCTGGCTCGCCGGCTTCATCGATCTGCTCGATCCGGCGATCCCCTTCGTCAAGGTCCGCGCCTTCAAGCCCGAGGACTTTGAGAAGGCGCTGGCCTGGGCCGGCGATATCGAGGGTGGCCCGGACGCCTAAGGCTTACGCGGCGCCGCCGCGCGCAAAGGTTTCATCGAAGGCATAGCCGGCGCCGCGCACCGTGCGCAACGGGTCCTTCGCATCGCCGGGCGTAATCGCCTTGCGCAACCGCCCGACATGAACGTCGACCGTGCGCTCGTCGATATAGACGTCGCGGCCCCAGACGGCATCGAGCAGCTGGGCGCGGGAGTATACCCGGCCCGGCGCCTGCATCAGGAATTCCAGCAGGCGGAACTCGGTCGGCCCGAGATGCAATTCGCTGCCCGCCCGGCGGACGCGCCGCGTCGTGCGGTCGAGTTCGAGATCGCCGGCCGCAAGCAGGCCCGCGACATGCCCGGGCTTGGCCCGGCGCAGCAGCGCCTGGATGCGCGCGATCAGTTCCGGTAGCGAAAACGGCTTCACGACATAGTCGTCGGCGCCGGTCGCGAGCCCGCGCACACG
The DNA here is from genome assembly GCF_037147855.1 of Allobosea sp. MMO-172. Taxonomy (NCBI): domain Bacteria; kingdom Pseudomonadati; phylum Pseudomonadota; class Alphaproteobacteria; order Hyphomicrobiales; family Alloboseaceae; genus Allobosea; species Allobosea sp. MMO-172. The sequence goes on along the minus strand of NZ_JBBCUM010000004.1, from coordinate 232,887 downwards.
CTCGGTCTCTTCGCCGCGCGCCGTCAGCATGATGATCGGCACGCGCTCGGTATCGCGGCGCGAGCGCAGTCGGCGGCAAAGCTCGATGCCGGACAGGCCCGGCAGCATCCAGTCGAGCAGGACGAGATCGGGCGTGTGATCGCGCAGGTGCAATTCCGCATCGTCCCCGCGCGCGACGCTGTCGACCTCGAAGCCCTCGGCTTCGAGATTGTAGCGCAGCAGCAGGGTGAGCGGCTCCTCGTCCTCGACGATCAGGATGCGTGCGGCCATGTTGGCTTTGACCTTAGTTTCCCGTCACCGCTTCGACCTCGATATTGGTCGTGTCGAGCTTGGGGCGGTTCGCATCGAGGGAATCGCCGGTGACGAGGTAATGGATGGTCTCGGCGATATTGGTGGTGTGGTCGCCGATGCGCTCGATGTTCTTGGCGCAGAACAGGAGATGCGTGCAGAAGGTGATGTTGCGCGGATCTTCCATCATATAGGTCAGGAGTTCGCGGAACAGCGAGGTGTAGAGCGCGTCGATCTCGTCGTCGCGCTTCCAGACCTCGAGCGCCTTCTGCTCGTTGGTCGCGGCATAGGCGTCGAGCACGTCCTTGAGCTGGGCCTGCACGAGGCGGCTGATATGCTCGAGGCCGACGACCGCGCGATGCGGCGGCTGGAACTGCCCGGCAATGGCGACGGCGCGCTTGGCGATGTTCTTGGCGAGGTCGCCGACGCGCTCGATATCGGAAGCGAGGCGGATCGCCGAGATCAGCTCGCGCAGGTCCTGCGCCAGCGGCTGGCGCCGGGCGATGGTGAGCACGGCCTTTTCCTCGACCTCGCGCTGGAGATTGTCGAGGCGCTGGTCGGCCGAGATGATCTTCTGGGCAAGCGCGGTGTCGCGGCGAACGAGCGCGACCGTGGAATCGCCCAGCATGCGCTCGGCCATGCCGCCCATTTCGGCAAGGCTGCGGCGGATGCCTTCGAGATCGGCGTCGTAGGAGCGGACGATGTGGTCGGTCATAGGGGTGTCCTCCTCGTCGCCGCTTAGCCGAAACGGCCGGTGACGTAGTCCTGGGTCTGCTTCTTGGCGGGGTTCATGAAGATGGTGTTGGTCGGCGCGAACTCGATGACTTCGCCGAGATACATGAACGCCGTGTACTGCGAGATGCGCGCCGCCTGCTGCATGTTGTGCGTGACGATGGCGATGGTGAAGTCGCTCTTCAATTGCTCCAGCAGGTCCTCGATCTTGCCGGTCGAGATCGGGTCGAGCGCCGAGGTCGGCTCGTCGAACAGGATCACTTCCGGCTTCTGCGCGATGGTGCGCGCGATGCACAGGCGCTGCTGCTGGCCGCCGGAGAGGCCCATGCCGGAACTCTTCAGCTTGTCCTTGACCTCGTCCCAGAGCGCGGCGCGGCGCAGCGCGCCCTCGACACGGTCGTCGAGTTCCGACTTCGGCGGCTTCTCGTAGAGGCGGATGCCGAAGGCGACGTTGTCGTAGATCGACATCGGGAACGGCGTCGGCTTCTGGAAAACCATGCCGACGCGCGAGCGCAATTCGTTCACGTCGACGTCGTTGGAGATGATGTTGCGGCCGTCGAGCATGATCTGCCCTTCTGCGCGCTGCTCCGGATAGAGCGAGTAGATGCGGTTGAAGATGCGCAGCAGGGTCGACTTGCCGCAGCCCGACGGGCCGATCAGCGCCGTGACATGGCGGTCGCGGAAGTCGAGATTGATGTTCTTCAGCGCCTTGTGCTCGCCGTAGTAGAAATCGAGGTTCTTCACCGCGATCCGGACGGGCGCCTCGGCATCGAGCGACTGGGGGGAGAGTTCAAGGGTCGAAAGCATCGACTTAGGTCCTCAAGGTCGGTCGCGACCGGGTTGGTTTCAGGCTCACTTGCTGCCGGCGACGATACGCCGGGCAACGATCGAGAGCACGAGGATCGAGACGGTGATGATGAGCGAGCCGGCCCAGGCGAGCTGCTGCCAGTTCTCGTAAGGGGCGGAGGCGAACTGGTAGATCGTCACCGGCAGGTTGGAGACGCCGCCGACCAGCGTCGGCGAGAACCAGAAATTGTTGTTGAGCGCGGTGAAGAGCAGCGGCGCGGTCTCGCCGGCGATGCGGGCGAGCGCCAGCAGGATGCCGGTGACCATGCCGGCCTTGGCCGCGCGCCAGGTCACCGAGGTGATGACGACAGAGGGCGGCGCGCCGAGCGCCGCACCCGCCTCGCGCAAGGGGCCGGGGACGAGGTTCAGCATGTCCTCGGTGGTGCGCACGATCACCGGGATCGCGATGATGCCGAGCGCGACGCCGCCGGCCCAGCCGGAATAGCCGCGGAACGGCTCGACCAGGATGACGTAGACGAACAGGCCGATCAGGATCGACGGCGCCGAAAGCAGGATGTCGTTGATGAAGCGGATCAGGTTGGCGAGCTTCGAGCCGCGGCCATATTCCGCAAGCCAGGTGCCGGCGAGCACGCCGATCGGCGTGGCGATGGCGATGCCGAGGAAGGTCAGCACGAAGGAGCCGACGATAGCGTTGGCGATGCCGCCGCCTTCCGTGCCGGGGCCGGGCGTGACCGCCGTGAAGGTCGCGACCGAGAGTCCGCCGATGCCCTTCACCAGGAGCATGCCGAGGATCCAGAACAGCACGAAGATGGCGGTGAAGGTGAAGCCGGTGGCGATGATCTTCATCATCCGGTCGGCGGTGCGGCGCGACTGGCGCACGCGCCCCCAGGGAGCGTGGGGGAGTTCGCGGGGCGAGGTCGTCATGGTCATGGGGTTGAGCCTCAGTAGCGCTTGACGCGGGCGACCAGCAGTCGCGCGATGACGAGGACGACGAAGGTGACGAAGAACAGGATGCAGCCGAGCGCGATCAGCGCGTTGAGCTGCAGGCCCATGGCCTCGTTGAACTCGTTGGCGATGCGCGAGGCGATGGTCGAGCCGGGATCGAGGATCGAGGCCGAGAGCCGGTTGGCGTTGCCGACAACGAAGGTCACCGCCATGGTCTCGCCGAGCGCGCGGCCGAGGCCGAGCATCACCGCGCCGATGATCGAGACGCCGGCCTGCGGCACCAGGACGTGGCGCACGACCTCCCAGGTCGTCGCGCCGATGCCATAGGCGCTCTCGCGCAGCACCGAGGGGATCTGCTCCAGCATGTCGCGGGTGATCGAGGCGATGAACGGCACGATCATGAAGGCGAGGATGATGCCGGCGGTGAAGATGCCGAGCCCCGAAGGCGAGCGCGAGTAGAGCACCGTACCGACGATCGGCATGCCCTCGACGATGTTCGAGAGCGGGATCTGCACATAGGCCGCGAAGAGCGGCACGAATACGAACAGGCCCCACATGCCGTAGATGATCGAAGGCACGGCGGCGAGCAATTCGATCGCGGTCGCGACCGGCTTCTTGAACCAGGCCGGGGCGAGCTGCGTCAGGTAGACAGCAATGCCCAGCGAGAGCGGCACGCCGATCACCAGCGCGATCAGCGCCGTGGAGAGCGTGCCGACGATCGCCGGCCAGGCGCCGTATTGCTCGTTCTGGGTATCCCAGACGCTCGAAGTGATGAAGCCGAGGCCGAACTCGCGGAAGGCCGGCCAGCCACCGATGACCATCGAGGCCATGATGGCGGCAAGCAGAACCAGCACCAGCAGCGCAGCGGCGAAGCTGGCGTTGCGGAAGGCGAAATCGAAGGTCGCCTTTGGCGTCTTTCTGACGATCGGCGTCGCGCCGGGAATGCTCGACATGTCGGTTGCTGCGGTCATCCGCGGAGGCTCCGGTATCGTGGCCGGGATCGGCGGCGGTATCCGCCGAACCCCAGCCTTCATCCTGAAGAGCCCCGTCCGGTCAGGCTCTTCAGGATGAAGGCTTCAGGAAGTGCGGCGAGGCGGGAAAACCCGCCTCGCCCTGTCGATGGCCGCGATCAGAAGATCGGCTTGCCGGAGTTGTCGGTCACGCCCTTCCAGGCATTGCGGACCTGGTCCTTCACGTTCGCCGGCAGGGCGACGTAGTCGAGGTCGCTGGCGAGCTTGTCGCCGTTCTTGTAGGTCCACTCGAAGAACTTCAGCGCGGCCTGCACCTCTTCCGGCTTCTCCGGCTTGGCATGGACCAGGATGAAGGTCGCCGAGGTGATCGGCCAGGCTTCCGCGCCCTTCTGGTTGTTGAGCGAGATGCCGAAGCCCGGCTGCTCGTTCCAGTTGGCGTTGGCAGCGGCGGCCTGGAAGGCCTTCTCTTCCGGAGCCGGGAAGTTGCCGTCGGCGTTCTTCACCAGGGCGTGGGAGAGCTTGTTCTGCTTGGCATAGGCATACTCGACATAACCGATCGAGTTGGCGACCTGCTTGACCGAGGCCGAGACGCCCTCGTTGCCCTTGCCGCCGATGCCGACCGGCCACTGCACGGCGGTGTTGGTGCCGAGCTTCGCCTTCCAGTCAGCCGAGACCTTCGAGAGATAGTCGGTGAACACGAAGGTCGTGCCCGAGCCGTCCGAGCGGTAAACCGGGTTGATGTTCGCGTCCGGCAGGGTCACGCCGGCATTGAGAGCCACGATCTTCGGGTCGTTCCACTTCTTGATGTCGCCCATGTAGATCTGGGCGATGATCTCGCCGGAGAGCTTGAGCTTGCCCGGCTCGACACCGGCGATGTTCACGGCCGGCACGACGCCGCCCATGACGGTCGGGAACTGGATCAGGCCGTCCTTGGTCAGGTCCTCGCCCTTGAGCGGGGCGTCGGTCGCGCCGAAGGCGACGGTCTTGGCCTTGATCTGGCGGATGCCGCCACCCGAGCCGATCGACTGGTAGTTCAGGCCGGTGCCCGTCTCCTTCTTGTAGGCCTCGGCCCACTTTGCGTAGATCGGGAAGGGGAAGGTCGCGCCGGCGCCGGTGATGTCGGCAGCCTGGGCGGAACCGGCGATCCCGACGGCAGCAGCCGCGAGAACGAGAATCTTGCGCATGTGAGATGTCCTCATCTGGTCGCTCTATCTAGCGGCCCTGTCAGAACACCCTCTGTATGACAGCCAAATGACAATCCGTCATGAAAGCTGTCATAGATGCCCGGCATGCACCAGCTAGCCGTTGGCGTGCCCGGCCTCGAAACGCGGCAGGATCGCCTTGAAGGTCGCGCCCTCGCCCGGCTTGCTCTCGATCGTCAGGCGCCCGCGATGGCGCAGCACGATATGCTTGACGATGGCGAGGCCGAGGCCCGTGCCGCCGGCCTCGCGGCTCGCGGCCGTATCGACGCGGTAGAAGCGCTCCGTCAGGCGCGGCAGGTGCTCGGGCGCGATGCCCGGCCCGTCGTCGCGCACGCTGAAGCTGGCCTCGCTCTCGCCGGTCTCGACGGTGATCGCGACCTCCCCGCCGGGCTTCCCGTACTTGATCGCGTTCTCGACGAGGTTTTCCATCAGGCGCAGCAACTCGTCACGGTCGCCCGGCACCTGCAACGCCTCGCGCGGCGTCCTCAATGCCAGTGTTACGTCGCGCTCCCTCGCCATCAGCGTCAGCGAATCCACGATCTCGCGAGCGATGCCGGCGAGATCGACCGGCGTATCCGGCGCGACATGGGCGCGCTGCTCGATCCGCGACAGCGAGAGCAGGTCGTCGACGAGGCGCGCCATGCGCAGGCCCTGCTCGCGCATGATGCCGAGAAAGCGCTCGCGCGCCCGCTCGTCGTTGCGCGCCGGCCCTTGCAGGGTCTCGACGAAGCCGAGCAGCGAGGCCAAAGGCGTGCGCAGTTCGTGGCTGGCATTGGCGACGAAATCGACGCGCATGCGCTCGATCACGCGCTGCTCGCTGAGGTCCTGGAAGGTCAGCAGCGTCGCATGACGCAGCCCGCTGTCGCGCAGCGCGGCGATATGGATGCGGAAGGTCCGCTCCACCGGAACGCGCTCGACCAATTCGACGGTCTTGCGTCCACCTTCCAGGGCCACATGCTCGATCGCATCGTTGAGATCGGGGTCGCGCAGCACCAACGCGAGAAGCTTGCCAACCGCCAGCCCCGGAATCAGGGCGGGCATGGCCGGGCTCAACGCCTGCGCCACGCCCTGCCCGTCGAGCAGCACGGCCGGCGCGCCGAGCGCCTCGACCACGTCCCGCACCAGCGCGGCATTGGAAGCGGAAAGATTGACCATGGAACGCCCGGAGACAGACGGCGGATGCCGACGGGGCCTCTTCCTGAGCGGAAGCGCGGCGGGCGTCAATTCCCTTCCGCGAGCTAGCCGGCTAGGCTGCCCACGAAGCGGAGATATGACGATGGCAAAGAAATTCTCAGGCTCGGACTCGAAGGAAGCCATTGTCGTGCCGTCACCAGATCACGCCAAACCGACCAAGGCCCGCGCCAAATCCCGCAAGACGAAGGGCTTCGACATCGAGGCCGACAGCCTGCCGGAAGCCATCATCGACGCCGCCTATCACAGTGGCGACTACCCCTATGGCAAGCGGATGAAGCGCAAGCGCTACGACCGCGAGATGGAGCCGCTGCAGATCGAACTGCAGAAGCTGATGCGCTGGGCCGCCAAGCATGGCGAGCGCATCGTCATCGTCTTCGAAGGCCGCGACGGCGCCGGCAAGGGCGGCACCATCGCCCGCTTCACCCAGCATCTCAATCCGCGCCAGGCCCGCATCGTCGCCCTGTCGAAGCCCTCCGACACCGAGAGGGGCCAATGGTATTTCCAGCGCTATGCCGCGCAGATGCCGACAGCCGGCGAGATCGTGTTCTTCGACCGCTCCTGGTACAACCGCGCCGGCGTCGAGCGCGTCATGGGCTTCTGCAAGCCCGAGGAGACCGAGCATTTCCTCGATGAGGCGCCGGCCTTCGAGGGCATGCTCGCCCGCGACGGCGTCCGCCTGATCAAGCTCTTCCTGACCATCGGGCGCGAGATGCAGATGACGCGCCTGCATGCGCGCTGGCACGATCCGCTCAAGCGCTGGAAGCTCTCGCCGATCGATTTCGAGTCGATCCCGCGCTTCGACGACTATTCCCGCGCCTTCGACGAGATGCTGTCGCGCACCTCGACCGAGGCCGCGCCCTGGCATGTCGTGCGCAGCAACGACAAGCTCCGCGCCCGGCTCAACGCCATCCGCCACGTCCTGCGCATGGTCCCCTACAAGGACAAGGACGAGGCGGCGATCGGCACGCTGGACGAGGAGATCGTCATCCCCGTGAGCCGCTATCTCGACAATGGCGGCGAGCCCGAGGGGCGCTGATCGCGAGCCTCGGAAGGCTCCTGCCGGATTCCGGTCACAGAATCGGGTGATCTTCCGGCCATGGCGACCATGGCTTTCGCAGCCCTGCGGCGATCCCTCGCATCGAAGCTGGCGATCGGCATCGGCGGCTTGCTGGCGCTTGGCCTGACCACGGCACAGACCCTACGCGAGGCCATGCCTCCAGCGAGCCTTCCCGTCGCGCGGGCCGAGCAGCCGATCGAAGCCGGGCGCTGGCAGCTCGTCATCCGCAACGCCGGGTTGGACAAGGCCCCGCGTCCCGACGGCTCTCGCGGACGCCCCGGCATGAAGGCGCTCAGCGTCGATCTCGACCTGATGAACCGTAGTTCCGAGAGCAGCAATGCCTTTTCCCGCATCCTCAGTTTCGCCCCGCCGATCGCGGGTCTTTCACCCTCGCCGACCGCCTATCTGCTGCGCGACGGCGCCATCCTCGGAGCCCTGCAGCCGGGCTTGCCGGAACGCATCCGCATGGTCTGGGATTTGCCGGAAGCGGCGGCGATTCCTGAGACCATCCGCGTCGTCGTCACCGGAGAGACCTTCAAGCCGCGCGACAATCTCCTCGCAGCGCCCGGCTGGTTCAACCCGAAGCCCATAGCCGCAGTCACGCTGCCGCTGCGCTCGGAAAGTTCCGGCTCGTGATCCGCATTCTCACCCGCGTCGTCGCGCTCGCCATCGCCGCGCTGCTCCTGTTTGCCCTTCAGCAGACCACGCCGGGCTATAGCGAGATCACCGGCCCGATCACGCAGCAGGGCGTTGCCGGGACGCGCATCAACGCCCGCAGCTTCACATTGCGCGTCGAGAAGGTCGTTCTGGCCGAACGCCTGCGCTGGCAAGCCTTTGGCCGCAGCTACGACCGTGACACCGGCGGGCTCTGGGCCGTGGCTCTCGTCGAGGCCGAGGGCACGCCGTCCACAGCGACGCTCGGCGGGGCTGTCTGGCAAGCGGCGTCGGGCCTGCGCTTCGAAGCGAGCCAGCGCGCCGAGCAGGCCGGCGGCTTCCTGCGCGGCAAGCGGCTCGAACCCGGCCTGCCGCAGCGCGGCCTGCTGATCTTCGAGATCGGCCGCGACGCGGCGCGCGGCGCCGCTCTGCTCGTTTCCGAATCACGCTGGCCCCGCCTCGACACGCAATTGCGCATCGCCCTGCCTGATGACCGCATCGAACAGGCCGAGACGCTCGACCTCGATACGCTGAAATGACCGACGCGACCGCAGCCCCGCCCATCGCGAAGTCGCCACCGAACTGGCGCAGGCGCTGCCTGTGGGCGCTGCCTGTCATCCTGCCGCTCGCGCTGTTCGTGCAGGCCCGCGAACCCGTCTCGACCTGGGCCGGGGCAAACGAGCTTTTCGTAGAGCGCACACCCTTCGATCGTCCGGCCACGCTCGCCGGCGCCGAATGGCGTGTGGTCAGTCTTCAGCGCGTCGCCGAGCGGCCGGATGGTTCCGCCGTCGCCCTGCTGCGGATCGAGGCCAAGGTGCTCGACGCGCAGGCCGTCGCGCAACCGCCTTGCCGCATCGCCCTTCTCGCCCCCGACGGCCGGCGCTGGCAGCCTGCTTTCCTGACGCCGAACGAGGCGAGACGCGTTCTCAGTCGCGACAAGGACGAGGGCAAGAGCTGCGGCCCCGCCTTCCTCGGCAAGCCGCCCGTTGGCGCGACCGTCGCGATCACCGAGAGCTTTATCCTGCCTGCCGCAGCCTTCGCGACGGCCGATGTCACGCTCAGCCTGCCGGCGTCGCGACCGCGCTATCTTCGCTTTGCGCGGACGAACTGAGCGCCTCGGCCCGCTTCGCCGAAGCCTGCTCGACGACGGCCGCGACAAGGCAGATGCGCAAGGCATCGACGAGAATGCCGCCGCGGATATCGCTGGGCCCGCCGAGGAAGAAGGCGATGATGCTGGCCAAAGCCTGCCAGGCTGGCAGCTCCTGCGGGCCGATGAGATGCGCAAGCCCGATCCAGCCCCAGGCCGCCGCCCAGCCTATCAAGCGATAGAGCAGGACGAAGCCGATCAGCACGGCAAGCCCGGCCCCGAAGGCGAGCCGCACGCTGTTGGCGATCGGCAGGTAGCGCGAGCGGTAGCCGGCGACGAAATGATCGATGAACTCGCGCAGGAATTTCGGCAAGCGCCCATAGTGCGACAGGGCCGCCGCGGTACGCCGATGGCTGCTCAGCGCCGCCGCATCCTTCATGTCGAAGCCGTAGATCACCGCCGCCATCAGGAGCCAGACCAGCGGCAGCAGGGCATACAGGAAGAGCCCTTGCGCGCTGCTCTGCAAGGAAGGTGGCGCGAGATCGACCGCGACGGGCGTCGCGGCCTGCGCCTTGCCGATCAGCCCAAGGAAAAGATCGCGCACCCGCATGAGATAGGGCAACGGCCCGCCGGCGCCGATCCAGGCCCAGACGGTGTTCTTCCAGCCGGTGAGCGCATAGAGGCCGACGAAGATCCAGTTGGCGTCGCAAAGCACGATGACGAACTGCCAGGCCGGCCGAGAGCTGCGTGTCTGCATCAGCTTGGCCAGCCGCCGCATGCCGAAGGCGAACGCGACGGCGATGCCGAGCCAGAGCGTCGCCGGAACATCGAACAGCGAGAGCTTCTGGCCGAACTCGGCCATCTCCAGCGCCAGCAGCGAGTGGTCGCGCACCGTGTCCCCGAGAAAGCCCCAGGCCGCGTAATAGGCGAAGAAGGGAATGATCGCGATCGCGACCACACCGAGCCAGTCCGGCTCCTTAGGCTTCCCCTCGGCCGTCCCGGCAACGGGTTTCGCCGGAAACAGCGCGGCGACGCCCGGCATGGCCGGGCGCAATGACAGGCACATCGCGACCACCGTGACGAGCTTCGCCAGCACGATGGCCGAGAGCACGGCGAAGCCGGCGAGCGCATTGGCGAAGCCGGCCTTCACCGCCAGCGGCAGCAGCAGATCGTTGACGAGCGCTCCGCAGGCCGCGATGCACAGGAGCATCGGCCAGCCGAAGCGCCAGAGCTGGAAGAATTGCCGGGTGAGGTCGCCGATCGCGCGCATCGGCGCCAGTCTAGGCGATCGCTCCGCCCCGGCGAACCCGGCAGGGACGCGTTGCTGACACGCCCTGCCAGGAACGACGCGCTCTAGCGCCCCATGATGAGCTGCGGCAGCCAGGTCGTCAGCGGCGGCCAGAGCGTGATCGCGATCAGCACGGCGACGAGTGGCGCGAGCCAGGGCACGATCGCCCGCGACATCGCCTCGAAGGAGATGTTCGCGACCTTGGACGTCACGAACAGCACCACGCCGACCGGCGGCGTGATCGTGCCGATCATCAGGTTGAGCACGAAGATCAGCCCGAACTGGATCGGATCGATGCCGAACTGCGCCGCGGCTGGCGTCAGGATCGGGATCAGGATCAGCATCGCCGCCAGCGCCTCCATGAAGCAGCCGACGAAGAGCAGCAGCAGGTTGACGATCAGCAGGTAGACCAGAGGGCTGCCGGCGAACTCGACGAGAGCCGGCCCGACCACCTGCGGGATGCGCGAGATCGAGAGGCACCAGCCGAGCGCCGCCGCCGCCATCACCAGCGCCAGCACGACGCCGGTGGTCTCGACCGTCTGGACCACGAGTTCGGGCAGGCTCTTCAGCGTGAAGCTGCGATAGACGAAGAGGCCGAGCACCAGCGCATAAGCGGTCGCGACGGCCGCCGCCTCGGTCGGCGTGAAGACGCCGCCCATCATGCCGCCGAACAAGATGACCGGCGTCATCAGCGCCCAATGCGCCTCCTTGTAGGCGACCCAGAGCTGGCGGAAACCGGGAAACGGGTGCCGCGGCAGATCGCGCTTCCGGGCGATGTAGACGACCATCGACATCAGCGCGCCGGCCATCAGCAGGCCCGGAATGATGCCGGCGATGAACAGCCCGCCGATCGAGACGTCGGCGGTGACGCCATAGATCACCATCGGCAACGAGGGCGGGATGATCGGCCCGATCGTCGCGGAAGCGGCCGTGATCGCTGCGGCCGTCTCGGTGTCGTAGCCCTCGTCCTGCATCGCCTTGATCTCGAGCGTGCCGACGCCGCCGGCATCCGCCACGGCCGAGCCCGACATGCCCGCGAAGATCACGCTGGCCAGGATGTTGGCGTGGCAGAGCCCGCCGCGCATGAAGCCGACGCAGGCCGTGGCGAACGCGAAGATCCGGTCCGTGATCCCCGCCGAGTTCATGATGTTGCCCATCAGGATGAACAGCGGCGCCGCCAGCATTGGGAAGGAATTGGCGGATTGCGCGATCTTCTGCGGCACGATGCCGAGCGGGAAGCCACCGAGGAAGACGAAGGCGATGGCCGCCAGCCCCATCGAGACGAAGAGCGGCACGCCGATCATCAGGGCCAGGAACCAGACCGGCAGGATCTGCAACATCAGTGTGGTCATAGCGCCTGCGCTCCGGGCTCTGCGACCGCGACCTTGCGCCCGGCGAATACGTCGCCGATCTCGGCCAGCGCCTGCAGGATCAGCGCCAGCGCCGCGAAAGGCATGACGATGTAGAGCGCGGCCGACGTGATCGGCAGCGCGATCGATTCCACGTCCCAGGTCCGTTCGATCAATGCCCAGGAGTAGCGCAGCAGGACGCCGGCGAAGACGATCACCGCAACTTGCGTCGCGATTTCCAATGCCGCCTGCAACGGGCGCGGCAGCTTCTCGGCAAAGACCATGATGCGGATATGCGAACGCCGCCGCGCCGCGATGATCCAGCCGACGAATCCGGTCCAGACCAGCAGGTACTGCGCCAGCTCGTCGGACCAGGCGAGCGGCTGGTTGATCTGGCGGAAGAACACGCCGAGCACCACGACGGCGAGCAACATGAGCAGCAGGACGACCGCGGCCCAGTAGACCAGCCTGTCCGCCAATGCGGCGAAGGATTTCATCGAATGACCAGCCATGTCCTGATGCTCGAATGAACGGAACGGCGCAGATCTGCGGCTCGCGCCGTCATGCTCGCCCTTGTGGCGAGCATCCACGTCTTGAACCAAACCGTCGGAAACGAAGGCGTGGATGGTCGGGACGAGCCCGACCATGACGAGGTGGTTCCGTCGCTGACAGCGCCCTAAAGCGCCGCGAGCGCGTCCCAGGTGCCCTTGCCCCATTTGCTTTCGAACTGCTTCGGCAGGCTCGCCAGCACGGGCTTGGAGAAGCTCTCCAGGTCGGGCTCGGTCACGGTCATGCCGGCCGCCTTCAGCGTGGCGACGAGGCTGCTTTCCTGGCTCGCCAGCTCCGCGTCCTGCCAGGTGACGCCATCCGCGATGGCCGCTTCCACCACGCTGCGGTCGGCATCCTTCAGCCCCTTCCAGAAATCGCTGTTCACGATGACGAGCCGCGGCGTGATGATGTGGCCGGTCAGGATCAGGTGCTTCTGCACCTCCTGCAGCTTGGCGCTGTGGATCGTCGGCAGCGGGTTCTCCTGCCCGTCGACCGCGCCCTGGCTCAGTGCGAGATAGAGCTCGTTGAAATTGACCGGTGTCGCCTTGGCGCCCCAGGCCTCGACCATGGCGCGGAAGGTGTCGACCGGCGGCACGCGCAGCTTGAGCCCGGCGACATCGGCCGCGCTCTTCACCGCCTTGGAACCGGTCGTGAGGTGGCGCTTGCCGTAATAGGTCACGGCGGCCATGCGCATGCCGCGCTTCTTCTCGAGATCGGCATTCATCTGCGTGAACACCGGCGCCTTGGCGACCTTCGCCATATGGGCGGCGTCGCGCCAGAGATAGGGCGCCTCCACCACCGAGAGCTGCGGCAGGAAGGAGCCGAGCGCCGCCGCCCCGTCCGTCGTCATGGTCAGCGCGCCCGACGCAACCGCTTCCATCATGTCCTTACCGGAGCCGAGCTGGCCGGCCGGGAAGGACTGGATATCGACGCGGCCGGAGGTCTTCTCCTTCACCTGCTTGGCGATGCGCTCGACCATCTGCACCTGCGGATGCGTCGCCGGCAGCATCTCGCCCCAGCGCAGCACGGTCGCCTGCGCGCGTGCGATCGCCGGCATGAACACGGCGGCGCCAGCCGCGGCGGAACCCTGGAGAAAGCTGCGTTTCGTCAGTTTCGTCATCGTCGTTTCCCTCCCGTGCGGCCGGTTTTCCGGCTCGTCGTCATGGCTGTGCTGCGTCCGTCGTCCTTAAGTCGTCAGTACTGCATCGCCCGCGTACGGGCGTTGCCGATATGGATGCTCATTTCGTCCGCGGCGCGCTCGGGATCGCGGCTCTCGATCGCGGCGATGATCTTGAGATGGTCCTGCATCACCGGCACCAGGATGTGGTTCTGGATGCGTGTCTCGTATTGCCGGATCAGCCTGATCTTCAGCCAGGTCACGCGAAAGGCCTGGCTGACGATGTCGTTGTCGAGATGGTCGATGATCGCCTCGTGCATCAGGCGGTCGATATCCTCGGCATCCTCGATCAGGCGCTCGTCGCCGCCGGCCTCGGCCCGCGCGATGATCGCCTCGTGGCGCGCGCGCTGCTCGGCGATCTCGTCGTCGGTCGCGTTCTGCGTGTAGAGTGCCGTCGCCTCCTTCTCCAGGAAGAGCCGGAACTGGAAGGCGTTGCGGATCAGGTTGAGATCGACATGGGCGACCTGCATGCCGCGCTGCGGCACGGTCTTGATCAGCCCCTCCGCCTCCAGTCGCGGCACCAGCTCGCGGATGGCGCCGAGCGGGAAGCCCGTCATCGCGACAAGCTCACGCTGGGTCACGAACTGGCCGGGCTTGATCTCGCGCGCCAGCAATCGCTCGGTGAAGGAGACATAGGCGCGCTCCCTCAGCTTCAGCGGTTCGCCCTCGCGCGGTTCCTGCTCCGACTCGCTCACGATCCCTCCTTTGGCTCCTTCTCAGGCGGCCTTGGCCTGCCTGATCGAATCGAAGGCGGCGAAGAGCCGCTTGCGGGTCGCCGCATCCAGCGCCTCCAGCGGCGGGCGCATCGCGCCATAGCCGTCATCGCCATGGATATGGCCGACCAGCGCCTTCACCGCCGCCAGCACCGGGTGCGAGCAGATCTCGTCGACCAGCGCGTTCACCACCGGGCTGTCCTTGCCCTCGTAGACCATCGGCCGCAGCAGGCCGGGCACCAGATTGGCAAGGCCGCAGATCGTGCCCTCGGCACCGTTGCGCACCGCCTTGGCGAGCTGGCGCTCGTCGCCGACGAGAATGGCGAGTTCGCCATGCGCCTTCAGCAGCGCCTCGGTATTGGCATAGCTGCCGGAAGAATCCTTCACGCCGATGACGAGGCCCGGGAACGCGGTCTTGAGCCGCTGCACGAGTTCGACGCTGATGCTCACCGCCGTCACCGACGGGATGTGGTAGACGACGACGTTGCGGGCGGAGGCGCCGAGCTTCTCGAAGAACTGCGAGAACCAGACATAGAGCCCTTCGTCGCTGACGCCCTTGAAGTAGAAGGGCGGCGCGACCAGCAAGCCCTTCGCCCCGGCATCGAGCGCGATGCGCGCCTGCTCCACCGCCTCATGCATCGAGGCCGCGGCGATGCCGGCATAGATCTGCCTGGCCGGATCGATCCCCGCCCCGATCAGCGCGCCCATCATCGCGGTCCGTGCCGGGAGCCCCAGCGCCGCGCCCTCGCCCGTCGTGCCGAACAGCGTGACGGAATCGCAGCCCTCGGCCAGCACATGGCGGGCGTGATGGACGAGGCGCGGCAGGTCGACGCTGCCGCCTTCCCGCATCGGGGTGGTGATCGCGCAGGAAAGGCCGAAGCGGGTCTTGTCGGAGGCCATGGGATGAGCTTTCAGGACTGAACGTTGGCTGACATGTTAGTATGAAGACAGAGCCGCCCGCAAGCGGTTCCGGAAGGCATCGACTAGCCGTCCTTGAGGCCTCCGGCGGAGAGACCGGCGACGATCTGGCGCTGGGCGATGACGGTGACGAGGAGCACGGGCAGCGTCACCAGCAGCGCCGCCGCTGCCAGCGGCCCCCAGGAGATCTGCTCGAAGGTCAGCGAGTTGTAGACGGCCGAGGGCAGCGTCCGGCTCGCCTTGCCGCCGAGCACCACCGAGAAGATGAAGTTGTTCCAGGAGAAGATGAAGGCGAGGATGCCGCCGACGACGATGCCGGGCTTGGCCAGCGGCAGCGCGACATGGCGGAAGGCCTGCCAGGTCGTGGCCCCGTCGATGCGCGAGGCATCCTCCAGCTCCATGGGAACATTCTCGAAATACCCGATCATGATCCAGACGATGATCGGGATGGTGATGACGAGATGGGTGATGACCAGCGCCGTAATGGAGCCCACCAATCCCGCGATTTGAAACAACAGGAAGAGCGGGATCAGGTAGGAAAGTGCCGGCGTCATCCGCGCCACCAGGATCAGCACCGCGAATTTATGCGCCTTGCCGCGCGCGATGCCGTAGCCGGCGGGCACGCCGACCAGCAGGCCAAGCAGCACCGCCCCGCCCGTGACCAGGATCGAGTTCCAGAGATAGAGCCCGAAATTATTCTGCGCGAAGACGTCGACATAGTTCTTCAGCGTCGGCGGATTCGGGATGAAGACCGGCGGGAAGGCGGTGTTGTCGAGCTCGTTCTTGAGCGACAGCGAGATCATCCAGAGGAAGACCAGCACCGCCGGCGAGACCAGCACGAAGACCGAGGCCCAGAAACCGAATTTCTTGAGCGTGCGGTTCATCACGCGTTCCACTTCGACTTCTGCCGGGCATAGAGCAGCAGCAGCGAGAGCATGATGATGATGACGAAGAAGATCACCACGACGGCCGAGGCGTAGCCGATCTTGTAGAACTGGAAGGCCTGCAGATAGAGGAAGATATTCAGCGTCTCGGACGCCGTGCCCGGCCCGCCCTGCGTGATCACGAAGATCGTGTCGAAGGCCTTCAGCGCATCGATGGTGCGGATCACGATCGCCACCATGATGAAGGGCCAGACCAGCGGCAGCGTGATGTGCCGGAACATGTGCCAGTCATTCGCGCCGTCGATCAGCGCTGACTCGTAAGGCTCCCGCGGCAGCCCGGCCAATCCGCCGAGCACGATCAGCATGACCAGCGGCGTCCAGTGCCAGACCTCGACCAGGACCAGCGTCGGGATCACGGTCGAGGGCTCGTAGACCCAGCCGGACGGCCCGATGCCGACGAGCGACAGCAGGTAGTTCAGCACGCCGAGCTGCGGGTGGAACATCATCGTCCAGACCAGCGCGACCGCGACCGGCGTCGCCATCATCGGCATGACGAAGATCGTGCGCAGCAGGCCGCGGAACGGGAACTCGCGATGGAAGACCAGCGCCGCCGCCGTGCCGAATACAATGGGGAGCACCACTGCAAGAATAGTGAAATAGGCCGTATGCCCCATCGACTCGATGAAGCGCTGGTCCTTCATCAGCTCGGCGAAATTGCCGAGGCCGACGAACTCCACCCCGCCACCGATCTTCCAGTCCTGCCCGGACATGTAGAGCGTGAACAGCCAGGGGAAGACGATCACCGCCGCGATCACCAGCACCGCCGGCAGCGAGAACAGCCAATAGCGCGGCGTGAAATCCGCCGAGGCCGAAGCGGCGCCCGCAGGCGCCGCGCTGGCGAGATCGGCTGGCAGGGACGTACTGGTCATGTGGTCTGCTTCACTGGAAACCAATCGTCATGCTCGCCCTTGCGGCGAGCATCCACGTCTTGAACACGCAGCTCGATCGCGGAAGACATGGATGGTCGGGACAAGCCCGACCATGACGCCCCCGCGCTGAGCCGGGATCAGCCCTGCTCGCTTTTGGCGAGCACCGGCGCGAAGGTCTCGGTCGCCTTCTTCAGCTCTGCCGCGACATCCGCTCCGCCGATCGCATTGGTCAGCGCCACGCCGAACACGTCGCGGAACTCGGTCACCGGCACGATCTGCGGCAGGCCGGCGCGCGCGACCTTGGCCGAGGCCAGCAGGCAGTCGAAATACTGCTTGCCGAACTTCGACTGCGCGATCGTCTCGGTGTCGAGATAGGCCGAGGAACGGCCGGGCGCGCCCGCGCCGGCCTTGAGCATGGCGATCTGGTTCTTCTTGTTGGTCATGAACTGGAGATAGAGCCAGGCCGCTTCCTTCTTGGAGGAGCCGCGCGAGATGCCCATGCCGTCGGCGAACATGCCGGCATGATGCGCCTTCGGCCCCGGCGGCGTCACGCCATAGCCGACCTTGCCGACGATGCGCGACTTGGTCGGATCTTCCAGCGGCGTGGCGAAACCGATGCCGTCGAGCCACATCGCGGCGCGGCCCTGCATGAAGGTGGTCTGGCACTCGTTCCAGTTGAAGCCGACCTGGCCGACAGGCCCCGTCTCCTTGTTGAGCTTGCGGTAGAGATCGGCGGCCCAGATCGCCTCCGGCGTATCGGTCTGCAATTTGCCGTCCGTCGAGGTCGTCTCCATGCCCTGCCCGAGCATCAGCGAGGTCCAGACCGGAACGTTCGCGTTCTTCAGGCCGCGCGAAACGAAGCCGGCGACGCCCTTCGCGGGATCGTGCAGCTTCTGCGCGACGGTGAACATCTCGTCCATCGTCTTGGGATAGGCCACGCCCTTCGCGTCGAAGAGCTCCTTGTTGTAGTAGACCATCCAGTAATCGACGAAGAACGGGATCGTATCGAGCGCCCCGTCGGCCTGCCGCGCATAGGCGACCGGGCCGGCGCCGAAATCGGCGAAGTCGAAATCCGGCGCGGTCAGCGACGGGTTCTTGATGAAGGGCTCGAGATTCTCGAACCACTTGCCCTTGGCCGCCATGCGCTTCTGCACATGCAGCGAGATGCCGCTGACATCGAAGCTCGGCTTGCCCGAGGCGAATTCGATCACCGCCTTCTGGCGCTGCTGCTGCTCCGGCACCTGCTCGGCCGAGACCTTGATGCCGGTGAGCTCGGTGAACTCCTTCTCCGCCGCCTGCATCAGGTCGGAGCGCGGGTTCTTGACCAGCAGCACGTCGATCGACTGGCCGGAGAATTTCTTCCAGTCGAACGCGCCTTGCGCCTGCGCCTTGCGCAGCACGAAGGGCGAGGCGATCGCGGCGGCGCCGCCAGCCAGCAGGACACGACGGGTCGGCTTGAGAATGCTATCGGTCATCGGCGTCCTCCCCAGGACTTGAACACGGCCCGTTTCAGGCCTTTGATGGCGCGCGGAACACGAGGCGACGATGGCCTCCCGCACCCGTGATCGGGCTGGACGCTAATCTCCTTTCGGCCCGGTTGCAAGCTAACATGTTGGCGTGCACATAGTGTCGCCGCGCCATGCCTCCCCGCCGCCGGATCCCCCGCGAGAGCTGCCCGTGACGAGCCCGCCCCGCATCGATTCCCACCAGCATTTCTGGCGGCTTGCCCGCGACGACTATGGCTGGCTGACGCCGGCGCTGAAGCCGATCTACCGCGATTTCGAGCCTGCCGATCTCGCCCCGCATCTCGCGCAGCACGACATCGCCTCGACCATCCTCGTCCAGGCCGCCGCGACCGAAGCCGAGACGCATCACCTGCTCGCCATCGCCGCCGCCACGCCCTTCGTCGCGGGCGTCGTCGGCTGGACCGATTTCGAAGCGCCGGACGCCCCCGCCCGCATCGCCGCGCTCGCCGCCGATCCGCTGCTCGTGGGCCTGCGCCCCATGGTGCAGGACATCCCCGATCCCGGCTGGCTGGCGAAGCCCGCGCTGGCCCCCGCCTTCGCGGCACTCAAAGAGCACGGCCTCGTCTTCGACGCGCTGGTGAAGCCGCCGCAGATCCCCGCCCTCCTCACGCTGCTGGAGCGCGAGACGGAACTCCCCGTCGTCATCGACCACGGCGCCAAGCCGAACCTGACCGGCGCCGAGCTCTCCGCCTGGCGCGGCGGCATCGCGGCCTTGGCCGCGCGGCCGAACACATCTTGCAAGCTCTCCGGCCTCGTCACCGAAGCCGGACCCGGCTGGCGCGAGGCGGTGCTGGCGCCGGCCGTCGCCCAGCTGCTGGCCTGTTTCGGGCCGGAGCGCCTGCTCTGGGGCAGCGACTGGCCGGTCGCAACGCTCGCCGCCAGCTACGATCAGTGGCTCGCCGCCGCCGAGCGCCTGACCGCGACGCTGACCGGGCCCGAGCGCGCCGCGATCTTCGGCGGCAACGCCGCCCGCATCTACCTGACCAAGAGGGGCCGCCGCCCGTCATGCTGAAAAACCTCGACCCCGTCCTCTCTGCCGACCTGCTCTGGGTGCTCGCCGCGATGGGCCATGGCGACGACCTCGCGCTGGTCGATGCCAACCACCCCGCCGAAACCATCGCCGGCGCCACCACCAGCGGCCGCCTGATCCGCCTGCCCGGCCTGACGATGCAGCGCGCCGCCCGCGCCATCCTCTCGGTGCTGCCGATCGACGATTTCGAGCCGCAACCGCTCAGGCGCATGGAAGTGGTCGGCGATGCCAACGCGATCCCCGATGTCCAGCGCGCCGTGCAGGCCGAGATCGACAAGGCGATCGGCCGCTCCACGCCGCTCGCCGGCATCGAGCGCTTCGCCTTCTATGATCAGGCGCGGCGGGCTTTCGCGGTCGTGCAGGTCGGCGATCCCCGACCCTATGGCTGCTTCCTGCTGCGCAAGGGCGTGATCGCCGGCGAGCCGGGCTGAAACGCGCGCCTCACGAGCCCTTGGCGATGGCCTGCTTCAGGCGCGCGACCGCCTCCACCGCGCCGGAGCGAACCGTGACCTCCAGCGTCGGCGCCTCGCGCTCGATCATCGCGATCAGCGTCTCGGGCGTGATCTCGGCCCGCTGCTGGGTCAGCTTCAGCACGGCATTGGCGATGATATTCGGCCAGAACGCCGCCCCGCCCTTGGCCAGCCCCTTGGCCTTGCGGCCTTCGAATTCCTGGGCGAGCTGTTCGGGGGTCTTGCGGGCCATGATGTCGTCACCTCCAAGCCATTCCAGCAAAACTGCGAAGCGGTTTTGCGTCCGGAATTGCGTCAAAATAGAAAGCTGTAGCTTTGGAGGCGAATTCTGTTCGCCGTAAAAGCTGCAGCGGATCAAGGCGCTGCCTATCACGAAATGCCGGCCTTTGCTGTGGCATCGGATTTGTCTGGAAAACGGATTCCCCTTTCCGGTCCGATGCACTAGCAGGAGCGGCGCCCGAGGCTTGAGCCGTGATGCGGCCGCCCGTTCAGGACCAGACCATGCCCCGCTTCGCCTTGCTCGCCGCGCTCGCCGGCCTCCTCCTCGCCGCACCGGCCGCCGCCCGGATCACCGACCGGGAGCTGAGCTGCGCCGACTGGCTGAAATCCGGCGGCCATCGCAAGAGCGAATACCCGGCCTCCGTCGCGGAGAAGATCAGGGCCTTCTGCGCCAACAATCCGAAGATGAAGGCGATCGACGCCGAAATGACGATGACGGGGGATTGAGCGGCGCGGCCTTCTCCTTCTCCCCTCGGGGGAGAAGGTGGCAGCGCGCAGCGCTGACGGATGAGGTCGTGCCCCGCCGTCCTTCCCTCATCCGTCTGCTTCGCAGACACCTTCTCCCCCGAGGGGAGAAGGAACCCACGCCAAATCCCCGCCCGCGTTACCGCGTTCGCTGATCGATGAGGGGCAGCGGAGCGCCGCGAGGCGCGGGGTATCGGGCCGCTTCCATTGAGCCAGGATGCGGCGCGGAGGGATTGAGCCACCCTCCGCACGCCCCGTGGCGCTCCGCTTGCCGGCGTTCTTAAGTCTCCGGGCCGCGCTTATACGGCAGGGCGTTTCGCTGACCTGCGGGCCTCGACGCCAGTTCGGCAGAGACGCTTGCGCGATCTCCTTTGTCTCGTGCAGCGGATGATCCCGAAACGGGCTTAAGCCGCTTTTCGGTCCGCTGCCGGCCTTGTCGCGTCCTGGCCCCGCAGATGCGGTGCCGCCATGCCTTCCAGCGAGCTCCTCGCACAGGGATCGTAATGTCCCCAGGGCGGTGCCCCGAAGCCTCCCGGGAGTGGGTCGTAACCCCACCCGCAGGCGCCGCCCCCGCCCCGCCAACGGCATACCTCCGGATGGCTGCCCCTCGGGGACGAGGTGGGGTGAGGATAAGGGCGGCGTGTGAGCGCGGGGATAAGTTATCTCGCCTAAAGTCGATAAGCGCAAAAGCGCATTCAAAAAACTTGTTACCGGCAGGATCACGCGTTCGAAAACCTGACGATTTGAGTTTTGTCCGTTCGCGCTTCGCCGACCTCACGCGCAAAAATAATAGTACCTTACTAGCGTCTTGCCTTCGCTATCAGAAAATTACATGCTCAAAAAACGACCCCAAAAATCGATTGAATCGGCCATGCCAAGTCACTTAATTAATTCGATAAAGATAAAAAACCTATTTGGATTATACAGCTACGACCTTCCGCACGAAGGCTCTCTCGCTGACGCAAGTATATTATACGGCGATAATGGTGTTGGAAAGAGCACCATACTAAAACTAGTTTTCCATCTCCTCTCACCGGGCGGAAATAATGGTCATCGCACCGCGTTGCTAGAAGCAAATTTTTCTTATCTAGAAGTAATTTTGACAACTGGCATAAAAGTAAGTGCAACTAAAAAGTCGAACGATGAAAATAATTCAATTGTACTGCAAATTAACGATGAGAACAAAATACTAGCCATATGGGAACACCATGTCGACCACGTCAGATTCGAAGATGGAAATAATACAGTTCTATACCTGAATAACGAAGGAAAGATAATATCTAGGCGCCGAATCAATCAAAAAGCCGGCCCCCGCCCCCCGGAAGGCGAAGAAGCATTCCTTGAGGCGCTTCAGCGGCACAGTCCTACTGTCTTTATTCTGAACGCCTAACGCCGCTTGTATAGTGATGAACTAGACGAAACCCGACATGAAGCCGAATTAAAATCCATTTTCAGACGGAACGAAACCAAAAGCGCGACAGATGTAGTAGCAAGGTCAAGACAGATTGCTCTCTCAAGCGCTCTACGTCGCGTGGAATTTTGGATAAGCCGCCGAACTATATTGGCCAGCAATGAAGGATTGACGAATGTCAATGAGGTATATCGCAATATTCTTAGGCAGATAGAAATTGATAGATCTGACTTAATTTCAGACAGCGAAATGATGGATCTATCAAATAGACTTGACATAATCAATAAAAGGACAGCCGATTTTTCTAAATATGAAATACAGAATACTATATCAACGATTGATTTCAAGAATGCCTTGGAAAATCAATCTGACTACTATTCGGAGTTGTCAGCTCGACTACTTAAGCCTTACGTCGAAAGCCTAGAAGCAAGGATATCGTCACTCGACTCGATATACAATATTGTTGATAAATTCATCCAGATCGTTAACGAAATGCTCAATGATAAATTCATCACATATACGATGACTGAAGGATTTAAGATACTTAATATTAAAGGGCATTATATTGAAGTAGAACACTTGTCTTCTGGTGAGCAGCAACTGCTTCTTTTGTTGTCTCATATACTTGTAGCGCGCGACAAGCCTAGCGTGTTCATAGTTGATGAACCAGAGTTATCTTTGAATGTCAAATGGCAGAGAAAGCTAATCGATAGCCTTCTTGAATTAACTCAGCGATCTCAGATACAATTTATACTAGCAACTCACTCTCTTGAGTTGCTATCACAACATA
This sequence comes from Allobosea sp. MMO-172, assembly GCF_037147855.1. NCBI lineage: Bacteria > Pseudomonadati > Pseudomonadota > Alphaproteobacteria > Hyphomicrobiales > Alloboseaceae > Allobosea > Allobosea sp. MMO-172. The sequence continues at coordinate 210,172 of NZ_JBBCUM010000004.1, read as the reverse complement.
TGGATAAAGTTGTACCTCTATATAATAGGCAGCCTACATGATACCAAGACGATCAATCAGCGAATTAAAAGCAAGGTATACACTCGAGCCAAGCATAAAAGACATATTCGTGGAAGGTCAATTCGACAAAGACGTGATATCCGTCCATTTTTCGAGCGACCTAGGATATCAAATTTATTTGATAGACACAGTTGATCTTCCGTTCGAAGAGCTTAAGAAACTCGGCCTTACAGACGGGAATAAGCAAAGAGTCATAGCCTTGTCTATGATGATGAACGACCTAAACAAAAACGAAACAGTTCGATTTTTAGTTGACCGCGATCTGGATGAATGGGTTGGAGAAAAAAGATCTGCAAAAGGTCTTTTTTCAACGAAATACTGTTGCATGGAGATGTATTTCTTTGAGGAAGAAATAATAAAAGATATAATATTAATCTGTTCAGAGTCAAAAATAGACAAATGGAGTGATTTTTATAGGAAATTTGCAGCCGTATTGACAGATTACTTTAGTTACAGGCTCGCACGTCACGAGCATGACGCAACTCTTAGTATCCCAAACATAGAGCAATGCCTAGAAATGAAAGATTTAATTCACATAGATATAGATAGATTCAACACGATAATGTGCACAAATAATAAGCGAAATGACTTCGTTGATGAAATACATAACAAATCTGCCTCATGGAAAAAAATTATAAATGGGAAAAATAAATTATCAATCAATGGGCACGATTTCATAAACACCATGGTATGGTGCATTAACAAATTTAAAGGCCACCGAAAGTTCGCGGACAAATTGTTTGTTGAGCGTCTACTGGTAATGCACTCAAAGAGGATTATCGAGATAGGGCAGATATTTGAGAACCCTACAACCGATGACTACGCTCTCCGACCCGCTTGACTCTCCGCCCCGTCCCATCCTACCCCCATCGACGGGACACGCCCCCCCAACGGGGCGCGCCCATCTGTAAGGATGGAGACATCGATGGCGAATACCGTTCCGAACACGCGCCCGCGCGTGCCTAATTTCTCGTCCGGCCCCTGCGCCAAGCGCCCCGGCTGGGCCCTCAAGAACCTCTCCGACGCCCCGCTCGGCCGCTCGCACCGCGCCAAGATCGGCAAGGACAAGCTGAAAGCTGCGATCGACCTGACGCGCGAGGTGCTGCAGGTTCCCGCCGATTACCGCATCGGCATCGTGCCGGCCTCCGATACCGGCGCCGTCGAGATGGCGCTCTGGTCCCTGCTCGGCGCTCGCGGCGTCGACATGGTCAGCTGGGAAAGCTTCGGCGCCGGCTGGGTCACCGATGTCGTCAAGCAGCTCAAGCTCCCCGATGTCCGCACCTTCGACGCGCCCTATGGCGAATTGCCGAACCTCAAGAAGGTCGACACCAAGAACCGCGACGTCGTCTTCACCTGGAACGGCACCACCTCCGGCGTGCGCGTCGTCGACGCGAGCTGGATCGCTGACGATCGCGAGGGGCTGACGATCTGCGACGCCACCTCCGCCGCCTTCGCCCAGCGCCTCGACTGGCAAAAGCTCGATGTCGTCACCTTCTCCTGGCAGAAGGTGCTCGGCGGCGAGGCGGCGCATGGCATGATCGTGCTCTCGCCCCGCGCCGTCGCCCGGCTCGAAAGCTACAAGCCGGCCTGGCCGCTGCCGAAGATCTTCCGCATGACCTCGGGCGGCAAGCTGATCGAGGGCATCTTCACCGGCGAGACCATCAACACGCCGTCCATGCTCGCGGTCGAGGACTATATCGACGCGCTGGAATGGGCCCAGAAGGTCGGCGGGCTCGACGGCCTGGTGAAGCGCGCCGACGGCAATGCCCGCGTCATCGCCAAGTTCGTGCGCGAGAACGACTGGATCGACTTCCTGGCCGTGAAGCCGAAGACGCGCTCCAACACGTCGGTCTGCCTGAAGTTCACCGACCCGGCCGTGACGGCCCTGCCGGCGGACGCACAGGCGGCCTTCGCCAAGCAGGTCGTCTCGATCATCGAGAAGGCCGGCGCCGGCTACGATCTCGGCCATTACCGCGACGCCCCTCCGGGCCTGCGCATCTGGTGCGGCGCGACCGTCCAGTCGCGCGACGTGAAAGCGCTGCTGCCGTGGATCGCCTATGCCTTCGCCGAGGCCAAGGCGGCGCTCGGCAAGAAGGCGGCGTAAGCAACTGCCCGTTGTGACACACTCGACGTCATCCCGGGCAAGCGAAGCGCAGACCCGGGATCCATCGTAGAGCGAGACGCCCTTCGATGGATCCCGGAGCAGCGCCGCTTCGCGGCTTGTCCGGGATGACGGTGTGTTTCCCCGCTTCCTGAATTCACACAAGCGCAGAGCGCCCTCGCGCCGCGCCAGCCGGAGCCTCCCATGCCCGCACCAAAAGTCCTGATTTCCGACGCCCTCTCCCCCGCCGCCGTCCAGATCTTCAAGGACCGTGGCATCGACGTGACCTTCGATCCGAACCTCGGCAAGGACAAGGACAAGCTGGCCGCGATCATCGGCGAATATGACGGCCTCGCCATCCGCTCGGCCACCAAGGCGACCGCCAAGCTGCTGGAGCAGGCGACGAACCTGAAGGTCATCGGCCGCGCCGGCATCGGCGTCGACAATGTCGAGATCCCGGCCGCCACCGCGCGCGGCGTGATCGTGATGAACACGCCTTTCGGCAACTCGATCACCACCGCCGAGCACGCCATCGCCATGATGTTCGCGCTCGCCCGCCAGATCCCCTCGGCCGATACCTCGACCCAGGCCGGCAAGTGGGAAAAGAACCGCTTCATGGGCGTCGAGATCACGGCCAAGACGCTCGGCCTGATCGGCGCCGGCAATATCGGCTCGATCGTCGCCGAGCGCGCCATCGGCCTGAAGATGCGCGTCATCGCCTATGACCCCTATCTCTCGCCGGAACGCGCCGTTCAGCTCGGCGTCGAGAAGGTCGAGCTGGACGACCTGCTGAAGCGCGCCGACTTCATCACGCTGCACGTGCCCATGACCGAGAAGACCAAGAACATCCTCTCGGCCGAGAACCTCGCCAAGACCAAGAAGGGCGTGCGCATCATCAACTGCGCCCGCGGCGGCCTTGTCGACGAGCAGGCGCTGGCCGATCTGATCAAGTCCGGCCATGTCGCGGGCGCCGCCTTCGACGTGTTCTCGGTCGAGCCGGCGGAAGCGAACCCGCTCTTCGGGCTGGAGAACGTGGTCTGCACGCCGCATCTCGGCGCCTCCACCAACGAGGCGCAGGAGAATGTCGCCCTGCAGGTCGCCGAGCAGATGAGCGACTACCTGCTCAAGGGCGCGATCACCAACGCGGTCAACTTCCCCTCGATCACGGCGGAAGAAGCGCCGCGCGTGAAGCCCTTCGTCGATCTCGCCGAGAAGCTCGGCTCCTTCCTCGGTCAGCTCACCGAAGCAGCCGTGAAGGGCATCCGCATCGAGTACGAGGGCGCGGTCGCGAGCCTGAACCTCAAGGCGATCTCGGCCGCCGCGATCACCGGCGTGCTGCGCCCGTTCCTGCCCGAAATCAACATGGTCAACTCGGCCATGGTGGCGAAGGAGAAGGGCATCGTCGTCGAGGAGCTGACCCGCGAGGTCGCCGGTAATCTCGAAAGCGTCATCCGCATCGTCGTCGAGGCCGAGGACATGCCGCGCCACGCCTCCGGCACGGTGTTCCAGGACGGCAAGCCGCGCATCGTCGAGATCCGCGACATCGCTGTCGATGCCGAGTTCGCGCCGCACATGCTCTACGTGCGCAATGCCGACAAGCCGGGATTCATCGGCCAGTTCGGCTCGCTGCTCGGCCAGGCTGGCGTCAATGTCGCGACCTTCGCGCTCGGCCGCGACAAGCCCGGCGGCGACGCGATCTGCTATGTCTCGGTCGACGAGCCGATCTCGGACGAGTTGCTGGCCAAGATCCACGAAATCCCGATGGTCAAGCGCGCCCGCCGCCTGAAGTTCTGATCGTGCTCAACCCGCTGAAGGCTCTCGTCGCCGCGCCAACCGGGGCGGCGGAGCCGATCCATTTCGAGGTCCGCCGCGACGAGGCGGCGGGCCTCTGGTACGCCATCGATACCGGCGAGCTCGGCATCGTCACCGAGGCCGAGACGCTGGAGGCGCTGCGCGAGCGATTGACCCGGCTCCTGCCGGAATGCTTCGGCATCGAGGGCTGCCCGGTCGAGCTGTCGCTCTGCGATGCGGAGAATGGCGAGCCAGCCTGAGTACCGCCGCAACCTTGCCGCAATATCACGGCCCTGTGATCGCTCCATCGCAGAGGACCGCCCATGCCTGCCCTTGCCCGCCTCGCCGCCCTTGCCCTCGCCTGCCTGACGGCCGCCCCGGCCCTCGCCGACTGGGACCGCGACAAGCTCGACAAGGCGATCGAGGGCATCGAGCAGGCCTCGAAGGGCCGCCTCGGCGTCGCGCTCATGGACCTGCGCGACCGCAAGCTCTGGTCGCATCGCGGCTCCGAGACCTTCCCGATGCAGAGCGTCTTCAAGCTGCCGCTGGCGGTCGCCGTGCTGCAGCAGGTCGAGGCCGGCAAGTTCAGGCTCGACCAGCCGATCACCGTCACCCGCAAGGATTTCTCGCTGTTCCACAGCCCGCTCGCCAAGAACTTCAAGGGCGAGCGCAACGACTACCCGCTGCGCGAACTCATCCGCCTCGCGGCCGGCGAGAGCGACAATACCGCCGCCGACCTGCTGATGCGCGAGATCGGCGGGCCGCAGGTGATCACGAAGATGCTGCGCGACGGCGGCGTCACCGGCATGTCGGTCGATCGCTATGAGCGCCTGTTCCAGCCGGAGATCTACGGGCTCAAGGGCTTCAGCTGGGATGACACGGTGGACGAGAAGGCCTTCCGCGCCGAACTCAAGGCGATGCGCCCGCGCCTGCGCATCGCCGCCCTGTCGAACGCGTTGAAGGACAAGCGCGACGCCTCGACCCCGGAAGCGAGCGCGCAGTTCCTCGAGGCCTTCGCCAAGGGCAACTGGCTGCGCGACCCTGCCCACACCGCCTTCATCGAGAAGATCGTCGCGGAATCCAAGGTCGGCACCGACCGGCTCAAGGCCGGCCTGCCGGCAGGCACGCGCTTCGCCCATCGCACCGGGCTCGGCCTCACCACGGACGGCATCAACCACGCCACTAACGATATCGGCGTCGCGACCCTGCCGGATGGCCGCCGCTTCATCATCGTGACCTATCTCTCCGGCTCCCGCGCCGATGCCGACGAGCGCTCGGCGGCGCTGGCGGAGGTGGCAAGGCTGGCGGTCTCCGCACTGCGCTGAGGGCAGCCTCTCATCAATCAACGGAGCCTCCCCAGCGATCAGGCTGAGGAGGCTCCGGCGCAGACGGGCCGGCTGCTTCAGATCGACAGCCGTCCGGTGTCCGGCCGGTCAAGATCGAGATCGCGGGTTTCTGGGATCAGCAACCCGGTCAGCAAGGTGATACCGGCCACGAACATCAGGTAGAACAGGAACAGCCGGTGCTCGCCGGTCTGCGAGAGATAGGTATTCACGTAAGGGGCCGTGCCGCCGAAGATCGCGGTGGCGAGCGAAAGCGGCCCGCTGACGCCGGTAGCCCGGACCGAAGTCGGGAAGACCTCGGCCCACACCGCCGTATTGACCCCGAACAGGCAGGCCAGGATCAGCAGGGCGCAGATCATCGCCGTCAGAAGGCCGGAGAAGCTGTTCGTGATCATCCCGTCGAGTTGCAGGGTCGCAGCGATGAAGCCGAGGCCGAACAGGATGATGAAGGTCCGTCGCCCGAACCGGTCTGCGAGCCAGCCGACGATCGGGATGGCGACGAAGAACACCGCTTGCGCGATCAGGCTCGCGGTCAGCGCCGACGTCGCATCGAGCCCGCGGCTGATCTGCGCGAAGGTCGGGCTGTAGATCAGCCATGTGTAGAACATGATCGAGCCGCCAGCTGAAAGCCCGAAGACGACGGCGACGCCGCGCCAGTTCCGCACCAGCGAGCCAATTCCGGTCGCGGTCTTCGTGCCCTGCGCCTGCGCCTTCGCGAAACTGTCAGTCTCGGTCAGCTTGCGGCGCAGATAGAGCCCGTAGAAGCCGAGCAGACCACCGAGCACAAAGGGAATGCGCCAGCCCCAGCTCTCCAGCGCCGGACGTCCGAGCGTGGCGTTGAGCAGCAGGCCGGTGACCGTCGCGATCATCGTGCCGAGGACGACGCTCATCCAGGACGTGCTGCCATAAAGCGCGCGCTGGTGACGCGGGGCCCGCTCGACCAGGTAGGTGACCGACGTGCCCATCTCGCCGCCATGGGCAATGCCTTGGGCGAGGCGCGCGACCAGCAGGATGATGGAAGCTGCGAGCCCCACCGTTGCGAAGGTCGGGGCGAAGGCGATGACGAGGCTGCCGCCGGCCGTGATGAACATCGCCAGCGTCAGGCTCTTCTTGCGCCCGACACGGTCGGCATAGAGGCCGAACAGGAAGCCGCCGAGCGGCCGCGTCAGGAAGCCGGCGGCAAAGACGGCCAGCGCCGCCAGCAGCGCCGCCGACTTGTCGGCAGCCGGAAAGAACTGGAGCGCGAAATAGGGAGCGAAGATTGTGTAGATCGTCCAGTCAAACCATTCGAGCGTGTTGCCGAAATTGACCGCGATCAGGTCTTTCACGCGACGGGAGCGCGGGGCGGCAAGCGCCCCCGCTGTGGCGATATCTGACATGTGGTGAACCCCTCTTTTTATTGATGGTGACGTTGTCGCTGGTGAAGCCGGCGCCGCCTCAGCCGGCAGCTCGCCCTTCAAGGCCGAAGCGGGCATCGGCATCTGCCCCCGGCACGCGCATTTCGAAGACGTCTTTCACGACCGTGTAGTCAAAATAGCCGAGGCGGGCGATCGGCTTGATCGCGGGAATGTCGATCTTGCCTTCGCGCGTGATGAACCGGTCGTCGATATGGATCTTCTCGACGCGAGCGAAGACGATGTCGATCGTTCCGACCGGTGAATTGCCCTTGAGACGGTGCGTGCTCAGGTAACGGCACTCGAACTTGACCGGGCTCTCCTTCACCATCGGAATGCGAGCGTTGTCCGCATATTCCCGCGTGACGTTCAGGCGGTCGAATTCGCTTTCCTCCGGAGGCAGCGCCATCGCGCTCAGATTGACGGCCTCCCGCAGGTCGTAGGTCGCCATGTTCCAGACGAACCAGCCGGTCTCCTCCGCATTGAGCACCGTGTCCTTGCGGCGCCCGTCCGGATACTGGTTCGCCGAGAACATCACCATCGGCGGGTCGAAGGTCAGGTTCTGCCACTGGCTGTAAGGCGCAATGTTCTCGATGCCCGCAGCGCTGACGCTCGACAGCCAGCCGATCGGCCGCGGCACGGTACAGCTCTTGAACGGGGAGAACGGCAACGGGCTCGGCTCCGTGCAGGGTGAATACTTCATGGCGTCGCGTCCCGGGCTCGAGTGGATTTCAACAATATCTCACCGATATATCGGATGGACAGCGGTTTGGAAAGCCCCGTGGAATCGGCTATCGGATCAACACAGGAATCGTTTCCGTCGCACGGGCGGCGCCGAGCTGGAAAACCGGATGAATCAATCGGAACAGGCGGTCGCCGCCTTGCAGCGCTTGATCGAGCAGGGCGAACTCCGGCCCGGCTCGATGGTGTCCGAACGCGGCCTGATGGAGGCGACGGGCCTCGGCCGCACCCCGGTGCGGGAGGCGATCCAGCGCCTCGCGCTCAACCATATGCTGCGCATCCACCCCAACAAGGGTATCGAGATTCCGGCGATCTCCGTCGAAGACCAGCTCAGCGGCCTCGAGGTTCGCCGGGCTGTCGAGGTTCTCGCCGTCGGCCTCGCCTGCCGCCGGGCGACCGACAGGGACATCGAGGCGATCGCGGCGCTGAAAGCGACCCTATCCGGCGGGTTCGACCTCCACGGCTATTCCGAGACCGTCCGACAGACCCACGCCCTGATCATCCAGGCGGCTCATAACCCCTATCTGGAAGCGCTGATGGTGCCGCTGCAAACGCTATCGCGCCGCTTCTGGATCATGCATGTCCGCGACGAACAGGCGGAGATCGCCCATGGCAAGCGATTGCACCAGAACATCCTGCAGGCGATCCTGGCTCGCGATCCGGACGAGGCCGGCGCCGCATCGCTGGCCCTCAACAGCTACCTCGTCGAGTTCGCCCTCTCGGTCGTGGCACGGATGGCGGCCGCGCGGGGCTGAACCGGAGCCTTACCGCCCCAGCCGTTCGGCGATGAAGATGCCGCCGAGCACCAGCGCCAGCGCCAGCGCGTGATAGAGCCCGAAGGGCTCGCCGATGATCAGCACGGCGAGGATCGGCGCGAAGACCGGCACGAGATTGACGAAGACGCCGGCTCGGCCGGGCCCGATCAATTCGATCGCCCGCATGAAGGAGAGCTGCGAGACGATCGACGGAAAGATCACCGTGAAGGCGAGGATCAGCCAGCCCTGCGACGTCGGCATGTAGGAGCGCCCGAGCGCGATCTCGGTCGCCAGCAGCGGCAGCGAGGCCAGGCAGGCGAAGCTCGCCATCGCCGTGAAGAAGACGAGGCCCGGCACGGCCGGCCGCTTGCGCACGCCGACGGTGAAGCCGGCATAGAGCACGCAGGCGATGATCATCAGCACGTCGCCCGGCACGAAGCGGAAAGCCATGAGGATATGGATGTCGCCCCGGCTCGCGGTGACGGCGACGCCGAGCAGCGTCACCGCGACGCCGATCGCCTGCATCGGGGTGATCTTCGTGCGGAACACCAGGAAGGCGCCCATCAGCACGAAGACCGGGATCGCCCCTTGCAAGATGCCGATATTGATCGCGCTGGTCGAATAGGCCGCGAGATACATCAGCGTGTTGAAGGTGGTGAACCCGAGCGTGCCGAGCACGGCGATCAACCGCCAATGCGCCCGCAGCACCGGCCAATGCGCGCGCAATTGATCGCGCAGCAGCAGGGGCATGATCGCGCAAACCGCCACCCAGCGCAGCGAGGTCAGCATCATCGGCGAGATATTGCCGACGGCGAGCCGGCTCGCCACGGCGTTGCAGCCCCACATCAGGGTGGTCAACACCATCAGCAGGTAGGCATTGCCCCAGGCGCGTTGCAGCCAGGTCTGGGTAGGGTGCACGTTTCCGCCCTGTTGCGAGAAAGGGCTCTTGCAATACCCTTGCGTGTACCCGGCTCATATGAGATCGGGCGCACACCTGCCCGTCGCCCTGCGCATCCCTGCGGAACGTCCCGATGATCAAAACCAGCGCCCGCCCGCTCCGCCTGCTCTTCGTCGACGGCAATATGCGCGACACCCGCGAGGGACTGCGCCAGTCCTATGGCATGGCCTATGGCGAGGCCTATGCCGCCGAGATCGCGGCCTTCGAGCCGGGCATCGTCTCCGATATCTGCCTGCCGGCCGACGAGGGCGCGAACCTGCCCGACGGCGAAGGCCTCGAATCCTATGACGGCATCTTCCTGACCGGCTCGGCCCTGCACATCTACGACACCGCCCCGCCGGTGACGCGCCAGATCGACCTGATGCGCGCGATCTATGCCAGCGGCACGCCCTGCTTCGGCTCCTGCTGGGGCATCCAGGTCGGCTCCGTCGCGGCCGGTGGCACCGTCACCGCCAATCCGAAGGGCCGCGAGACCGGCTTCGCCCGCCGGATCACGCCGACCGAGGCCGGCCGCAACCATGCATTGCTCGCCAGCCGCCCGGCCGCCTTCGATGCTCCGGCGATCCATCTCGACACCATCGCGCTGCCCGCGCACGGTACGACGATCCTCGCCTCCAACGCCTACAGCCAGGTCCAGGCCGCCGAGATCAAGCATAATGGCGGCACCTTCTGGGGCGTGCAGTACCATCCCGAATTCTCGCTGAAGCAGATCGTCGCGATTCTCGACCGGCGCGTGCCGCTGATGATCAAGGAGGGTTTCCGCAAGGACGAGGCTTCCGCGAAGGCCTGGCTCGACGACATGCTGACGCTCGATGCCGAGCCCGACCGGCAGGACCTTGCCTGGGCGCATGGCCTCGACCGCGAGGTGCTCGACACCGAGCGCCGCGTCACTGAACTGCGCAATTTCATGGAGCATCGCGTCAAGCCGCATGCCAGCGCCCGCGGGCGGGCCTGAGCCTTCGACGCGAGCAGCCCTTCTCGGCAGGGAATATTCGGAGCTGCGCCGTCATCCCGGGCGACCGGAGGGAGACCCGGGATCCATTCCGGAGCGCTTCCGAAGAAGGTTCCGGCATGGATCCCGGATCTTCGCTGCGCTGCGTCCGGGATGACGCGCTTGGATCGGAGCGCCGCATAGACGCAGCCTTGCCATCGCGGTCTCTGCTGACTACCTAACCACCCGCGAGGCCACGACCTCCCCCAACCTGGGACATGTGCCGGGACGACCCGGCGAACCATGGGGGACCCGCTATGGCGTGGCTCTATCTGTTTTCCGCCGGCATTCTCGAGATCGTCTGGGCTTTCACCATGAAGCAGTCGGACGGCTTCACGCGCCCGATGCCGACCGCGATCACCATCGTCACGATGATCGGCAGCTTCGCCCTGCTCTCGCTGGCGATGCGCTCGTTGCCGCTCGGCACGGCCTATACGATCTGGACCGGCATCGGCGCGGTCGGCGCCTTCCTCGTCGGAGCCACCGTGCTCGGCGAGGCGCTGACGCCGATGCGCATCGCCGCCGCGGCGCTGATCGTCTCCGGCCTCGTCATGATGAAGCTCTCGGCAAGCTGACGGCCGCACTTGCCAAAGCGGCCGGCGCCTTCTAGGCAGGCCGGGCCTCGGGACGACCCGCGGCCTTCGGAACCTCACAGGGGACGGCCCCACGACGCGGAATGCTCCGCGCCGTCGCGCAACCCCGTGAGCGGAGGCCCTCAGCCGTGGCCAATCCCAGCGACCAGTTCATCGTCAAGACTCTCATTCCGTTTCGTATCGGTGGGCTCGATCTCGGCTTCACCAATGCGGCGCTGATGATGGTGCTCGCCACCGCCGCGATCGCCGGCGGGCTCATCCTCGCGACGCGCTCGCGCGCCATCGTCCCCGGCCGCACGCAGGCGCTGGCCGAGATGCTCTATGAATTCGTCGCGCGGACATTGACCGACGCGACCGGGCGCGAGGGCCTGCGCTTCCTGCCGCTGATCTTCTCACTCTTCCTATTCGTGCTGGTGCTCAACCTGTTCGGCATGGTGCCCGGCGCCTTCACGGTCACCAGCCATATCGTCGTGACATTCGCGCTCGCCATGCTGGTGATGGCGACGGTCATCGGCTACGGCGTGCTGCGCCACGGCTTCGGCTTCCTCAGGCTCTTCGTGCCCTCCGACGTGCCGAAATGGCTCCTGCCCTTCATCACGCTGATCGAGATCGTCTCCTTTCTGTCGCGGCCGATCTCGCTGAGCCTGCGCCTCTTCGCCAACCTGCTCGGCGGCCATATCGCGCTCAAGGTCTTCGGCAGCTTCGTCGCGGCTCTCCTTGCGGCGGGTATGAGCTACTCCCTGCTGGCGCCGCTGCCGCTGCTGATGACGGTCGCGCTCACTGCCTTCGAGTTCATGGTCGCGGTGCTGCAGGCCTATGTCTTCACCGTGCTCGCCTGCATCTACCTGAACGACGCGCTGCATCCCGGCCACTGAACGACCGGGGCGCTCCTGCAAACGCAGGACGCATCCGGCGCCCGGCCCGCCTATCCGCATTCCGGCCCAATTCCGCCTTGGGCACGCCGAATTCGGCAGTGCCAATCACGGCGACGTGATTGCGATCTGGAGGGGATGATTTCGATGCGAAGCCATATTGCCGCCGCCCTGATTCTGGCACCCGGCCTCGCCGCCGCGGCCGAGACCGAACTGACGAGCCGGATCGACCGCGTCACGGTCTTTCCGGATGGGGCAGTGGTGACGCGGCTCGGCAAGGCGGACCTGCTGCAGGGCGTCTCGCAGATCGTGCTGCGCGGCTTGCCGGCGACGATCGATCCCGCCTCGATCCGTGTCGAAGGCAAAGGTATCGCGAAGGGACTGGGCGACGGTTCGTTCTCGGTCGGCGCCGTCGATGTCCGCGTCACGCCGGGCGATGCCAGGCCCGTGCTCGACACGGTGCTGGAGGAGAAGCTCAAGACGCTGCGCGACGAGAAGGAGAAGCTCTCCGGCCAGATCGGCGCGATCGAGGCGAAGCGCGCCACGATCGAGCGCTTCGCGCAGGTCGGCCCCGACAAGCTCGGCCCCGACGGCAAGGCCCTGCCGGTCGCCGACTGGCCGGCCGTGTTCGAGGCGATCGGCACCGCGCTGGTCAAGGTTCAGGACGAATTGCGCGGCACCCGCAACCGCCTCGCCGATGTCGAGGCCGAGATCGCGGCGCTGGAGCGCGCCCGTCCGCAGGCCGGCCGGCCCGGCGCACCGAAGCGCGACGTCGCCATCGCCGTCGAGGCACCGCAGCCGGTCGCAGCCGAGTTCACCGTGACCTATCGCGTTACCGGCGCCAACTGGACGCCGACCTACGAGGCCCGCCTGACTACGACCGGCGAGAGGCCGGAAATCGCCCTGACGCGCCGCGCCGAAATCCGCCAGCGCAGCGGCGAGGCCTGGGACGATGTCGCGCTGTCGCTTTCGACCACGCGCTCGGCCGGGGGCACCCGCGCGCCCGACCTCACCCCGATGCAGGTCGCCTTCTTCGAACCGCCAGCAGTCTATGAAAGCCGCGCGCGCGTCAGCGCCATAGCACCTGCCCCGATGGCCGCCCGCGCCAAGGCCGAAGCCGAAGCTCAGGCGGACGCATTGGCCAAGCAATCGCAGCGCGCAGCCGCGCCGAAGCCCGCCGAGGTTCAGGTCGCGACGATCGAAGCCGGCGCCTACCAGGCGAATTTTCAGGTGCCCGGCCGCGCCACGATCCCGCAGGACGGCAGCTCCAAGACGGTGACGCTGACCCAGCGCAAGGCCGAGGCGACGCTCGCCGCGCGCACCGTGCCGGAACTGGAGCAGAAGGCCTATCTCGAAGCCGGCTTCGTCCATGAGGAAGAGGCGCCGCTGCTGGCCGGGCGCGTCGCGCTGCATCGCGACGGCACCTATGTCGGCATGGGACAGTTCAACCTCGTCGCCCCCGGCGACAAGGTCGAGCTCGGCTTCGGCGCCGATGACCGCATCAAGGTCTCGTTCGCGCCGGTGAAGCGCCGCGAGAACGAGCCGAGCTGGCTCGGCCAGACCCGCACCGATCTGCGCGAGTTCCGCACGGTCGTGAAGAGCCTTCACGCCAAGCCGGTGAAGATCACCGTGCTGGAGCGCATCCCCTTCTCGGAGAGCAGCGGGATCACGGTCGAGACCATCGCCGCCCAGACCACGCCGCCGACCGAGAAGCAGGTCGGCGACCGGCGCGGCGTCGCCTCGTGGACCTTCGATCTCGCGCCCGGCGCCGAGAAGGAGATCAAGCTCGCCTACCGCATCAAATGGCCGGGCGACCGCGAACTCTCCTACGAGGAGCAACCGCTGCCGGGGCGGTGACGCGACATTCGCAGCGACCAAGCACGGCACCGGACTCCGTCATGCTCGCCCTTGTGGCGTGCATCCACGTCTTGAACACGGCCCTCGACCAGCGAAGACGTGGATGGTCGGGACAAGCCCGACCATGACGCCCCGAGACCTCAGAGTCCCAAACCCATCTCGATCTCGCGCTTGCGGCCGAGATCGTTCATCCAGGTCCGGAATTGCGGCTGGACTTCGAGCTGGTGAGCATAATGCCGGCCCAGCGCCTGCGTCAGCCGGCCGCCGCGGCCGAGCTGCTCGTCGGCGAAACCGATCATCACCGAATTCGGCCAGGCCTGCGGCCGGATTTCGCGCAGGCGGGCGAACAGCGCGTCCTCGTCCTCGGCCGGATCGGCCTGCACCATCAGCATCATCATCGCCGCCGTCGAGCGCGAGATGCCCATATGGCAATGCACCAGCAGATGGCCCTTGGCCCGCCCGCTCGCGGTCTCGCGCAGGCCCTCGCCGAAGCGCAGGATATCCTCGACATGGCGCGGCTGCGGGTGCGTCATCCCCTGCGATGGACCCAGGATGTCGTGGAAGCGAAGCGTCAGACGATGGTGCTCGCCATAAGCACCGAAGGCATCCGGCTCCTCTCGGCCGGGATCGATCACCGACAGCACATGCGTCACCTCGCGGGCGCTGTTCCCCGGCAATTCCTCGATGCCGCAGATCGTCAGGGTCGAGATGGACAGGGTCTTCATGGCGCGCCTCCGCTGCGGAGCCCGCCGCCTAACGCTCCTGCGCCGGCTACGCAACCACTGGAAGTGACGGGCTGCCCTGCATGATTGCAGCCGGCCCCGAAGGGCCGGCCGCGATGCTCGTGATCAGGCGGCCTTGGCCTGCCCGAGTTCCTGATCGACGACGCCGACCCAGTAGCGCACGCCGTCCGGGATGATCTCGTCGTTGAAGTCGTAGAGCGGCGTATGCAGGCCGACGAAGGAGCCGTCCGGATTGACGCCGTTGCCGATGCGCATGAAGGCGCCCGGACGCACCAGCATCATCTCGGCGAAATCCTCGCCGCCCGTGCCGGGCCGCAGCTGGCCGTTGACCTTGTCCGCGCCGACCGCCGCCGTGGCAGCGGCAACGCCGACCCGCACCTGCTCGGCCTCGTTCACCAGCGGGCTGGTGCCGCGATGGTAATAGGCCTCAGCCTTGCAGCCCCAGGCCTGGGCGGTGGCCGCCGCGAGCTCGGCGATGCGGCGCTCGACGGTGTCGCGCACCTCCATGGAATAGGTCCGCGCCGTGCCGCCGATGACGAGCTCGGAGGGGATGACGTTCGAGGCGTTGACGTCGCCACCATGGATGAAGCCGACGCTGATCACCGCCGTGTCGAGCGGGGGCACATTGCGGCCGACGATGCCTTGCAGGCCGAGCACGAAATGCGCCTGGGCATAGGTGATGTCGGTCGAGCGATGCGGCTGCGATCCACCATGGCCGCCGACGCCGTGGAAGGTGACCTTCCAGAAATCCGCCGCCGCCAGGAACGGGCCGACCGTGGTGCCGAAAGTGCCGGGCGCCATGCCGGGCGTATTGTGCAGTCCGTAGATCGCATCACAGGGGAAACGCTCGAACAGCTTGTCGGCGAGCATCGCATTGGCGCCACCGCGGCCTTCCTCGGCCGGCTGAAAGATCAGGTTGACGGTGCCCTCGAAATCCCGGTTCTCGGCGAGATAGCGCCCGGCCGCGAGCAGCATCGTGGTGTGCCCGTCATGGCCGCAGGCATGCATCCGGCCCGGGTTCTTCGAGGAATAGGGCAGGTTCGTCGTCTCATCGAGCGCGAGGCAGTCCATGTCGGCACGCAGGCCGACCGCCCGGCCGGGCTTGTTGCCGCGGATCACGCCGACGACGCCGGTCTTGCCGACATTCTCGGTGACCTCGACGCCCCATTCGCGCAGCTTGTCGGCGACGAGCTTGGCGGTGCGGACCTCTTCGAGGCCAAGCTCGGGATGGGCATGGATGTCGCGGCGGATCGCGGTGAAGGCGGCGTGATGCTGGTCGAGCCAGGCGTCGAGCTTCGTCATGGTCGGTGAAATCCCCTCTCCTGTGGGCGGCACACGGCATGGCCCCTCCAATGCCGCGCGCTGCCCCATAGCCCTTACGCCCGATTGTGGCAGCATCACTGCGCAGATGCTGCAGGGCGGCCATGCTCCGGCAGCCAGCCCCCCCATATTAACGCAGTTTCCAAGTGCCTGCAGGCCGCCACTCAACCTTCGCGCAGAGCGGACATAGTCTATCCGTGCTCATCGACCCTGCGACCGAGACAGGCCGGCATGAAAACCTTGCTTCTTTCCGCCCTGACCACCTGGGGGCTCGCGCTGCCTGCCCTGGCTCAGGACGCCCGCCCTGCGCCGCCTCAACCGCCCGCGATCCTGTTCCCTCTGATTCAGCCCGGCGGAACGCTGGACCTGACCATGGTGAGTGCCCGGCAGCTGTTTCGCGAGCTCGATGCCAATAGCGATGAGAAGCTGGACGGCGCCGATATCGCCTTCGAGAAGGCGGTTGCCGCCGCCGGCTTCCGGGCCTCGGCGCTGATGCGGTTCATGAGTGCCGACCTGAACGGGGACGGCTCCGTGACGGAGCAGGAGCTGCTCAGCAAGCTGCGCTATGATCAACGCCGCAACGAGCCTGCTTCCGGTGCGGCCGCAAAGGTCCGGGCGGAACGCGATGCGGCCCAGATCCGCGAATCCATGGCTGCCGATACCGACAAGGACGGCCGCATCACCAGCGAGGAAGCGGTGGGGTTGGGCACGGCCTGGATGGCCAGGAACGACAATTCGCCCCAGAGCTCCAGCGCTCGCCTGCGCGAACTGCTCGAACAGGCTGGAACGGATGCGCTCTCCACGGAACAATTCATGGGAATTGTGACGGACCTGTTCGGGGCGACTGATGCCGATGGCAACGGCACGATCTCCCAGGGCGAGTTCCTCGTGCTCCGCAAGCGCATGGAGGAGCGCCAGCGCCATTCGGCCATGGTCGAGCAACAGCGCAAGGCCGAGGCCGCCCGTAAGGCCTGCACATTGCCCAAGCCCTCGACGGCAGCCAAAGTCCTGCTGCTGTCCGCATATCAGGGCGATGCGCTCTCGACCGCCACGATCGACACTCAGGATGCCGAGGTCCGGACGGCATCGATCACGGTGGAGCCCGGCGACGAGCCCCTCTATGTCGTCGCGCTCTCACATCAGCCGATGATCTGGCGCCTGTCCGGCGCCGCCGAGCGCGTGGAGCGGGTCGTCCTTGCGTCCCAATCCGTCATCGAGGCGGGTGTTTCCGGATCGGATGTCCGGCCGCTTGCGGGAGTTACCGGCATTTCAGCCGATAAGGTGATATTCCTGCCCAAGCCGAGCTGCCTGAGCCACTTCTCCGAAACGCCTTCGATCGAAGCGGCCCGCACCATCGGCATCGTCAGGAGCGAAACCGGCAAGGCGCCGATCGTTGCGGCGCACTACACCATATCCGACGTGGCTATTCCCTCCGCGACCCTGCAACCGAGCCGGGATCGATCGGCCGCACGGACTGCTATCAGGAGCCGCAGGGACGGCACGGCTTACAGCACCGACCCCAACGGAATCCCGCGGCCCGAAGCCGTCCGCGAATACGAGCTTGAGAACGAAGCCATGCGCTTCTATCCAGGCGGCGTGGTCGAGATTGATGCCGGCACCGTCGTCGCCAGCGGCAAGGCCGCCCGCTACGAAGTCCTGCCAAGCCAGGTCGGTCTGCTCCAGCTGGTCCGCAGCGGCGCCTTGAGCCGAAACCTGAAGGGCGACTTCCTGATCAGGCAGAAGATTCGCTTTCCCGCCGGCCTTTACGGAGCCCATTCGGTGCGCTTTCTCCTCCTGTCAGGCGTGCCGGCGCCGGAGGGCGATTCCGGCCATTCCTGCACCTATAGCGAGGAGACCGGCCAACCGATCCCGGGCGGCTCCATCAGCTGCTGAAGCGGCAACGGGCGCGGGTTCTCCACCTCTCGCGACCTCCCCCTCCACCGGAAAACTTGACCTGTGGGCCGTGTTGGCCCATGAGGGCTTGCAAGGACCTGCCCCGAAACCCCGGCCTTGCGCCGGGGTTTTGCATTTGCGCGGGCCGCTTGCATGAGGCAACGCGGTAACAGCAGGGACACCTCGCTCATGGCGAATGTTGTGGTGGTCGGCGCCCAGTGGGGCGACGAGGGCAAGGGCAAGATCGTCGACTGGCTCTCCAGCCAGGCCGATGTGGTCGTCAGGTTCCAGGGCGGCCATAATGCCGGCCATACGCTGGTCATCGACGGCGTCGTCTACAAGCTCTCGCTGCTGCCCTCCGGCATCGTCCGCCCCGGCAAGCTCTCGGTCATCGGCAACGGCGTCGTCGTCGACCCCTGGCACCTTGTCGAGGAGATCAGCAAGCTGCGCGCCCAAGGCGTCGCGATCACTCCGGACAACCTGCGCAT
This sequence comes from Allobosea sp. MMO-172, assembly GCF_037147855.1. Classification (NCBI taxonomy): domain Bacteria; kingdom Pseudomonadati; phylum Pseudomonadota; class Alphaproteobacteria; order Hyphomicrobiales; family Alloboseaceae; genus Allobosea; species Allobosea sp. MMO-172. The sequence goes on along the minus strand of NZ_JBBCUM010000004.1, from coordinate 192,272 downwards.
CGCCGACAACGCGACGCTGATCCTGCCGCTGCACCGCGAGCTCGACCATTTCCGCGAGACCTCGAATGCCGGCATGAAGATCGGCACGACCAAGCGCGGCATCGGCCCAGCCTATGAGGACAAGGTCGGCCGCCGCGCCGTCCGCGTCATCGACCTCAAGGACGAGGCCCTGCTCGAGGCCAAGATCGAGCGCCTGCTTGCCCACCACAACGCGCTGCGCCGCGGGCTGGGCATCGGCGAGGTCGATGGCAAGGAGCTGCTCGGCCAGCTCAAGGCGATCGCCGCCGAGGTGCTGCCTTATGCCACATCGGTCTGGGCGCTGCTCGACGCCGAGCGCCGCGCCGGCAAGCGCATCCTGTTCGAGGGCGCGCAAGGCGCCCTGCTCGATGTCGACCACGGCACCTATCCCTTCGTCACCTCCTCGAACATCGTCGCCGGCCAGGCCGCGACCGGCTCAGGGATGGGCCCCTCCGCCGTCGGCTATGTGCTGGGCATCGCCAAGGCCTACACCACCCGCGTCGGCGAAGGCCCCTTCCCGACCGAGCTCTTCGACGAGATCGGCGAATTGATCGGCACCAAGGGCAAGGAATTCGGCGTCGTCACCGGGCGCAAGCGCCGCTGCGGCTGGTTCGACGCCTGCCTGGTGCGCCAGACGGTCAAGACCTCCGGCATCGACGGCATCGCGCTGACCAAGCTCGACATCCTCGACGGCTTCAAGGAGATCAAGGTCTGCGTCGGCTACAGGCTCGACGGCCAGGTCCTCGAGCACCTGCCGGCCGGTCAGAACGATCAGGCCCGGGTCGAGCCGATCTACGAGACCATCGAAGGCTGGGAAGGCTCCACCGCGAACGCCCGCTCCTGGGCCGATCTCCCGGCGCAGGCGATCAAGTATGTCCGCCGCATCGAGGAGCTGATCGGCGCCACCGTCGCCGTGCTCTCCACCAGCCCGGAGCGCGACGATACGATCCTCGTCCATAATCCTTTCGAGGGTTGACGGCGCGCGTCATCAGCGACAAGTGAGGCCAATGGCCGACTTCTATCCGATCCTGGCGCGTGCAGTCGCCGGGCTGCCCGAAACCTCCCCGGAGGCCCGGCGCGCCATCTACGACCGGGCGCGGGCTGCGCTCGTCGCGCAGCTGCGCGGGCTCGACCCGCCGCTGAGCGAGGCCGAGATCATGCGCGAGCGCCTGGCGCTCGACGAAGCTGTCGCCCGGATCGAGGCCGATTACGACGAGGCTCCGGCGCCGCCGCCGGCCTCGGACGGTCCGGTGATCCGCACCGTCGAGAATCCGACGCTGCCGATCCGCCCGCCGGCACCGAAGAAGGCGCCGGAATTCGCGCCGTTGCCGCCCGCCGCCGGACAGGATGACGGCGAGCCGTTGCCCGAGCCGGCCGAGCCGCAGGTCGCCCGTCCGCGCGTGCAGCCGCCGCGCGAGCGCCGGGTCAAGCCCGGCCATATCCGCTCCGCCGTCGTCGGCGGCGTCGTGGCGGTCGCGGTTGCCGCGATCGCGGCCACGGCCATCTATGTCCACAAGCTGCGACCGCAGGACACCCCGCGCCCGAGCGAGACCGCGCAGCGCGCCCAGCCGACCCAGCCCGACAATGCCGGCAAGATCGCCGAGCGCGTGGGCGAGCCCGGCACGCCGCAGCAGAACCGCCCCGCCGGCAACCAGCCGAGCAGCACGCCCGGCATCCCGGTGCCGCAGCCCGGCGGCGAGATCGCTGTCGCCCAGCGCGCCGTCCTCTTCATCGAGGTGCCCGAGACCCCGCAGCAGCCGCAGACCTCGACCGGTCGCGTGTTCTGGCGTCTCGACAGCGAGAGCGCCGGCCAGGGCCGACCGATCGAGACCATCGTGCGTGCGACGGTCGAGATTCCCGATGTCGGCCTGAACCTCGACTTCACCATTCGCCGCAACACCGATTCGGCCTTCCCGGCCTCGCATATCATCGGCCTGCGCTTCAGCAGCACCGGCGACCCGGCCTCCCAGGCCGTCAAGGAAGTCGGCGTGCCCCAGTTCAAGACCGCGGAAGGCGAGCGCGGCGCGCCGCTTTCGGCGATCAATTCGGCGCTCGGCGACAACCTTTTCGTCGCGGCCTTGTCGAACGTCCCGGTCGAGGTCGAGCGCAATATCGACCTCATCCTCAACCGCAGCTGGATCGACGTGCCCGTGCGCTTCGCCTCCGGGCGGCGCGGCATCATCACTTTCGAGAAGGGTGTCTCCGGCAGCCAGACGCTGGCCGACGCCTTCGGTCGCTGGCGGTAAGAGGCGGCACTCGGCCGTCGTGACGTCTAGGGGGTGCTGACTTGCCCTCGGAACCGCTTCGTCATCCCGGGCTTGACCCGGGATCCATCGAAGAACGCCGGAGCTTTATGATGGATCCCGGATCTGCGCCGCTGCGCAGCTTGTCCAGGATGACGGCGCGTTTCCGCAAGAAGCGGGCAGAGGCTCAGCTCTTCCGCTCCGCCGCGAAGCGCGCGGCCGCCCGGAGCACATCCGCCTTCTCACCGAAGCCTGACAACGCCTCGACAGCCTCGGCGCTCAGCCGGTCGCGCTCGCGCTTGGCGCCGGCGAGCCCGAGCGCGCCGACCAGCGTGCCCTTGCCCTTGTCGGCATCCTTGGCCGTCGCCTTGCCCATCTGCGCAGCGTCCGATTCGACATCGAGGATATCGTCGGCGATCTGGAAGGTCGCGCCCAAGGCCCGGCCATAGCGGCCAAGCGCGGCGAGCGCCGCCGCATCCGCGCCACCCAGCCTGGCGCCGATCTCGACGCTCGCCGCCAGCAGCGCCCCGGTCTTCATCGCCTGCAGCCGGCGGATCTCGGCGTCCGGAAGCGCGCCGCGCACCGCCTCGAAGCGCCCCTCGGCCGCAAGATCGAACATCTGGCCGCCGACCATGCCGCCAACGCCGGAGGCGCGCGCGAGGCATGTCACCAGCGCCGCCCGCACCGCCCCGTCGGGATGCGTCGCCTCATTGGCCAAAACCTCGAAGGCAAGCGTCAGCAGGGCATCACCGGCCAGGATCGCGGTGGCCTCGTCGAAGGCCTTGTGCACGGTCGGCCGGCCGCGGCGCAGGTCGTCGTCGTCCATCGCCGGCAGGTCGTCATGCACCAGCGAATAGCAGTGCAGCAATTCGACCGCGGCGCCGGCGCGCAGCCCGCGTTCCGCCGGGGCGTTGCAGAGAAGCCCCGCCTCGACGGTCAGGAAGGGCCGCAGCCGTTTGCCGCCGCCGAGCGCGCCATGCCGCATCGCCGCGGTCAGGCGCGCCGGACGCGTGACCTCGCCTTCGGCAGGCTCGTCGGCAAGCAGGTTTTCGAGCAGCCGCTCGATCAACACGGCCGTCCGTGCGAGACGCGTGTCCAGATCGTGGATGCCTGACGGGACGGAACTCATGCGCGGGTCTCGCGTTCGCTGCCGGAAGGGGGGCCTTGCCGGACGATGATGGCATCGTCAAGCTGCGCCGCCTTGGACCCGGGCCGTCATGGCCGGTCCTTTCGAACGGCAGCGGGGGTGAAGCAAGGTGCTGGGTAGGGTTCTCGGCCTGTGCTTCCGGATCGCCGTCTGGCTGCTTCTCGCCCTCGCGGCCCTGATCCTGCTCTACCGATTCGTGCCCGTGCCCTCGACGCTGATGCTCGGCCGCTGGCTGGTGCTGAAGCCCGTCGAGCGCGACTGGATGCCCCTCGACCAGATCTCCCCCCATCTCGTCAGGGCCGTCATCGCCTCGGAGGACCAGCGCTTCTGCAGCCATGGCGGCGTCGACTGGGTCGAGCTCAACAAGGTGCTGGAGAACGAGGACGGGCCGAGCCGCGGCGCCTCGACGCTGACCATGCAGACGGCCAAGAACGTCTTCCTCTGGCCGGGCCGCTCCTACATCCGCAAAGGCCTGGAAATCCCGCTCGCCATGGCGATCGACCTGGCATGGGGCAAGCCGCGCGTGATGGAGGTCTATCTCAACGTCGCCGAATGGGGCGAGGGCCTGTTCGGGGCCGAGGCCGCCGCGCAGCGCTATTTCCGCAAGCCGGCGTCGCGCCTGACGCCGGCCGAAGCGGCGCGGCTCGCCGGCGCCCTGCCCAATCCGCTGCTGCGCAACCCGGCCAAGCCGAATCGGGCGCTGCAATCCGCGGCCGGCCGCAGCCTGCGCCAGCTCGGCCAGCTCGGAGCGCTCGGGGATTGCGCCCTGCCCGGCTGACCGGCAGGATATCAGGCGTTCAGCGCCATGCCGGCGAAGAAATCCGGATTCGGCACTAGCAATCCTCGCCCTGACCGTGTATGGCCAACGCCTCACGAGATTGATCCGTCGCCGTGGCGGATGCTTGGCCTTGGGGCCAGCGTCCGGGCGGTGGCACGATGGAGAGTACAATGGCCGTTCCGAAGAGAAAGACGTCGCCGTCGAAGCGTGGCATGCGCCGCTCGGCCGACGCCCTGAAGCAGCCCACCTATATCGAGGACAAGAACTCGGGTGAGCTGCGCCGTCCGCACCATGTCGACCTGAAGAGCGGCATGTATCGCGGCCGTCAGGTCCTGAAGGTCAAGACCGACGCCTGAGGCGTCGTCATCGACTCGACAAAAAGGCCGGCGCCCGCGCCGGCCTTTTTGTTTGCGCCACCGACTGAACCCGTAGCGGCCCCGACGCGACAATGACCTAACGTCATTTTTCGCAAGAAGGAGGCCGCAATGACCTGCCATCCAGCGCTCAACGGCCGAATCGTCACCTGGCTGAGGCAGCGGCGGGTCGGCTCCCGGCACGGCAATGGCGAATGCTGGACGCTGGCCGAGGACGCCTTGCTGGCGAACGGCGCCAGAAGCTCGCGCCGGCTCACACCGCATTTTTCGGCGAGCGCCGACTATGTCTGGGGCGACGAGGAGCCGAATCCGGCATCGATCACGGCCGGCGATATCCTTCAGCTCAGCAATTACAGCGTCCAGAAGACGGTTCGCGTCATCGACTTCCTCAGCGGCCCGGCGGGGCGGGCGCGCCCGCCGCTCGTGCTCCGGCTGGCCCATCACACGGCGATCGTCCTGCGTGTCGTCATTCCGGGAATGCTGCTGGAGGTCATCGAGCAGAACGTCCCGCTCCCCGGCTCGACCCGGCCGGACAGGGTCGTCCAGATCAACCACTTCGCGCTGGCTTCATGCCAGGGACGCGAAAACAGCTATTCCGATGCCGGAGATCAGGAAACCGTCCTGACGAACTATGCCGTCCTCGGCGGGCGCATCCGCGCCTTCCATCCCCAGCCCTGACCATCGGGGCCCGGGAGCTCACGGCGGCTCTCGGGCAAGAGCCGCGCCGCTGCCCGGTAGAGACCGGTCGCGGCTTGCGGGCTCGCCCGCCCGCGCCGGGCAAAGGGCCCGATCTCGGCCCGCGCCGCGGCCGCCTGCAAGAGCACCAGCGCCGATGCGTTGGCATCCGCGGCGTTCCGTTCGCTCCAGCTTGCGGCCTCGGCCATGTCTCACTCCGGCACAGGTCAATCGTGACGGAGTTCTTGTTGCAAGGCGGCGGCCAGCCTTAACGCAGCGTTAATCAGAAATACCGCATCGTTTCGAAGCACTTCCCATCGCATGGACAGGGCGACGAAGCACCAGAACGGGGCTCCGCGGCCGTCCTCTAGAGGCCGACCGATGCCCTCCCCGTCGATCTTCAGCTTCCAGAACGGCAGCCCGGTTGATCCCCGCAGCATCCTCTCCTCGATCGGCGAAGTGGTTTACGGCTGGGATATCCAGAGCGACGCCCTGAGCTGGGGGCCGAACGCGACCGAAGTCCTCGGCCCGATTTCCGAACAGGCGATGCAGCGCGGCCTCGCCTTCGCCGGCCTCGTCGAGCCCGGCAGCGGCCCGAGCCGCTACGACGCGATCTTCTGCTCCAGCGAGCACGACCGGGGCGAAGGCGTCATCTACCGCACCCGCTACGCCGTCGATCTCGCCGGCCGCAAGATGTGGGCCGAGGATACCGGCCGCTGGTTCGCCGGCAGCGACGGCTACCCCGCGAGCGCGCGCGGCGTGCTCCGGCTCGAACGCGCGGCCCGGCCCGACGAGCTCGAGCAGTTCGGCAACGAGCTCTGCGACCGCCCGGCGCTTGTCGAACGAATCGGCATGGCATTGCAGGAGCATCTGCCGGCGGAGCGGCCGGTCGTCGTCCTCGTCGCGGCCATCGACGAACTCGCCCGCCTCAACGACGATTTCGGCCATGAGGCCACCGACGAGATCATCAGCACCGTCCATGAGCGCCTGCGCTCGGTGACGCGCCGGCGCGACCATCTCGTCCGCTATGCCGGCAACAGCTTCGCCATCCTCCTCGTCGGCTGCCCGCCGGAGCAGGTCGAACAGGCGGCCCGCCGCTTCATCAAGGTCGTCGCGCAATCCGCGATCGAGACCAGCCACGGCATCGCGCTGGTGCGGCTGCGCGTCGGCGCGGCGAGTGCGCCCGAACTCGGCAGCCATGGCGGCACGCTGCTGGCTGCCGCCGAAGGCGCGCTGGCGAGCGCGCGTGCCGGATCGATCGACACCGCCGTCACGGCCAAGCCGCAGCCGCGGCGCAACCCCGGCACCGAGCAGACCGGCTTCGACGTGCAGGCCATCGCGGCCCTGAACGATCGCCGCGTGCGGCTCGCCCTGCAGCCGATCGTCCGGACGGGCACGCGCGAGACCGCCTTCCACGAGGCGCTGCTGCGCGTCGGCCAGGGCGATACCGGGCTCTATTTCGCCTCGGCCGAGCTCATCCCGATGCTGGAGCGGCGCGGCCTCGTGCGGCTGTTCGACCAGCGCGTGCTCGAACTCGCCATCGAGATGCTCGGCGCCGATCCCACGCTCAACCTCTCGGTCAACGTCTCGCCGCGCTCGCTGAACGACCCCGAATGGTTCGACGCCTTCATCGCCTGCACGGCCGCCGCGCGCGGCATGGCCTCGCGCCTGATCGTCGAGATCACGGAAACCGCGACGATCGAAAGCCCCGCCCGCATCGCCAAGCTGCTCGGCCGCATCAAGGACCAGGGCGCGCGCGTCGCGATCGATGATTTCGGCGCCGGCCACACCTCGCTCCGGCACCTGCGCGCCTTCCCGATCGACATCCTCAAGATCGACGGCGCCTTCACCCAGAACCTGCGCCGCTCGACCGACGACCGCTTCTATGTCCGCACGCTGGTCGAACTCGCCGGCCATCTCGGCGTCGAGACGGTGGCGGAATGGGTCGATGACGAGATGCAGGCCAGCATGCTGCGCGACTGGGGCGTCACCTATCTGCAGGGCCATCTCGTGGGGCGGGCGGAACTGCATGTTCCGGTGCAGCAGGCGAGCTACCGGAAGCTCGCTGCCGGTTGAAGCTTCACGCGTTTGCAAGTCGCGTCAGGGCTCGAAGAAAGCCCCGGCGCATGATAACTGCAGGCATGGACGCATTCGCTGACCCGCAAGCCGTCGCACGCTACGCGGAAAATCCACCCCGGCAGGTACCCGGTTACGCGGACATGCAACGCATGGCCATGCTTCTGCTGGCAGAGCATGCGCCTGACGATGCCGAGATCCTTGTTCTCGGTGCCGGTGGCGGTCTTGAGATCAAGGCCTTCGCCGAAGCACGCCCCGGCTGGACCTTCGCCGGTGTCGACCCCTCCGCTCCCATGCTGGACCTCGCCCGGCAGACGCTCGGCGAGCTCGCGCCACGCGCCCGGTTTCACCATGGCTTCATCGACAGCGCACCATCAGGACCGTTTGACGGCGCAGCCTGCATCCTGACGCTGCATTTCATCGAACGGCAGGAGCGGATTCGGACCCTTCAGGATGTTCGCCGACGGCTGAAGCCAGGCAGCCCCTTTGTCGCCGCGCATTACAGCATACCCGACAACGAGCGCGCTCTCTGGATGTCGCGGAGCGCCGCCTTCGCCGTCTCTTCGGGCATTGAGCGATCGCAAGCGGAACGGGCACGAGCCGGAGTAATGGAGCGCTTGCCGATCCTGTCGCCGGAAGGCGACCAGCAGGTCCTGAGCGAAGCTGGCTTCAAGGATATCAGCCTGTTCTATGCAGGCTTCGCGTTCCGTGGCTGGGTTGCCTACGCCTGACACCACGGCGCGCAGGCGCCGTCAGCTCGGCCGTTCGCGACATCCGGTTGCCACCCAGCAAAAACCGCGCCCTCGTTCCCCGAGAGCGCGGCTCGAAATCGTCAGGCCAGCCTCAGCGAGAGCGTGACAGCTTGTCGAGGCGCTCGCGCATCTCGTTGAGCTCGCGCTTGAGGTCGCCGATATCGCCGCTGGCCGCTTCGGCTGCGGGCTTCGCGCCGGCGGCCGCTTCCTGCTTGGCCTGCGCCGCCGCGGTGAACGGGTTGAACAGCCGGAAGGCGTCCTGGAAGATCTGCATGTTCGCGCGCGTCTGCGCCTGGATGGCATCGAGCGCGTTGCCGCCGAAGGCCGAGCCTCCGAAGGCCTTGGTCATCTGCTCGCGGAACTTGCTCTGCTCCTGCGTGAGGTTCTCCATCGAGAACTCCAGGTAGCGCGGCACCAGCGCCTGCATGCTGTCGCCATAGAAGCGGATCAGCTGGCGCAGGAACGCGATCGGCAGCAGGTTCTGTCCGTCCTTCGCTTCCTCGTCGAAGATGATCTGCGCCAGCACGGAGCGAGTGATGTCCTCCCCAGACTTCGCGTCATAGACGACGAAATCCTCGCCCGAGCGCACGAGCCCGGCGAGATCCTCCAGGGTGACATAGGAGCTGGTGCCCGTATGATAGAGACGCCGATTGGCGTATTTCTTGATGACGGTCGGTTCTTTATCGCTGGCCATCGGTCCTGCTTGACGTTGATCCGCGGCCGCCGGTGGTTCCGGCGTGCTCGGCGAAACGGTCTCCCATGGCGCGACGATAGCCTGTCGGTGCTGCACCGCAAGCTCTTTGAGCGGGCGCTGCAAAAATCCGCCGAAGTCTCTGCAACCGCAGGCATACGCCCTCCCTTACGTCACCCGATTGACGACGCCCCGGTCGATTTCGCCCTTCGCCCGTCTTGACGGCGCCGCAGCAGGCTTCGAAGGTGGCGGTGAGCGGTTGAGCCGGCGGGAGCGGTGCAACCGTAACAACAAAGCGAGGAACCCTCTCATGGCAGATTCGGATATCGTGATCGTCGGTGCGGCCCGCACGGCGGTCGGCGCCTTCAGCGGCGCTTTTGCCAATACTCCCGCCCATGATCTCGGCGCCGTCGCGATCAAGGAAGCGCTGAAGCGGGCCAAGGTCGAGGCGGCCGAGGTCGATGAAGTCGTGCTGGGCCAGGTGCTTGCCGCCGGCCAGGGCCAGAACCCGGCCCGCCAGGCCGCGATGGCCGCCGGCATCCCGCAGGAGAAGACCGCCTGGGGCCTCAACCAGCTCTGCGGCTCGGGCCTGCGCACCGTCGCCATCGGCCTGCAGCAGATCGCCAATGGCGATGCCAACATCATCGTCGCCGGCGGCATGGAATCGATGTCGCTCGCCCCGCACGCCTCCTACATGCGTGCCGGCACCAAGATGGGCGACGTGAAGTTCGTCGACACGATGATCAAAGACGGCCTCTGGGACGCCTTCCACGGCTACCACATGGGCACGACCGCCGAGAACGTCGCGACCAAGTACCAGATCAGCCGCGAGGAGCAGGACCGCTTCGCCGTCGCCTCGCAGAACAAGGCCGAGGCCGCGCAGAAGGCCGGTCGCTTCAAGGACGAGATCGCCCCGGTGACCATCTCGACCCGCAAGGGCGACATCGTCGTCGACAGCGACGAGTACCCGCGCCATGGCGCGACGCTGGAAGCCATGGCCAAGCTGCGCCCCGCCTTCTCGAAGGATGGCACGGTGACCGCCGGCAACGCGTCCGGCCTCAATGACGGCGCCGCCGCGCTCGTCATCATGACCGCCAAGGAAGCGGCCCGCCGCGGCCTCACCCCGCTCGCCCGCATCGCCTCCTGGGCGACGGCCGGCGTCGACCCGCAGATCATGGGTACCGGCCCGATCCCCTCGACCCGCAAGGCACTCGAGAAGGCCGGCTGGAAGGTTGGCGATCTCGATCTCGTCGAGGCCAACGAGGCCTTCGCGGCGCAGGCTCTGGCGGTCAACAAGGACCTCGGCTGGAACCCGGACATCGTCAACGTCAATGGCGGCGCGATCGCGATCGGCCACCCGATCGGCGCGTCCGGCGCCCGCGTGCTGGTGACGCTGCTGCACGAGATGGCCAAGCGCGACGCCAAGAAGGGCCTCGCCACGCTCTGCATCGGCGGCGGCATGGGCGTCGCCATGGCCGTGGAGCGCTGAGACAAGCGCCCCCGCTCATGGCGAAGCGTACCACGCTCTACCGCTATCTCACCGGCCCCGATGACGCTTCCTTCTGTCATCGGGTCAGCGAAGCGCTGAGCCTCGGCTGGTCGCTCTACGGCCAGCCCACCCTGACCTTCGACACGGTCCAGGGCCGTGTCATCTGTGGCCAGGCCATCATCAAGGACGTGGACGCGGATTACGCGCCCACCCTGAAACTGTCTGAACAATAACGGCGGCAAGCCGGAGCATCGGACCGAAAAGTGGAGTGCAGTTTTCGGGTCAATCCGATGCTGAAACAAAGAACTGGATCGCCAATTCGCGTCTGTAAGAACGCACAACGATCTGGACCGATCACGAAAAGGGAGACTGGCCTATGGCGAAGGTGGCATTGGTTACGGGGGGCTCGCGCGGTATCGGCGAGGCGATCTCGAAGGGTCTGAAGGCGGCCGGCTACAGCGTCGCCGCGAGCTATGCCGGCAATGACGAGGCCGCGGCCAAGTTCACCGCCGAGACCGGCATCAAGACCTATAAATGGGACGTTTCGGACTATGATTCCTGCGTCGCCGGCATCGCCAAGGTCGAGGCCGATCTCGGCCCGGTCGACATCCTGGTCAACAATGCCGGCATCACCCGCGACGGCATGTTCCACAAGATGACCAAGGATCAGTGGAACGCGGTGATCGGCACCAACCTGAACTCGCTCTTCAACATGACCCGCCCGGTCTGGGAAGGCATGCGCGCCCGCAAGTTCGGCCGCGTCATCTGCATCTCCTCGATCAACGGCCAGAAGGGCCAGATGGGCCAGGTGAACTACTCGGCCGCCAAGGCCGGCGATATCGGCTTCGTCAAGGCGCTGGCCCAGGAAGGCGCGCGCGCCGGCATCACCGTCAACGCGATCTGCCCCGGCTATATCGCGACCGAGATGGTTCGGGCGATCGACCCGGCCGTGATCGAGAAGTCGATCCTGCCGCATATCCCGGTCGGCCGCCTCGGCGAGCCCGAGGAGATCGCGCGCGCCGTGGTCTTCCTCGCCAGCGACGATGCCGGCTTCATCACCGGTTCGACCATCTCCGCCAATGGCGGCCAGTACATGGCCTGATCGGGCCACCATACCCATCGCGTATTTGGAACCGCCGCCTGGCAACGGGCGGCGGTTCTGCTTTCCGGTCAGGCCATGGCGGGGCGAGGCGAGCCGTCGGCCTCCGTCGCCTCGGGCGTCTGCGTGATCGCCGGATTGAGCGGGTCGATGACTTCGAACGGCCGCTCGACCTTGTCCGGCGCCTCGCGCATCCGCATGCGCAGGCCGGCGAAGCCCGCAAGCGCCAGGGCGATCGCCGCCATGAAATAGAGCAGCCCGTCGATGTCGAACCGCGCCATGATGCCAGCACCGACCAGAGGACCGAGCGCGGAGCCGAAGCCGCTGACCAGGATCAGGCGCCCGCTGACCGCGACCACCCGGTCGGCCGGCATCCGATCGAGCGCATGGGCGACGCAGACGGGATAGAGCGTCGACATGAAGCCGCCGAGCAGCGCCGCCACCGGCAGCACCGCGAGGAGCGAGCGCGGCATCGCCACCAGCAGAACCACGGCCGCCGCATAGCCGACCGCCAGCCCCGCCAGCACGAGGCGGCGGTCGTTACGATCGGACAGGCGCCCGACCGGCACCTGGAATGCGAGTCCGCCCAGCACCGCGACCAGCATGAACAGCGCGATCGTCTGCTGCGGCGCGCCGTTGCTGAGCATCCAGGCCGGCACCAGCGCGTAGAAGGCGCTGGTCACGATGCCGCTGACCACGCAACCGACGACGGAGATCGGCGCCTGTCGGGAGAGTTCACCATAGCGCAACTTCGCCTCGGGCTTGAGGCCAGGTGCTTCCGCCCGCGTCGTGCTGACCATGACCAGCGCCAGCGCGAAGAGCGCGATGACGACCTGGAACGCTCCCGCAGCCTGGATCGTGAGGCCTGCGACGGCGAGCTGGCCGATCGCCAGCGCCACGAAGGTTCCGACCATATAGGTCGAGAAGATACGGCCGCGCTGGTCCGGCATCGCCTTGGCGTTGAGCCAACTCTCGGTCGTCACGAAGAGCCCGACGCAGCCGATGCCGATCACCACCCGGCAGGCCGCCCAGACCAGCGCCGAGGTCCAGAGCGGCATCAGGGCGGTCGCGACCACCACCAGCCCGGCGAAGGCCGTATAGGCGCGGATATGGCCGACACGCTGGATCACCCCGCCGCTCGACACGGCACCGATGGTGAAGCCGACGAAATAGGCGCTGAGCACGATGCCGGTCGCGGCCGGGCCGAAATCCTCGAGCGTCAGCCGCAAGGACAGGAAGGTGTTGAAGAAGCCGTTCGCGAGCTGCACCAGGCTGGTCGCGGCGATCAGCGTTCCGATCTGAAGCAGCATCGGCCAATCCCTGTAGCATCGGACCGGAAAGCGGAATCCACTTTTCGGATAAATCCGATGCAATACCAACGAGATGGATCATCGTTGCCGCATCCGGCCGGACGCGCGATGATCCAGGCGGCGGCCGACCATGGTCGGCCCGATTGGTACAGGGCTAGCCGGCGAATGTGGGCTCAATGCGTCGAGCCCGCCCGGCAGGGTCAGTTCTGGCGGCCGCTCTTCGGCAGCAGGAAGGTCAAAAGGCCGAAGGCCGGCAGCCAGGCGCAGATCTTGAACACCTCGATGATGCCGATCTTGTCGGCGAGCAGGCCGATGCCCGCCGCTGCGACGCCACCGAGCCCGAAGGACAACCCGTAGAACAGGCCGCCGACGAGGCCGACCCGATGCGGCACGAGGTCGATCGCGTAGATCAGGATCGCCGAGAAGGCGCTCGACATGATGAAGGAGACGATGATGCTGAGCACGCCGGTCCAGAACAGGTCTGCATGAGGCAGCATCAGCGCGAAGGGCAGCGAGCCCAGGATCGACAGCCAGATCACTCGGTCGCGGCCGATCCGGTCGCCGATCATGCCGCCGACGATCACGCCGATGGCGCCGACCACCAGATAGAGGAACAGCATGATCTGCGAGAGCTGGATCTCGATGCCGAAGCGCTCGATCAGGTAGAAGGTATAATAGGAGGTGAAGGCGGCGGTGTAGCCGTTCTTCGAGATCAGCAGCATGACCAGCACCGCCATCGCCAGCAGCACGCGCCCGCGCGGCAGGCCGTGGCTCGCCGTCTCGTCCACATGCGTCGATGACGATTTCTGCTCGCGCCGCATCGCCGAATAGCGGGCGCCGAGCCAGCCCATCACCAGCATCGCGACCAGCACGACGCCGGAGAACCAGGACAGGCTCTCCTGCCCACGCGGCATCACCACCAGCGCCGCCAGCAGCGGGCCGACGGAATAACCGATATGGCCGCCGACCTGGAACACGCCCTGCGCCAGGCCCTGCTTGCCGGCCGCGGCATGGCGCGCCATCCGCGTCGCCTCCGGATGGAACACCGCCGAGCCCAGGCCGATCAGCCCCGCCCCGACCAGGACCATGGGGTAGCTATGGGCGAAGGAGAGCATCAGGAGCCCCGCCAGCGTCGCGCACATGCCCGCGACCATCGCGTAGGGCCAGGGCTTGCGATCCGTGACGAAGCCGAGCAGCGGCTGCAGCAGCGAGGAGGTCACCTGGAAGGCGAGCGTGATCAGGCCGATCTGCACGAAATCGAGCTGATAGTTCTCCTTGAACAGCGGATAGAGCGCCGGGATCATCGACTGGACGAGATCGTTCAGCAGATGCGCGACGCTGAGCGCTGCCAAGACCGGCATCAGCGGACGGCGGGTGACGGATTGCAGCGGGATCGTGGTCATAAATCAGGCAATGAGCCGCCTTGCGCGCGCGGTCAACGGGGCCGGGAGCATGACGCCCATGGCTGCAAGGCTGGGTTGCGGTGCAGCATCAGGCTCAGGCGCGGCCGACCCCATCGGCAAGCCCCCTGAAACCTGCTATCGCCGCGCGGACTTCGTTCCCGGCACCCTCATGACCGTCCGCACCGCGACCCTCATCGGCTTCTGCGCCATCCTGCTCTGGTCGACGCTCGCGCTGTTCACGGCGATGTCGGGCCGCGTCCCGCCCTTCCAGCTCGTCGCCATGACCTTCGTCATCGGCGGCCTGCTGATCCTTGCGATCACCGCTTTGCGCGGGCAGCTCTCGCGCATCCGCCCGACGCCGGCCTCCTTCGCGCTCGGGCTCTACGGGCCGTTCGGCGATACCGCGCTCTACTATGCCGCCGTGAAGACCGCGCCAGCGGCCGAGGCGAACCTGATCCACTATCTCTGGCCGCTCCTGATCGTGCTCTTCGCCGCGCTGCTGCCCGGCGGCGGCCTCAAGCCCCGCCATCTCGTCGGCGCGCTGATCGGGCTGGTGGCGACCGGCCTGCTGGTCTCGGGCGGCCTCGGCAGCGGCGGCGGGCTCGCGCTCGGCCATGTGCTGGCGGCGCTTGGCGCCTTCGTCTGGGCGAGCTATTCGGTGGCTTCGCGCCGCTTCGCCAATGTACCCTCGGAGAGCCTCTGCATGACCATGCTGGGCTGCGCCGTGCCGGCGCTCGCCTGCCATCTCGCCTTCGAGACCACGCTCTGGTCGCTGACCTCAATCGAATGGGGCGGCGTTCTCGGTCTCGGCCTCGGCTCGATCGGGCTCGCCTTCGTCGTCTGGGATATCGGCATGAAGCAGGGCGACGTCGCCCTGCTCGGCGTCGCCTCCTATGCCGCGCCGGTGCTCTCGACGCTGATCCTCGTGCTGTTCGGCTATGCCCCGGCGAGCTGGCTGCTCGCGGCCTCCTGCGCGCTCATCGTGGTCGGGGCGCTGGTGGCGAGCGGCGGCGGCTCCGCAGGTTCCAAGAAAGGGCGCGGGGAACCCCTCTCCCGAATGGGAGAGGGGCAGGGGTGAGGGAAGGCCGGAAAACCAGCTCGCTGCGGTCCTTAGCGCGGGCAGCCATCGGATAAGGCGTCCAACGGCCTACCCCTCACCCTGCCCTCTCCCTCCGGGAGAGGGTTCCCCGCGCCATTATTCGGCCCGGCACAGCGAGTTCAGCCAAAACGCTGACAGCAGCGCGGCTCAATTCCGCCGCAGCAGCCGCTCCAGATAGTCCAGCTCTTCCGCCGGCCTCAGGGGATCGCCGAGCCGCTTGCGCAGCTCCTCCAGGATGCGCCGCGCCCGCTGGGTCGCGCTCTCGTCGGCACCGGGCACCTTGACCCGGCCATCGGCCCAGTCGCGCTGGCGCTGCGGCCGGCCGAGCGGGTCTTCGCTGCCGCGCTGCTGCGCCGAAGGCCGGCCGGCCGGGCGGCCATCCGGCTCGCCATAGGCCTGCCCCTCGCCTTCGCCCTCGCCGGGCTGGCCCTGCATCTGCTGGGCGAGGTTCTGGCCGCCCTTGCGCAGGGCTTCGAGCGCACGGCCCTGTGCGTCGAGCGCGCCTTCGCCCTGCCCCTGGCCGAGCTGGCCTTCCGCCTCGCGCATCGCGTCCTCGGCCTCGTCGAGCTCGCCATTCTGCGGCGCGCCCATGCCGCGCATCCGGCGCTGCAGATCCTGCAGCCGTTCACGCAAGGCCTGCTGGCGCTGCGACAGGCCTTGGCCCTGACCCTGGCCGTTCTGGCCCTGCATGCCCTCGCCGCCTTCGCCGTCCTCACCCTGCTCGCCGGGCTGCTGCCCCGGCTGCTGACCGCGCTGGCCCTGTTGGCCACGCTGCCCCTGCTGGCCTTGTTGACCCTGCTGGCGCTGGCCGGGCCGCGCCTGCTGCTGGCCGGGCCGCTGGCCGCGCTGGGTCTGGCCCTGCCCCTGCTGGCGGCGCTGCTCGTTCTGATAGGTCTCGTCGCGCAGGTTCTGCTGGTCGCGCGTCATCCGGTCGAGATCGCCGAGCGCCTGGTTCATCTCGCGCTGACGCGGGTCCTGCTGGCCCGGGCGCGCCATCTGGAGATTGTTGAGCATCCGGTTGAGCTCTTCCATCAGGCGCTGCGCCTCGGCCATGTCGCCGCGCTTCGAAAGCTCCTCGATGCGGTCCAGCATGTTCTGCAGGTCGCGCGGCGTCACCGTGCGGAAATTCTCGGGCAGGCGGGCCTGATCGCGATCGCCGTTCTGCTGTTGCTGGCGCATCATCTGCTCGGCGAGCTGGCGCATGAAATTGTCCATGGCCCGGCGCATCTCGTCGGTGAGCTTCTTGATCTCCTCCTCGGAGGCGCCGCGCTCCAGCGCCTGCTGCAGGTTCTCCTGCGCCTGCCGGAGCGCCCGCTCGGCATCGGACATGTCGCCGTCCTCGAGCTGGAGCGCCATCGCCCACATCAGCTCGGCGACCTCGCGCAAGGCGTCGTCGCCGGCCGCGCGGCGCAGGCGCTCGCTCAGCATGCGCATGCCCAGATAGACGCCCGACTCCTTCATGAAGAGCGAGGGTTCGATCATCAGCGCATCCATGGCGAGCTGCACCTTGGAGCGGTCCTCGACATCCATGACGAGCTTGCGGCGCTGCTCGACCAGCGCCTTGGCCAGCGGCTTGGTGAAGGTGCGCTGCGGCAGCACGACCTCCAGCGGCTCACTGCGGCCCTCCTGCCCGGCCTCGTCCTTGGCGATCAGCACCATCCTGACCTTGGCGCCGGCCCAGGGATGAGCCGAAAAATCGACGGTGCTCTTGTTCTCCTCCTCGCCCGAAGCGGAGGACGGTACGGCAAGGTTCTGCTTCGGCGGCTCGACCAGCGAGCGCCCGCCCTTGGCCACGTCGGGACGCGAGACATTCACCTCGATCGAGGCGATGCCGTAATCGTCCCGGGCCTTGTAGGTGATGCCCAGACCGCCGGACTGCGCGCCCGTCACGGGCTTCGGCGGATCGGTAAGGGCGATGGTCGGCGGCTGGTCGGGGACCGAGGTGATGTTGAGCGTGGTGCCGGGTGCTCCACTGCCGGTGAGCTTCAGCGTGCCGTTGCCGGCGAGCGTGAAGCGCTTCTCCAGAACGGCCTGCTGCGGCCCGACTGGTTGGGCCGGCTTCGACTGACCGTCCTTGGCTTCGCCCTCCTTGGCCTCCGGCTTGATCAGGTCGAGGCGGCCGGTCGTGGCGACGTCCATGTTCGTCTTGCCGGCGATGCGCACGACGATGACCGATTTCTCGGGCGCGCTCAGGTTCGGGCTCGCCAGCTTGGCGAAATCGATCAGGATCGGCGGCAGGCGCGTATAGGCGGGCGGATCGATCCAGGCATCGATCCGGGTCGAGGCGGCGATCGCGGACGGCCCCTTCCAGTCGAAGGCGGCGGAAAGCCGCTGCGTGACCTCGGGCCCGGCGACGAAGAAACCGGTTATGGCGGCGAGCAGCGGCACGGCGCGCAACGCCCGCCGGTCATGAACGGCCATGCGCGGCTGCGGCGGCTGGACGCGTAGAGAGGCAACCTGCCGGCTCTGGCGTTCGACATGCAGCTTCCACAGGGCCTGCGAGACCGGATCGGCCGAGCCGATCGCGAGACTATCCTCCAGCGAGGACGCCGGGCGATGGCCATCGGCGAAGGAGCGGTCGAGCCGCGTCAGCGCATCGCGATGCGTCGGCAGGACGAGGCGGGCGACATGCCAGAGGCTGGCGGCAAAGGCGCCCGCGAAGGCGAGCACGCCGACGATCCGCCCATACCAGGGCAGATGCGTCCATAATCCGAACCAGGACAGGGCGAGGAAGGCGAGGACGACGCTAAGCGGCAGCCACAGCCGGGGCCACAGCCGCTCCCAGCCGAGCGACAGGCGCGAGGCCAGCGCGAGACGGCCGAGCCGCTGCCGGATGCCGTCGATCGTGTCGGGCGCCTTGCGGCGCTCTGCCTCGCTCATGCCATCCCTCCGGGCAGCCCCCATTTCCGTCTGAACTTGCCTGACTCAAGCAGGCTAGCACGGGAATGTGGCATTGCCAGCGCGAAGAGACGCCAACGCACAGCGCTCCGCCTTTCGTGAACGGACACCCGGTCCGTCATGCTCGGGCTTGACCCGAGCATCTCCGAAACCAGAGCGAACTGGTCATGAGATTCTCGGCTCAAGCCCGAGAATGACGCGCGAATTTACGCGAACCAGCCGGGCAGCTTGTCCGTGCCTATGAGCTCCTCATAGCTCTGGCGCGGCCGCGTCACGGCATACTGGTCGCCCTTGACCATGACCTCGGCGACCAGCAGGCGCTGGTTATAGGTCGAGGACATCGAGGCGCCGTAGGCGCCGGCCGTCATGAAGGCGATCAGGTCGTTCTGGCGCAGCTGCGGCAGCTTGCGCCCGGTCGTGAAGGTGTCGCCCGATTCGCAGATCGGCCCGACCACGTCATAGGCCAGCTCCGGCCCGCCGATCACCGGCTCAGTCACCGGCCAGATCTCGTGATAAGCCTCGTACATCGCCGGGCGGACGAGATCGTTCATCGCCGCGTCGACGACGAGAAACTGCTTGGTCGGGCGCGGATTGAGATGCAGCACCCGCGTCAGCAGAATGCCGGCATTGCCGACGATCAGGCGGCCGGGCTCGAAGCCGAGCTCGACATCGAGCCCCTTCGTCACCTTGGCGACCATCTCGGCATAGGCCTCGATCAGCCCCGGGCCGTAATCGAAGGTCTTCGGGATATCGTAGGGAATGCCGAGCCCGCCGCCGAGATCGAGCCGATCGACGCGGTGCCCCTCGCCCTTCAGGTCCCCGACCAGCGCGACCATCTTGGTATAGGCGGCCTCGAACGCGTCGATCTCGCCGATCTGACTGCCGATATGGACGGCAAGGCCCATGATCCGCACGCCCGGCATGTTGGCCGCGCGCGAATAGAGCCGGCCGACCTCCTCGAAGGAGACGCCGAACTTGTTCTCGGAGGACCCGGTCGTGATCTTGGCATGACCGCCGGCGCCGATATCCGGATTGACCCGGAACACCGCCTCCTGGCGCTTGCCGAGCGAGGCAGCGACCTTCGAGAGCAGATCGAGCTCGCTCTCGCTTTCGATATTGACCTGGTAGATGCCGGCCTCGACCGCGAAGCGCAGCTCCTGCTCGCTCTTGCCGACGCCGGAGAACACGATCTTCTCAGGCGGAATGCCGGCGGCGAGCGCCTTGCGCACCTCGCCTTCCGAGACCGTGTCGATGCCGGCGCCGAGCGCGCCCAGCGTCTTCAGCACGCCGAGATTGCCGTTCGCCTTCATGGCGTAGAAGACATGGGTCTTGCCGGCCGGCGCGGTCGTCTTCATCGCCGCCTCGAACAGCTTGTAATGCCGCTCGATCGTCGCGCTCGAATAGACATAGACCGGCGTGCCGACCTCGGCCGCGATGCGCTGGAGATCGACGCCCTCGGCATGGAGCGAGCCGTCGCGATAGGCGAAATGATGCATGGGATAAGCTCGCAGTTAGGCTAGGCAAGCGTCATTCCCGGGCGGGGCGAAGCGCAGACCCGAGAATCTCTTTCAGGAGATGCTCGGGTCAAGCCTGAGCATGACGGCGGTTCCGAAGGACCGATTCCGATCCGTTGAAGATCACATCAGGGGATCGAGGACGAAGGGCCGGTTCGGCACGGGGATCCTCTTGTCCGTCTTGACCGGCTTGGCCAGCACGGAAGCCGAGCCAAGCGAAGCGGGATCGTTCTCCTTGGCGCCGATCTGATCGTCCGGCAGGTCGATGGCGCCGGTCGCATTGGGCGGCGGCTCCAGCGGGCCCTTGCGCCCGCAGGCGCCGAGCGCAACGGCCAGCAGGCCGACGACCAGCAAGGTGCGGCCGAGTTTCAGGCGGGAATCAAGCACGAAAACGAACCCTCGGGGCGAAACGTGGCGGGACCTTAGCGGAGGATGCGGCGAAGCGCGAGCGCTTGTGACGGAGGGAGCCGTCATCCCGGACGCAGCGCAGCGGAGATCCGGGATCCATCGTAAAGCGCGGCGCCTTTCGATGGATCCCGGGGCAAGCCCGGGATGACGTAAGGTTCCGACGCGCCTCAGCCTTTCGCGAGCTGCTTCAGCCAGCGGCGCGCCTGCTTGCGGACATTGGCCGGGGCCGTGCCGCCATAGCTGACGCGGCTCTTGACCGACTGGTCGACGCCGAGCACGGCGAAGACGGCCTCGGTGATCTGCGGCTCCACCGCCTGCATCTCGGCGAGCGAGAGCTTCTCCAGCCCGACCTTCTTCTCAGAGGCGATGCCGACGAGACGGCCGGTGACGTGATGCGCGTCGCGGAACGGCATCTTCAGCACGCGCACCAGCCAGTCGGCGAGATCGGTCGCGGTGGCATAGCCGAGACCCGCGGCCTTCTTCATCACCTTCAGGTCGGGCTGCATGTCGCGGACCATGCCGGCGGTCGCGGCAAGGCAGAGCGACAGCGTCTGGAGCGCGTCGAACGTGCCTTCCTTGTCCTCCTGCATGTCCTTCGAATAGGTCAGCGGCAGGCCCTTCATCATGGTCAGGAGGCCCTGCAGCGCGCCGAAGACGCGCCCAGCCTTGCCGCGCACCAGCTCGGCCGCATCGGGGTTGCGCTTCTGCGGCATGATCGAGGAGCCTGTCGAGAAGGCGTCCGAGAGCCGCACGAAGCCGAATTGCGGCGTCGACCACAGCACGATCTCCTCGGCGAAGCGCGAGAGATGCATGGCGCAGATCGAGGCGGCCGAGAGCGTCTCCAGCACGAAATCGCGATCCGAGACCGAATCGAGCGAATTCGCCGTCGGCCGGTCGAAACCGAGCGCCTTCGCCGTCATGTGCCGGTCGATCGGGAAGGAGGTGCCGGCAAGCGCGGCGGCGCCGAGCGGGCATTCGTTGAGGCGGGCGCGGGCATCGCGGATGCGGCTACGGTCGCGGCCGAGCATCTCGACATAGGCGAGCAGGTGGTGGCCGAAGGTGACCGGCTGCGCCGACTGGAGATGGGTGAAGCCCGGCATCACGGCGCCGGCATAGGTGTCGGCCTTCTCGGCCATGGCAAGCTGGAGGTCGGCCATCTGGCCGTCGATCTCGTCGAGCGTGTCGCGCACCCAGAGCCGCATGTCGGTCGCGACCTGGTCGTTGCGCGAGCGGGCGGTGTGCAGCCGGCCCGCGGCGAGGCCGATCTTGTCCTTGAGGTTGGACTCGACGTTCATGTGGACGTCCTCGAGCGCCCGCGAGAACGTGAAGGCGCCGCTTTCGATCTCGCCCTCGACCTTTTTCAGGCCGGCGATGATCGTCGCGACATCCTCCTTGGTCAGGATGCCGGTCTCGGCCAGCATGGCCGCATGCGCCAGCGAACCGCGGATATCCTGGCGCCAGAGCTTCTGGTCGAAATCGATGGAGGCATTGATCTCCTCCATGATGGCGTCGGGACCTGTGGCGAAACGCCCACCCCACATGCGATTGCTCACGACGGTCTTTCCTGCTTTTGAGGACGAATAATGACGTCTGGAAAAAAGATCGGACTGGCCCTCGGGGTCGTGGCGGCGCTCGGCCTCGCTGGCATAGCCGCCTTCTACTCCGTCCGGGGCGATGCCGGCAACGGATCATGCAGCGCGGCACGCACGGCGGTCGCGCGCATGAAGCCGCTCGTGCAGGGCGAGATCGCGGCGGTCGAACTGCGCGCCAACCCGCAGCCGGCGCCAGCGCTCGGCTTCACCGGGCCGGACGGCCAGCCGACGACGCTGGCCGCGCTGAAAGGCAAGACGCTGCTGGTCAATCTCTGGGCGACCTGGTGCGCGCCCTGCCTGAAGGAGATGCCCTCGCTCGACGCACTCCATAAGGAGATGGGCGGGCCGGATTTCGCGGTCGTCGCGATCAATATCGACACGCGCAACCTCGACAAGCCGAAGACCTGGCTCGCCGATAACCGGATCACGGCCCTGCCCTTCTATGCCGATCCACAGGCTGCGACCTTCCAGGTCCTGCGCGCCGCGCACAAGGTCGAGGGCATGCCGGTCAGCCTGATCATCGACAAGGCAGGCTGCGAGCTCGGCATCATCCAGGGCCCGGCCGACTGGGCGAGCGCCGATGCCAAGGCCCTGATGAAGGCCGCCATCGGCCGCTGATTGACGGCTTTGAACCTCGCGGGCTTATTGCGCGACGGTAGGAGATTGCATCCGTCGCAGGCGAGGTCTTCAATCGTGAGTATATCCTTCTTCCGCGCAGCGCTTCTGCGCTGCCTCCTCGCCGTGTCTCTGCTGGGTGCCTGCCTCGGTATCGCTCAGGCCCAGGACCGCCAGGCGATCACCGGCACCACCGTCTCGCTCGTCCCGCTCGCCGGCTTCACGCCGGCGAAGACCTTCGCCGGGCTGGAAAGCGCGAGCACCAAGGCCTCGCTCCTCGTCGCCGAATTGCCGCCGCAGGCGCATGAGCAGCTCGCCCCGCTCTTCAAGGATATCGAAAAGGCCAAGACGAATTTCGCCCGCCAGAACATCACCGTCGACGACATCGAATCGATCGAGACCGGCGCCGGCCCCGCCCCACTGATCACCGGCAGCCAGGATGTGAACGGCACGAGCTACGACAAGTGGATGGTGCTGCTGAAGGGCGAGAAGACCGTGCTGATCACGGTCCAGTCGCCGGATGGTGCCGATCTCGACCCGGACGACATCGTCGCGATGCTGAAGACGGTCTCGCTCGGCGCCCCGCCCAGCATCGCCGAGAAGCTCAAGGCCCTGCCCTTCACGGTCACTGCCGCCGAACCGTTCCGCATCATCGATACGCTCGGCGGCGCCGGCGTGCTGATGACGGCCGGCCCGCTCGATGCCGACCCGTCGGGCACGCAGCCGATCATCGTCGTCGCCTACCAGCTTTCCGCGCCGATCCCGGCCGATAAGCTGGAGGCGAGCGCCGAGGCCCTGCTCAAGCAGACCAAGAATCTCGAAGCCGCCACGATCGCCAAGCGCGAGCGCGTCACCTTCGCCGGATCGCCCGGCGTGTTGCTGACCGGCACGGCCACGGATCGCGGCACCGAGAAGCGCTTCGCGCAATACATGGCGGTGGGCGCCGACGGGCGCTTCGTCCGCCTCGTCGCGATCGCCCCGGCCAGCGCCTACGACGCCATGAAGGGCGGCATCGAGAAGGTCGCGGCCAGCATCGCCTTTGCCGCGAAGTAAGCGCTCCCCGTCGCGCGCCATCGCCCAATTGGATTGGCTGATGGCGCCGACAAGGGTAAGGCAGGCGCATGACCTATACGATCGGCCTTGCCACCACCTTCCACGACCCCGCCATCGCGATCATCGGTCCCGATGGCGAGGTTCTCTTCGCGGAAGCGACTGAGCGCTATCTGCAATACAAGCGCGCGCCCAATTGCGAGCCGGATTCGGCGCCGCGCATGGAAGGGCTGCTGAAGCGCTACATCCCTGAGGGTGCCGAAGTCCGCATCGCCACGAGCTGGGGCGAGGATTTCACCGGCTTCCTCGACCAGATGGCCCGCGCCGGCTCCTTCACGCTGGACGCGCTGCTCAAGCTCTCGCCGGAACTCAACCGCTCGCTGGTGCCAGAGCGCACCGAGCGCGCGCTGATCGCCTCGCTGCATCTCGGCCAGCAGCGCGCCGGCATGGGCGTGCTGCTCGGGCTCGACCGCGCCTATGGCGAGGCCAATGTCACCGGCCTGAAGCGCTATGGCCACCATCTCAGCCACGCGGCCTATGCCTGCTGGTCCTCGCCCTTCGACAATGCCGCCTGCCTCGTCGTCGACGGCATGGGCGAGACCGGCGCCTCCGCCATTTTCGCGCTGGAGAACGGCAAGCTCCGCGAGGTGAAGCGCCATCGCGGCCGGGAATCGATCGGCTTCTATTTCGGGCTCGTCACCGACCTCGCCGGCTTCGACCAGGCCAAGGGCGAGGAATGGAAGATCATGGGGCTCGCCCCCTATGGCAAGACCGACCCCGAACTGATGGCTCTGCTGCGCAAGCTCTATCAGATAGAGGGCCACAAGCTCTCCTTCGCCAAGGCCGATGTGGTGCAGGCTGTCGCCGCCGAGATCCTGACAAAGCGCCCGGCGGACGCGCTGGATCAGGGCTGGGCCGATCTCGCCCGCTGCGGGCAGGACGTCTTCGCCGAGATGATGGAAGCGCTGCTGGCTGAGACCGCCGCACTCGTGCCGAGCGAGAACCTCGTCATGGCCGGCGGCTGCGCGCTGAACTCCTCCTTCAACGGCAAGATCGCCGGCCGCCACGGCTTCAGGACGGTCTTCGTGCCCTCGGCTCCGGCCGATGACGGCAACGCGATCGGCGCGGCCTGGCTCGCCCATGCCGAGGCGAACCCGGACTGGCGCGCGCCGAGGGGGCCGCTCACGCCCTATCTCGGCTCGACCGTCTCGACCGAGCCCTTCGAGCGCATGCAGCTCTGGGAGAAGCGCCTGCGCAAGCTCAGCGCCGGCGAGATCGCGCCGGTGACCGCCAAGCTCCTGACCGAGGGCAAGCTGATCGGCTGGGTGCAGGGCCGCGCCGAATTCGGCCCGCGTGCGCTCGGCAATCGCTCGATCATCGCCGATCCGCGCCCCGCCGACGCCAAGGACATCCTCAACGCCAAGGTGAAATACCGCGAGGCCTTCCGGCCCTTCGCCCCCTCGATCCTGGCCGAGCAGGCCGCCGACTGGTTCGAGAACTATCAGGATACGCCCTATATGGAGCGCACGCTGGTCTGGAAAGAAGCGGTGCGCCACCGCGTCCCGGCCGTGGTCCATGAGGACGCGACCGGGCGCCTCCAGAGCGTCACGGCCGAGCGCAACCCGCGCTATCACGCGCTGATTGAGGCCTTCCACGCGCTGACCGGCGTGCCGGTGATCCTCAACACCTCCTTCAACATCATGGGCAAGCCGATCCTGCACACGGCTGAGGACGCGATCCTGATGTTCTATACGAGCGGGCTCGACGCGCTGGTGATCGACGACTGGCTGCTGGTTAAGTAACGGGCGGCGTTCTGGCCTTCCCAAAAAAACACGCCGTCATCCCGGACGGAGCGAAGCGAAGATCCGGGATCCATTCCAGAGCCTTCATCGGCGAGGTTCCGGAATGGATCCCGGGTCTCCCTGCGGTCGCCCGGGATGACGGCGCCAAGGTTTGGAGATCGAAGGGAACTGATCCGCACCGTTGATAGGTCGGATCACGCGAAATCGCTGGTTTCGGCCCGGTTTGCGGTCATTCTTCCGGCCCACCGGAAGGAGACGACGCCATGCTGCAATTGCGCCCGAACTGCGAATGCTGCGACCGCGACCTGCCGCCGCAATCGCGCGACGCCCTGATCTGCACCTTCGAATGCACGTTTTGCGCGGACTGCGTCGAGACGCGCTTTGCCGGCACCTGCCCGAATTGCGGCGGCGATCTCGTGCGCCGACCGATCAGGCCGGAGCGGATGCTGGAGAAGTACCCGGCCTCGACGGAGCGCGTCCGCAAGCCGCACCCGCAATGCGTGGCGGCTTGAGGCAGGCGCTCAGGTCAGAAGACCGATCGAGAAACCGGCGAGCCCTTAGCTCGCCTGCTTCACCGCGATGCCCTTCTCTTCGAAGAGCTGCTGCAACTCGCCGGCCTGGAACATCTCGCGGGTGATGTCGCAGCCGCCAACGAACTCGCCCTTGACGTAGAGCTGCGGGATCGTCGGCCAGTTCGAATAGGCCTTGATGCCCTCGCGGATTTCCTGGTCCTCGAGCACGTTCACGCCCTTATAGGGCACGCCGATATAGCCGAGAATCTGCGCGACCTGGCCGGAGAAGCCGCACATCGGGAATTGCGGCGTACCCTTCATGAAGAGCACCACGTCGTTGTTCTTCACTTCCGCTTCGATGCGGGCATTGACGTCGGACATCGTCTCGTCTCCTGAAGCGGGTTCAAGGCCCGCCGGATGGCATTGTTCTAATCTTGGGGAACGCTGGTCGTCAGCGCAAGGGCGTGCAGCACGCCGCCCATATTCCCCTGGAGCGCGGCATAGACCATCTGGTGCTGCTGCACCCGGGTCTTGCCCTTGAAGGCGGCCGAGACGACGGTTGCGGCATAGTGGTCGCCGTCACCCGCCAGATCCTTGATCTCGATCGCCGCGTCCGGCAGCGCCGCCTTGATCATGCGCTCGATCTCGTGCGCGTCCATCGCCATGGGTCGAACTCCTCAGGCCGCCTTGCCGGCCATGTAGGACGGCAGCCAGTCTTCATGGATCTTGCGGAGATCGGCGATCGCCAGCGCAGGCTCGCCCGGCAGGGCAAGCGAGGCGCCGCCCGTCTTGCCGATCGCGAGCGCCGGCACGCCGGCAGCCTTCGCCGCCGCGATGGTCGCCTCGGCTGCGGCCACTGGCACGGTCAGGACATAGCGCGCCTGATCCTCGCCGAAGAGCGCGGCATGGGCGGGGCCGGCCGGCAGCGTCTCGATGGTGGCACCGATGCCCTTGGCCATCGCCATCTCGGCGAGCGCCACGGCCAGGCCGCCATCCGACAGGTCGTGGCAGGTCGTGACCTGGCCCGATGCAATCAGCCCGCGCACGAAATCGCCGTTGCGGCGCTCGATCGCGAGATCGACCGGCGGCGGGGCGCCCTCCTCGCGGCCGCAGACAGTCGCGAGATAGGCGCTCTGGCCGAGCCAGCCGGCGGTCTCGCCGATCAGGACGATCGTCTCGCCCTCGGCCTTGAAGGCGACGGTCGCGTGCCTGGTGACGTCAGCCATGACGCCGACGCCGCCGATGGTCGGGGTCGGCAGGATCGAGATGCCGTTGGTCTCGTTGTAGAGCGAGACGTTGCCGGAAACGACCGGGAAGTCGAGAACCTTGCAGGCCTCGCCGATCCCACGGATGCAGCCGACGAACTGGCCCATGACTTCCGGCTTCTCGGGATTGCCGAAATTCAGGTTGTCGGTGATGGCGAGCGGCGTCGCGCCCGTGGCGGTCAGGTTGCGCCAGGCTTCCGCCACCGCCTGCTTGCCGCCCTCGAAGGGATCGGCCTCGCAATAGCGCGGCGTCACGTCGGCGGTCATGGCGAGGCCCCGCGGCCCGTCCTCGATGCGGATCACGCCGGCATCGCCGCCCGGCGTCACCGCCGAATTGCCGAGGATCAGCGTGTCGTACTGCTCCCAGATCCAGCGCTTGGAGGAGAGGTCCGGCGAACCGATCAGCTTCCTCAGCGCCTCGGCATTGCCGCAAGGCGGCGTCACGGTCTCGGCCGCGATGCGCTGCTGCGGCGCGGTCTCGATCCACGGCCGGTCGTATTCCGGAGCCTCGTCGCCGAGTTCCTTGATCGGCAGGTCGGCCATGACCTCGCCCTGGTGCTTGATGACGAAGCGCAGCGTGTCGGTGGTGTGGCCGATGACGGCGAAGTCCAGGCCCCACTTCTTGAAGATCGCCTCGGCGGCGTCCTCATGGCCGGGCTTGATCACCATGAGCATGCGCTCCTGGCTCTCCGACAGCATCATCTCATAGGCGCTCATGCCCTCCTCGCGGCAGGGCACCTTGTCGAGATCGAGCTCGACACCGAGATCGCCCTTGGCGCCCATCTCGACGGCGGAGCAGGTCAGGCCGGCGGCCCCCATGTCCTGGATCGCGTCGACATGGCCGGCGGCCATGATCTCGAGACAGGCTTCGAGCAGCAGCTTCTCGGCGAAGGGGTCGCCGACCTGCACGGTCGGACGCTTCTCCTCCGACTTGTCGTCGAACTCGGCCGAGGCCATGGTCGCGCCGTGGATGCCGTCGCGGCCGGTCTTGGATCCCAGATAGACGATCGCCTTACCGACGCCGGAGGCCTTGGCGTAGAAGATCTCGTCGGCCTTGGCGATGCCGACCGCCATGGCGTTGACGAGGATATTGCCGTCATAGCGCGTATGGAAACCGGTGGCGCCGCCGACATTCGGCACGCCGAAGGAATTGCCGTAACCGCCGATGCCGGCGACGACGCCGGAAACGAGATGGCGGGTCTTCGGATGCGCCGGATCGCCGAAGCGCAACGCGTCGAGCACCGCGATCGGGCGCGCGCCCATCGTGAAGACGTCGCGCAGGATGCCGCCGACACCGGTCGTCGCGCCCTGATAGGGCTCGATGAAGGACGGGTGGTTGTGGCTCTCCATCTTGAAGACGATCGCCGTGCCCTCGCCGATATCGATGACGCCGGCATTCTCGCCCGGGCCCTGGATGACCCAGGGCGCCTTGGTCGGCAGCGTCTTGAGATGGATCTTCGACGACTTGTAGGAGCAGTGCTCGTTCCACATCGCCGAGACGATGCCGAGCTCCGTGATCGTCGGCTCGCGGCCGATCAGATGCAGGAAGCGCTGGTACTCGTCCGGCTTCAGGCCGTGCTCGGCGACGAGCTGCGGGGTGATCTTGATGTCGTTCGGAATCACGGGCTCAGGGTTCCTGACGGTCCGGCGATAGGGGTTGGCAGGGGCATAGCCTGCCTCGGCCCGCGAGACAACATTCCCCGACGCAGACGCCGCTTTCAGCTCTGGATGGCCGCCAACGCGCCCCTGAGCGGCGCCGGGATCGGCACCGGCTTCTGGCTCGCGCGCTCGACATAGACATGGGTGAAGCGCCCTTGTGCCGCCGCCTGCGTGCCGCCCTGCCGGAAGATGCCGATGCGATAGGTCACCGAGCTGCTGCCGAGGCGCTCGACCGCGATTCCCGCCTCCACCGTTTCGGGGAAGGCGACGCTCTCGAAATAGGTGCAGCCGGTCTCGACCACGAGCCCGACGACATCGCTGCCGGCGAGGTCGAGGAAGCCGCCCTCGATCAGCCAGGCATTCACCGCCGTGTCGAACCAGCCATAATAGACGACATTATTGACATGGCCGTAGGCGTCATTGTCGTGCCAGCGCGTCGGAATGGCGCGGAAGACGCGGAAATCGGCGCGGGTCAGGCGCGGCTGGCGTTCGCTCATTCCGCGCCTCCCGGCGTCTCAACCGCCTTGATCTCCGGCACGCCGAGCGCATCGGCGAGCCGCGCCTTGGCCGAGCCCGGCTTCAACGGTTTCTGCTGGCTCTCATGCGGCGCCCAACCGGAAACCCAGACGAATTCGAAGGTCGCGGGCAGGCGGCCATCGGGATCGGCGAAGCGCTCGGCATAGATCGCCGCCGCGCGCAGCAAGGTCTCGCGCCGCGATGGCGTCTTGCGCCGGGCGATGAGCGCATTGGCCCAGCCCATGGCACGCAGATCGCGGAACAGCCCGAAGGCGTCGCGATAACGCACCGTGACGAGTTCGCTGTCGATGACCGGCAACGCGAAACCGGCACGCTGCAGCAATCCGCCGAGATCGCGCAGATCGGCGAAGGGCGCGACGCGCGGGCTGACTCCGCCCATCGTCTCGCTCTCGGCTTCGAGCAATGCCTGCCTGAGTTCCTGCAAGCTCCGGCCACCGAGCAGGCAGCCCATGAACAGCCCGTCGGGCCTGAGCGCCCGCTTGATCTGGATCAGCGCGCCCGGCAGGTCGTTGACGCCGTGCAGCGCCAGCAGCGAGACGGCAAGATCGAGCGAGCTGGCGGCGAAGGGCAGGCTTTCGAGATCGCCGACGAGATCGGCCGGAGTGCCCGCGGCTTCCGCCATGCGCAGAAGCCGCCCGGCCCGGCCCGCCAGGATCGGCGCAACGACGGGCAAGGCCGTGCCGAGATCGGCCGCGACCGCAAACTCGCGCAGCACCGCGCCAAGCCGGTCCTCCAGGTCATCCGCCGCGCGTTGCAGCAGGAAATCCGGGTAGTCGCCGGCAAGCGCGCGCTTCAGCCGGGAACGGCCGAGCGCCCGGTCGAAGACGAGGCTCTGGTCACTCAACTTTGCACCGTCAGCAAGACGCAAGCCCTCACCCGTGAAGGCGCCATTCCTAATCGGAATGACGCCGCAGGACGAGGGCTGAGTTGATCGGGCCGTGCGCGCCTCAGCGATCGAGCAGCTTTTCGATTTCCGCGCGCAATTGCGGGCCGAGATCGCTGCGGTCGAGCGCATAGGCGACGTTCGCCGCGAGGAAGCCGATCTTCGAGCCGGCGTCATAGATCTCGCCGTCGAAGCGCACCGCGAAGAACGGCTCCAGATGCGACAGGGCGATCATCGAATCGGTGAGCTGGATCTCGCCGCCCGCGCCCTTTTCCTGATTGGCGAGCAGGTTGAAGATCGTCGGCTGCAGAATGTAGCGACCGGAAATGTGCAGGTTCGACGGGGCCGTGCCTTTCGGCGGCTTCTCGACCATGCCGGTGATCTTCGAGACCTTGGCCTTGGCGTCCTCGACGCCGACGATACCGTATTGATGCGTCTGGTCGTCCGGCACGGGCGCGACGGCGATATGGTTGCCGCCGTGCTGGTCATAGGCATCGATCATCTCGGCAAGGCAGCCCTTGCCCGCGCTGTAGTGCAGCATGTCCGGCAGCAGCAGCGCGAAGGGCTCCTCGCCGACGAGCTCTCGCGCGCACCAGACGGCGTGGCCGAGGCCGAGCGGCGCCTGCTGGCGGGTGAAGCTCGTCGCGCCGGCGGCCGGTAGGTCATGCTTCAGCGCCTCCAGCTCCTTCACCTTGTTGCGCTTGGCCAGCGTGTCGTCGAGCTCGTAGGCCATGTCGAAATGGTCCTCGATCACCGCCTTGTTGCGGCCGGTGACGAAGATGAAATGCTCGATGCCGGCGGCACGCGCCTCGTCCACGACATGCTGCACGACCGGGCGGTCGACGATGGTGAGCATCTCCTTCGGCACCGCTTTCGTCGCGGGCAGGAAGCGGGTGCCGAGGCCGGCAACGGGAAGAACGGCCTTGCGGATGCGTTTCGTCATGAAAAATCCATTGGGCGCGATAGCCTTGCCGAAGCCAGGCGATGGTGGGAATGGCCGTACAACTGTCACGGTTGCCGGCCATCAGGCAGTATTAGCTGACAGGCCTTGAGAAGCCGTCAACGGTTTTTCGATAGGTCCGGTTCCTGACGAAGATGAGGCGAGAGAGAGACGATGGCGGTATTGGTTTCCGGCGGCGCCGGCTACATCGGCAGCCACATGGTGCTGGAATTGCTGGATCGCGGCGAGAAGGTCGTGGTTCTCGACAATCTTTCGACCGGTTTCTGGTGGGCGGTGCCGCCCGAGGTGACCTTCGTGCAGGGCGACATCGGCGACCAGCAGCTGGTCGAGGCGCTGATCGCCGAGCATGGCGTGACGGAGCTGGCGCATTTCGCGGCCCGGATCGTGGTGCCTGAATCGGTCAGCGATCCCCTGGGCTATTATCTCAACAATACCGTGAAGACGCGCGCGCTGATCGAGAGCGCCGTGCGCGCCGGCGTGAAGCACGTCATCTTCTCATCGACCGCGGCGGTCTATGGCGAGCCGCCGGTCTCGCCCGTGCCGGAGGAGATCGCCCTCAACCCGATCAACCCCTATGGCCGCTCCAAGCTGATGAGCGAATGGATGCTGCAGGACGCGGCCAAGGCCCATGGCTTCAGTTATATCGCGCTGCGCTACTTCAACGTTTCCGGCGCCGATCCGAAGGGCCGTTCCGGCCAGTCCTCGCCGAACGCCACCCATCTCATCAAGGTCGCGAGCCAGGCCGCGCTCGGCCAGCGCGACGGCCTGACCGTCTTCGGCACCGATTACGCGACGCCGGACGGCACCTGCGTGCGCGACTATATCCACGTCACCGATCTCGCCCGCGCGCATCTCGCCGCGCTCGACCACCTGCGTGGCGGCGGCGAGAGCCTGACGCTGAACTGCGGCTATGGCCGCGGCTATTCGGTGAAGGAGGTCGTCGAGGTCGTGAAGAAGGTCTCCGGCGTCGATTTCCCGGTGACGCTGGCGGAGCGCCGGGCCGGCGACCCGGCTTCGCTGATCGCCCGCGCCGACCGCATCCGCGCCGAGCTCGGCTGGCGGCCCGAGCATGACGATCTCGAGGAGATCGTTGGCCAGGCGCTTGCCTGGGAGGAGAAGCTCAGGACGAAGAACGCTTCGGCCTGAGCTTTCAGATCGTTGTCAGGGCGCAGCCGGCTCCTCGGCCGGCTCGCGCACTTCGAGCACCGTCAGGCGCTTCACGTCGCCCGAGCGCGTCGTCCAGTCGATCGAACGCTCGGCGGCCATGCCGATCAACGCGACGCCGATCGGCGTCATCACCGAGATGCGGTTCCGCTCGATATCGGCATGCTCAGGCCAGACCAGCGTGATGGTGCTTTCACGCTTGGTGGTTTCGTCGCGATAGACGATCTGGCTGCCGATCCGGACATGGTCGTGCGAGACCCGGCCTTCCGGCAGGATACGGGCCCGGTCGAGCTCATGGGTCAGCTCGGCGGCGAGCTCGGGCATGGTGTTGGCCGCGCCGGCCGCGATGCGGCTCAGCATGGCATGGTCCGCGGCCGTGACGGTGATGGCGGGACGCCTGGCAGTCATGGGAACAGTCTTTCGTGGAAAAGGCGAGCGCCCGCCGGCGGACAAAAACCGCGCGGCATCAAAAGGTCGAACTCGCAGGGAAATTGAGGAGATGAAGCGCCCCCGAACCGGTGGCGCGACGCGCGACAGGCCCGGGGCTAGAAGCCCGCGATGAGGTTGCCCGAGCGGTGCAGACCGCGGCGGAAAGGGGACGCGCTATTCATCGGCCGAGAATCTGACAATCCCCGAAGCTTGTCAAATCACGAACCTGTCTTGCGGAACGAGGGCGGCTCGGATTGCCACTACCGTCATTCCGGGCAAGCGAAGCGCAGACCCGGAATCCATCATAGGATGCCACGCTCTACGAAGGATCCCGGATCGGCGCCGCTTCACGGCTTGTCCGGGATGACGCGGCAAAAGAGCATCCGCCTCGCTCGAACGGACCTTCCCTCGCTTCCATTTTAACCCTTGGTTAATCTTGTTCGGGCGCTGTGAAGATGTTTCCATCCAGCATTCGCCGGGAGTGTCCATGCGCCTGTCCGTCATCGCAGCCTCAGTCCTGATCAGCCTGGCACCGGCGCTGGCCCAGACCACCGGCTCGATCAACGCGTCCGGCGCCCATGCCCGCAGTAATGCGCAGGCGACCCCGGCGAGCGCGTCCTTCGACGTCTTCGTGCAGCGGCTCTGGCCGCAGGCGCAGGCGCGTGGCATCTCCCGCGCAACCTTCGACCTCGCCTTCCGCGGCGTGACGCCGGATGCCTCGATCGTCGCCCTGACCAAGAAGCAGTCCGAGTTCAGCGCCCCGATCTGGAACTACCTGGAGAACGCCGTCGGCGGCTCCCGTATCCAGCGCGGGCGCGAGGCCGCGGCCGAGAACGCCTCCGTGCTCGCCCAGGTCGAGGCGCGCTACGGCGTGCCCAAGGAGGTCGTCCTCGGCGTCTGGGGCATGGAAACCAATTACGGCTCGTTCAAGGGCAGCAAGGACGTCATCCGCTCGCTGGCGACGCTGGCCTCGATCCGCTATCGCGGCGATTTCTTCCGCGACGAATTGCTGACCGCGCTGGAGCTGATCGAGAAGGGCCATGTCGAGCGCAGCGAGCTGAAGGGCTCCTGGGCCGGCGCCATGGGCCATACCCAGTTCATGCCGTCGAGCTACATGAAATACGCGGTCGACTGGACTGGCGACGGCCATGCCGACATCTGGACCTCGTCGAGCGACGCGATCGCCTCCACCGCCAATTACCTCAAGGGCTATGGCTGGGTGCCCGGCCTGCCCTGGGGCATGGAAGTGACGCTTCCGCAGGGCTTCGACCACCGCCTCGACAAGGCGAGCTTCTCCAGCTTCTCCTCCGCGGGCGTGCGCCGCGCCGACGGTGGCCGCCTGCCCTCCTCCGGCGAAGGCCGCCTGTTCTACCCGGCCGGCCATACCGGCCCGGTGATGCTGCTCACCGCCAATTTCGACGTTATCAAGAAATACAATTCGTCGGACGCCTATGCGATGGCCGTCGGCCATCTCGGCGACCGCATCGCCGGGCGCGCCGCCATCCAGGGCAACTGGCCGACCAAGGCGCCGCGCCTCGACATGGCCGCCACCCGCGACCTTCAGAACCGCCTGAAGGCGCTCGGCCTCTACAACCACGACGCCGATGGCCGCATCGGCACCGGCACGCGCGAGGCCGTCCGCCGCTACCAGATCAGCGCCGGCGAGATCGCCGACGGCTACCCGACCCCGGCGCTTCTGACCAAGCTGCGCGGCAAGCGCTGACTCCGGGCCCGCGAGGGCCTATACTGGAAGGCGAAGGGTAACCGCCGGATCGGCCGATGCGCCTGCGTTCGCTTGCCATGGTTCTGGGTGCCGCCTGCCTGCTCCTCCTGACGGGCGGGCCGGTATCCCTCGCCCAGCAGCAGCCGCAACAGCAGCGCAGCCTGTTCCAGATGTTCTGGCAGATACCGGCGCAGCCACGGACGGCGACGCCGCAGCCGCGCCAGCGCGTCGCGCCCGTTGCCCGCCGCCGCGATGCGCCCGTCGTCGTCCGCGACGATCCGGTCATTCCCAAGGTCGATGTCAGCAGCCATGTCCTCGTCATGGGGGATTCGCTCGCGAACCTCCTTGCGAACGGGCTGGACGACGCCCTCAACAACCGCCCGGATGTCGAGGTGATCCACCGGGCCAAGCCCGATTCCGGCCTGGTCCGCAGCGATTTCTACGATTGGCCGAAAGCCGCCTCCGAACTCCTCGCCAGCGATCAGAAGATCAGCATCGGCGTGATCCTGCTCGGCCTCAACGACCGCCAGCCACTGCGCGAGGGCGACACGGTCCATGAGCCCCTGAGCCCGCGCTGGCTCGAACTCTACCGCGACCGGGTCGACGCCATCGCCAATGCCTTTGCCGGCAAGCGCGTACCCTTGATCTGGGTCGGCGCGCCGCCGATGCAGAACGGGCGGCTCTCGGCCGACATGATCACCTTCAACGATCTCTATCGCCAGCGCGTCGAGAAGGCCGGCGGGCAATATGTCGATCTCTGGGGCGGCTTCGTCGATGCCGAGAACCGCTATGCCGCGACCGGCCCGGACGTCTCCGGCCAGCCGGTGCGCCTGCGCCTCGGCGACGGCATCCATTTTACTGCCGCCGGCGCCCGCAAGGCCGCGCATTTCGTCGATCTCGTCATCCGCCGCATGATCGAGGCGGCGCCGCAGAACAGCGTCATCGCGCTGCCCGTCTCGCCCGATACCGGAGCGCCGAGCGCCCTTGAGCTTCAGCCCGGCGGCGTCGAGCGCCTGATCGACCAGATGGTCGCCGGCGTGCCGACGATCGGGCTGCCGGCCGCCCTGCAGGCCCGCCCGCTCGCCGGGCCGATCCAACCCCTCACCGGACAGGCGGCGCTCTCCGAACAGCCCCTGCTCGCCTCGATCACCGAGGCGCGCGGGCGCGGCGACGCCGCCCTCCAGCTCGAACGCGTCTTCGGCCAGGGCATTGCGCCGGACCCGGTCTCGGGCCGGCTCGACGATTACCGCTGGCCGCGCTGATCACCCCGCCATCAGCCGGTCGAAGACCGGATCGGGATCGTCGACCTCGACCAGCTTCTTGGCCGTGATCACCCAGATTCGTGTCGCCACCGCCCGCACGAAGGCACGGTCATGGCTGACGAGCAGGCAGGCCGTTTCCTGCTTGATCAGCTCGGCCTCCAGCATGTCCTGCCCCTCGATATCGAGATGGTTGGTCGGCTCGTCCAGCAGGTAGAAATTCGGCTCGGCCAAACGCAGCAGCAGCATCGCGAGCCGGGCCCGCTGCCCGCCCGAGAGACGCGCTATCGGCGCGGTCTGCGCCTCGCTCGCAATCCCGGCGCCGGCCAGCACGGTGCGCGCGGTCTGGTCGCCGAGATCGCTGGAGCGCTTCACCGCGTCCCAGGGCGTGCGCCAGGCATCGAGCTGCGTGAGGCCCTGATCGGAATAGCCGGCCTTCAGGGTCGCCGCGCCGCGGATCTCCGGGTCGGAACCGTCCAGCGCCGCCCGCAGCCGCTTGACGAAGCGCGTCTTGCCGCTGCCATTGGCCCCGAGCAGCGCGATCCGGTCGCCCTTCTCGATCCAGAGAGGACCGGTCCGGAAGAGTTGGCGCCCGTCCGGCGTCGCTATCGTCGCTTCCTTGATCGAGACCAGCGCCTTGGCATGGGTGCCGCTGCTGACGAGCCGGATCGTCCCGGCCGAGCGCTCCTTGTGCCCGGGCTTGGCCCGCTCCTCCAGCTTGTCGGCGCGCTCGGAGAGCTGCTTGGTCTTGACCACCAGCAGGTCCGAGCCGGAATTGATGCCGATATTCTTCAGCTTCGCCGCCTGCTGCCGCAACGCCCGAACCTTGCGCATCTCGTTTTCGAACTGCCGGTCCCGCGCAGCGTCGCGCTCCTCCAGCGCCTGCAGCGCCCGCGAATAGGGCAAGGCGAAATCGGCGCTCTCCGCCGGGCGCAGGAACAGGGTGCGCGTGCTGACATCGTCGAGGAAGGCACGATCATGGCTCGCCGCAACCACGGCGCAGTCGCGCGGCAGACTGGCGAGGAAGCGCTCCAGCAGGCCGATCCGTTCGAGATCGAGATGGTTGGTCGGCTCGTCCAGCAGCAGCAGATCGGGCTCGATCACGACAGCCCGCGCCAACAGCATCGTGCGCTGCCAGCCGCCGGAGAGGCTGCCGACAGGCCGGCTGCGCAGACCCTCCTCGACCATGAGATCGTCGAGCAGCACATCGACGCGCCAGCTTTCGGTCTCGGCGGTCTCAGGATCGAGCGCATCGCGCACGGCGTCGTAGAGGCTCAGCGGCAGCAGGCGTTCGGGCGGGTCCTGCGGCGCGAAGGCGGTGATGAGGCCGCGCGACCGGGTCAACGCTCCCCCGCTCGCCTCCTCGCTGCCGGCCAGGATGCGAAGCAGCGAGGATTTGCCGCGCCCATTGGCGGCGACGAGGCCGAGGCGGTCGCCCTTGGCGATGGCGAGGTCGAGACCGGCGAAGAGCGGCGCGCTGCGCGCGAGCGAGAGGTCTTTCAGGGTGATCAGGGACATCGGAATCTCATGAAGTCAGGCATGCGCGCGGAAACGCGCCGAGTAAGGCTGACGATGAGACGACGATGCGTTCCCGGTCAGCCCCGCGAGATGAAGCGCGGGGCGCAGACAGGTCCGCGGGTGCGGCAATGGAAGCAGCGGCGCGGCGCCTGCTTCCCCTTCTGGTTCGATTCCATGGCGGCGATCATAGTCGAGCCGAAGCGATTGAACAGGGCTTTCGTCAGGAGGCTCTAGTCCCGCGCGATCTGCCGGAGAAGGTCATGCAGATTGGGCGTTTCGGAAACCAAGGCCTTTGCGAGGGCCGTCTCGACGGGCGCGCCCGACTGCCGGCTATACATCACGTCCCGGGGAGTCAGTCCGAACTCCCTTCGGAACGACCGGCTGAAGCTGGATGGATCCGGGAAACCGAGCTGCTCGGCAATCGCCGCGATGGAACGCCCGCCCGCATTCCGCGACAGTTCGGTAAAGCATCGCCTCAGGCGCCGCCGCTGAACGTAATGCGCCACGCCCCCTTCGTTCTCGAACAGACGATAGAGCTGCGAGCGCGACATGCCGGCCTCCCGGCACAGGAAATCCGGCCCCAGGGCAGGGTTGTTCAGATGGAGGTCGACCAACCGCCGAACAACCTCCCTGCGCGTCGCGGCAATGGGAGCGTCGGCCATGACGCTGTGATCGACCGATGGCGCGACACAGGCGAGCAGCATCCCGCGAACCGCGGTCTGCAGCTCTTCCGAGTCCATATTCGACAGGGCCGAGGCGGTGCGCGCCATCAGGGCGATGAACTCGCTCAGGAGCTGGCCCATCTGGCCGCCGAGAGGGCGCCCCTCTGCCGCCTCGAGAACAGCCGAGAGTTCGGGAAAGCCATCCCGTGGCAGATAGAGCTGCAAGCGCTCATCCGCCTCGCGCTCGCTGATCAGGGGGCGCCCGAAGGACGCCACGTAGGGCGTGTTGGCCGGCACATCGAGAGCGCCTCGCTTACCGGTTTCGCCTAAGGTCCGCTGATAGCCGAAGGCAACGCCCCAATGGTCGATGGGGTTGCGCCGGATGAGGCTCGCCGTCCGCAGCGCCCGCAGTTTCGGGGCACGGACACGGGTGAGCCCGAAGCCGCCGAAATCCCAGGTCTCGCTCGTTGCGGAAAAGCCCTGCCGGGGACCATCGACCTCAAGGTCAAAGATCGTATCGAACCAGCCGCGCCAGGCGTCGAGCTGCTGCGCTTTCGGTAGGCCCTCAGTGGAGAAGATAATCGGTGTCATGGAACCGAGCCGGACCAGGGACTGCAACCTGTCTTGCACCCCCATTCCACATGCCGGTCAAGTTAATTATTCGCACCCGCGAAGAACTGCCAAAAATCGAGGCAGCCCTGCCGCAGATGGAGGCCGGTTCAAGTTCAAACGTTCAGCCGGAAAGGTGCTCAGACCGGCAGGATCGTCGCGCCCATCAATTCCTTGTCGATAGCATGGGCCGCCTGTCGCCCCTCGCGGATCGCCCAGACGACCAGCGACTGGCCGCGGCGCATGTCGCCAGCGACGAAGACCTTGCCGACGCTGGTCTTGTAGTCGCGGTCGTTGGCGACGACGTTGGCGCGCTTGTCCACGGCAGCACCCGACTGCGCGATCATGCCCTCGATCACCGAGCCGGCGAAGCCGATGGCGAGGAAGCAGAGATCGGCCTGGAGCACGAACTCGGTGCCGGGGATGGGCTTGCGCTTCTCGTCGACGCGGGCGCATTTCACGCCGGTGAGCTTGCCGTTGCGGCCTTCGAGACCGAGCGTCGCCGCCTGGAACTCGCGCTCGGCGCCCTCGGCCTGCGAGGACGAGGTGCGGAACTTCGTCGGCCAGTACGGCCAGACGGTGAGCTTGTCCTCCAGCTCCGGCGCCATCGGCCGGATATCGAGCTGCGTTACGGACAGCGCACCCTGGCGGAAGGCCGTGCCGACGCAGTCCGAGGCCGTATCGCCGCCGCCGACCACGACGACATGCTTGCCGGCCGCGCTGATCGGCGCCTCGTTCGAGACATCCTCGCCGCCGACGCGCTTGTTTTGCTGGGTCAGGTACGGCATCGCGTAGTGGACGCCGGCGAGATTGGTATCCGGCAGGCCGGGGTCGCGCGGCGCTTCCGCCCCGCCGGTCATCAGCACCGCGTCATGCTCGGCCATCAGCGTGGCGAAGGGCAGGGTCACGCCGATATTGGCGTTGTAGTGGAAGGTCACGCCTTCCGCCTCCATCTGCTTCACCCGGCGGTCGATATGCTTCTTCTCCATCTTGAAGTCGGGGATGCCGTAGCGCAGCAGGCCACCGGCCTTGGCCTCGCGCTCATAGAGATGGACATCGTGCCCGACGCGGGCGAGCTGCTGCGCCGCGGCCATGCCGGCAGGACCGGAGCCCACGATGGCGATGCGCTTGCCGGTGCGCCTGGCCGGGATTTCCGGCGCGATCCAGCCCTCTTCCCAGCCCTTGTCGGCGATGGCCTGCTCGATCGTCTTGATCGTCACCGGCATGTTTTCGAGGTTGAGCGTGCAGGCTTCCTCGCAAGGCGCCGGGCAGATGCGGCCGGTGAATTCCGGGAAGTTGTTGGTGGAATGGAGGTTGCGCAGAGCATCCTCCCAGCCGCCGGAATAGACCAGCTCGTTCCAGTCCGGGATCTGGTTATGGACCGGGCAGCCGGTCGGCCCGTGGCAGAACGGGATGCCGCAATCCATGCAGCGCGCCGCCTGCTTCTTGACGTCGCGCTCCTCAAGCGGAAGCGTGAACTCGCGGAAATGCCGGATGCGGTCGCCGGCGAGCTGATATTTCTGCTCCTGCCGATCGAATTCGAGAAAGCCCGTGACCTTGCCCATGCCGTTTCTCTCGCCGTGTGCGCGGGGCGTCCCCGTGCGCGTGCCTTAACCTGATCGAGGTGCCGGGGCGCAAGCTGGCCCCGGCGGGGTGGCGTTCGCTTATTCCGCAGCCTGCAAGGTGCGGGCCTGTTCCATCTCGCGCAGCGCGCGGCGGTACTCGACCGGCATCACCTTGACGAATTTGGTGCGGTAATCCGCCCAGTTGTCGAGGATGGTGCGGGCGCGCTCCGAGCCGGTGTAGTCGACATGGTTCGTCAGCATCTGCATCAGGCGCTCTTCATCGTGGCCCGACATGTTGGTCATGTCGATCCGGCCCTTATGCTCGAGATCGCCACCGTGATGGTGCAGGCGCTCCATCAGGTCCTCTTCCTCCTCGACCGGTTCGAGATCGACCATCGAGAGGTTGCAGCGCGACTTGAAGGTGCCGTCCTCGTCCAGAACATAGGCGATGCCGCCCGACATGCCGGCCGCGAAATTGCGCCCGGTCTGGCCGATGACCGCGACGACGCCGCCGGTCATGTATTCGCAGCCATGGTCGCCCGTGCCTTCCACTACCGCGATGGCGCCGGAATTGCGCACCGCGAAGCGCTCGCCCGCCACGCCGCGGAAGTAAGCCTCGCCCGCGATCGCGCCGTAGAGCACGGTGTTGCCGACGATGATCGAGCGCTCGGCCACGGCCTTGGTCGCCGGGTCGGGCTTCACGATCACCTTGCCGCCGGACAGGCCCTTGGCGACATAGTCGTTGGCCTGGCCGGTGAGCTCGACCGTGACGCCGGCAGCGAGGAAGGCCGCGAAGCTCTGGCCGGAGGTGCCGGTGAGCTTCACCGTGATCGTGTCTTCCGGCAGGCCGGCATGGCCGTATTTCTTGGCGACGGCGCCGGACAGCATCGCGCCGGTGCTGCGGTCGACATTGCCGACCGGCTTCTCGATCACGACCGGCGTACCGGTCTCGATCGCGCCCGCCGCCTCGGCCAGGAGCTGGCGGTCGAGCACGGTGTCGATCGGGTGCTTCTGCAACTCGACATGGCGGATCGCCACGCCCGGCAGGTCGACCTTGTGGAAGAGCTTGGTGAAGTCGAGCCCGTTCGCCTTCCAGTGTTCGATCGCGTCGCGCTTGTCGAGCAGGTCCGAGCGGCCGACGATCTCCTCGATCTTCGTGAAGCCCATCTCCGCCATGATCCGACGGACATCCTCGGCGACGAAGAAGAAGTAGTTCACGACATGCTCGGGCAAGCCCTTGAAGCGCTTGCGCAGCACCGGGTCCTGCGTCGCGACGCCAACCGGGCAGGTGTTCAGATGGCACTTGCGCATCATGATGCAGCCGGCCGCGATCAGCGGCGCGGTCGAGAAGCCGAACTCGTCGGCGCCGAGCAGCGCGCCGATGATGACGTCCCGGCCCGT
Source organism: Allobosea sp. MMO-172 (assembly GCF_037147855.1). NCBI lineage: Bacteria > Pseudomonadati > Pseudomonadota > Alphaproteobacteria > Hyphomicrobiales > Alloboseaceae > Allobosea > Allobosea sp. MMO-172. The sequence goes on along the minus strand of NZ_JBBCUM010000004.1, from coordinate 151,092 downwards.
GCGCAGACCACCATCGACCTGGAGCGCGACGCGGCCGCGCAGATGGTTCAGCACCAGCGTCTGCTGCGTTTCGGCCAGCCCAATCTCCCAGGGCGAGCCCGCATGCTTCAGCGAGGTCAGGGGGCTTGCGCCCGTGCCGCCCTCGAAGCCGGAGATGGTGATGTGGTCGGCGCGCGACTTGGCGACGCCGGCCGCAACCGTGCCGACGCCGATCTCGGAGACGAGCTTCACCGAGACATCGGCCGAGGGATTGACGTTCTTCAGGTCGAAGATCAGCTGCGCCAGATCCTCGATCGAATAGATGTCATGGTGCGGCGGCGGCGAGATCAGGCCGACGCCCGGCGTCGAATGCCGGGTCCGGGCGATCTTGGCGTCGACCTTGTGGCCGGGCAGCTGGCCGCCCTCGCCGGGCTTGGCGCCCTGCGCGACCTTGATCTGCATCACGTCCGAATTGACGAGATATTCGGTGGTGACGCCGAAGCGGCCGGACGCGATCTGCTTGATCGCCGAACGCTTGGAGCGGCCATCCGGCATCGGCTTGAAGCGGATCGATTCCTCACCGCCCTCGCCGGTGTTCGACTTGCCGCCGATCTGGTTCATCGCGATGGCGAGCGTCTCGTGTGCCTCGCGCGAGATCGAGCCGAAGGACATCGCGCCGGTGGCGAAGCGCTTCACGATATCGGCGGCGGATTCGACGCTCTCCAGCGGCACCGGCGCGCGGCCGTTATCGGTGGCCATCTTGACCTTGAACAGGCCGCGGATGGTGCTGAGCCGCTGCGCGTCGTCGTTCACCTGCTGCGCGAATTCCTCGTAGCGATCCTGCGCGTTGAGGCGCACCGCATGTTGCAGCGAGGCGACGACGTCCGGCTTCCAGACATGATCCTCGCCGCGGACGCGGTACATGTACTCGCCGCCGATATCGAGGCTGTTGCGGTAGAGCGGCGAGTCGCCGAAGGCGTCGCGGTGGCGGCGCAGGCTCTCCTCGGCGATCTCCTCGAGGCCGACGCCCTCGATCGCCGTGCCGGTGCCGAAGAAGAACTTGTCGACGAAGGCGCTCTTCAGGCCGACGGCATCGAAGATCTGCGCGCCGCAATAGGACTGGTAGGTCGAGATGCCCATCTTGGACATCACCTTCAGCACGCCCTTGCCGACCGACTTGATGTAGCGCTTCACCACCTCGTCGGCATCGACCTCCTCGGGGAAGGCGCCCTGAGCGTGCTGGTCGAGCAGGGTGTCGAAGGCGAGATAGGGGTTGATAGCCTCGGCGCCATAGCCGGCGAGGCAGCAGAAATGATGGATCTCGCGCGGCTCGCCGGACTCGACGACGAGGCCGACCGAGGTGCGCAGGCCCTTGCGGATCAGGTGATGGTGCACAGCCGCCGTCGCCAAGAGCGCCGGGATCGGGATGCGGTCCGGCCCGACCTGCCGGTCGGACAGGATGATGATGTTGTAGCCGCCATGGACCGCAGCCTCGGCGCGTTCGCAGAGCCGCGCCACCGCGCCGTCCATGCCGCTCGCGCCCTCGCGCGCCGGATAGGTGAAGTCGATCGTCTTGGTGTCGAAGCGATCCTCGTAATGGCCGATGCAGCGGATCTTCTCGAGATCGTCATTGGTCAGGATCGGCGTGCGGACCTCCAGGCGTTTGCGGCGCGAGGTGCCCTCCAGATCGAGGATGTTGGGACGCGGCCCGATGAAGGAGAGCAGGCTCATCACCAGCTCCTCGCGGATCGGGTCGATCGGCGGGTTCGTCACCTGCGCGAAATTCTGCTTGAAATAGGTGTAGAGCAGCTTCGACTTGAGCGAGAGCGCCGAGATCGGCGTATCCGTGCCCATCGAGCCGACGGCTTCCTGCCCGGTCACCGCCATCGGCGCCATCAGCAGGCGGACATCTTCGGTGGTGTAGCCGAAGGATTGCTGGCGATCGAGCAGCGGCACGTCGGTGCGCGAAGCCCGCGCCTCCACCGGCGGCAGGTCCTCCAGCACGATCTGGGTACGCTTCAGCCAGTCCTTGTAGGGGTTGGCGAGGCAGAGCGAGGTCTTGATCTCGTCATCGCCGATGATGCGGCCCTGTTCGAGATCGATCAGCAGCATCTTGCCGGGCTGGAGACGCCACTTCTCGACGATCTTCTCCTCCGGGATCGGCAGCACGCCGAATTCCGAGGCGAGCACGACGAGCCCGTCGTCGGTCACGAGATAGCGCGCGGGGCGCAGGCCGTTGCGGTCCAGCGTCGCTCCGATCTGGCGCCCGTCGGTGAAGGCGATCGCAGCCGGCCCGTCCCAGGGCTCCATCAGCGCGGCATGATACTCGTAGAAGGCGCGCCGCTCGTCATCCATCAGCGGGTTGCCGGCCCAGGCCTCGGGCACCAGCATCATCATGGCATGGGCCAGCGAATAGCCGCCCTGCACCAGGAATTCGAGCGCGTTGTCGAAGCAGGCGGTGTCCGATTGCCCCTCGTAGGAGATCGGCCAGAGCTTCGAGATATCGGAGCCGAACAGGTCGGAATCGACGCTCGCCTGCCGCGCCGCCATCCAGTTGACGTTGCCGCGCAGCGTGTTGATCTCGCCGTTATGGGCGACCATCCGGTAGGGATGGGCGAGGCGCCAGGACGGGAAGGTGTTGGTGGCGAAACGCTGGTGGACCAGCGCCAGCGCGCTGACGAAGCGCTCGTCCTGCAGGTCCTTGAAGTAGGAACCGAGCTGGTTCACCAGCACCATGCCCTTGTAGACGATGGTGCGGCAGGACATCGAGACGGGGTAGTACTCCGCCGTCTTGCGCTCCTGATGCTTGTAGACCTTGTTCGAGACCGACTTGCGGAGGACATAGACCTGCCGCTCGAACTCGTCCTCGTCGGTGATGTCGTCGGGGCGGCCGACGAAGAGCTGGCGATGCACCGGCTCGGTCGCGAGCACGGCCTGACCGAGATCGCTGTTGTCGACCGGCACGTCGCGCCAGCCGAGGAAGACGAGCCCCTCCTCCGCCACGGTCTGCGAGATGATCTCCTCGCACATCGCCCGGGCAGCCGGATCGCGCGGCATGAAGAACTGGCCGATCGCGTAGTAGCCCAGCGCCGGCAGCGTGATGCCGAGCCGCGCGGTCTCCTCGCGGAAGAACTGGTCGGGGATCTGGACGAGGATGCCGCAGCCGTCGCCGAGCTTCGGATCGGCACCGACCGCGCCGCGATGGTCGATATTGTGCAGGATCTGCAGGCCTTGCTGCACGATCGCATGGCTCTTGCGGTTCTTCATGTCGGCGATGAAGCCGACGCCGCACGAGTCTTTCTCGTTATTGGGATCGTACAGGCCCTGATGCGTCGGCATCGCCGGATCGCGCACGGCCGGAAAACGCTCGAAAGCCTCTGCGCCGCTCGACTTGCTGGTCACGCTCATCGTCAAACCCCGCTTCCCAGAACCCCGCGGGCTTGCGCCGGCAGGGAGACCCGTCAGTCCATGATCCCGACCGCTGCGGCCCTCGGAGCCGACCTGAGGTCGGCAGCAAGGATGGGGCCAAGGCGGTCCGGCCGTCGTCGTTTTGGAGGCTTTGCTTGCGCTTTGTTTCCACCGCGCCCGCGTCCTCCGCAGGCGCCTCGGGCGTGCCTCGCCCGTTCGCGCCTGTCTTCAGGCCGTCGTTTTACGGACGGCGCGCGTGCGATTGGCTTTGGCGTTGGTAGCCCGGCCCTTCGTCATGCTCCGCTCCGTTGCAACGGCGCGACCTTGAGCTAGAGCAGCTTTTGGTCGGCGCGGTGAAAAATGGGACAGCAACACTGTCCTATTGAGATGAACTTGCCAGAATTCCAATCTACGCACAAGCGCCGATTTCGCGCTGCAGCGAAATTTTATTGCAAAATCGAATCCGCACCAGACATTTCCGGCATGAAAGCCTGACTCAGGCAGCCCGGTTCTTGTTTTTCGGCAGCTCAGTCACTTGAGTCGCTTTTTGTAGAACACGGGTCATCCCGGACGCAGCGCAGCGGAGATCCGGGATCCATTCCGGAACCCTGATCGGAGGCGTTCCGGAATGGATCCCGGGTCAAGCCCGGGATGACCTGCGGATTTGTCGGCAGATCTAGGAGCTCGCCCAGCACGGCGCGCAGGCCCCCTCTCCATGGCTGTCGCTTGGCAGGACAACGGTCTGCGCATAACCCTCAAGGCCATGGATTTCTTCAGCGACAATACCGCCGCCGCCAGCCCCCGCGTCATGGCCGCGCTCGCCGCCGCCAATGCCGGTGCCGCCTCCCCTTATGGCAAGGACGAGTGGACGCGCCGCGTCGAGGAGCGCTTCGCCGCGATCTTCGAGCGCGAGGTCGCGGTCTTCCTCGTGCTGACCGGGACCGCGGCGAACGCGCTGGCGCTTGCCAGCATCGTCAAGCCCTGGGGGGCGATCCTGACCCATGAGGAGGCGCATGTCGTCGAGGACGAGTGCGGCGCGCCCGAGTTCTTCACCAACGGCGCCAAGCTGGTCGACCTGCCCGGCACCGGCGCCAAATTGAAGCCGGAGACGGTGACGAAGGCGCTCTCCCATCTGCGCGCCGGCGATTTCCATCAGGTCCAGGCACAGGCACTGACGATCACGCAGGCGACCGAATGCGGCACGATCTATACGCCGGCGGAGGTGCGTGCCCTGAAGGAGGCCGTCACGCCGCGCGGCCTCAAGCTGCACATGGACGGCGCCCGCTTCGCCAATGCCCTGGTCACGCTCGGCTGCACGCCGGCCGAGATCACCTGGAAAGCCGGCGTCGACGTGCTCTCCTTCGGCGGCACCAAGAACGGCGCGCTCGCCGCCGAGGCCGTGATCTTCTTCGACCCGGCCGAGGCCCAGGAGATGAAATGGCGCCGCAAGCGCGCCGGCCAGACGCTCTCGAAGGGCCGCGTCCTCGGCGCCCAGTTCGAAGGACTGCTCGCCGACGATCACTGGCTCGACCTCGCCCGTCACGCCAACGCGCGCGCCAAGCGTCTCGCGGACTCGGTGGCGCAGAGCAGTGAAGCCCGCCTCGCCTGGCCCTGCCAGGCGAACGAGGTCTTCCTCGTCCTGCCGCCGGCCGTGCAGGAGCGCCTGAAGGCCGCGGGCATCGGCTATTACGACTGGTCGGCGCGCTCGCTGCCGCCGGAAGCGCCGCTCAAGGATGGCGAGGTCGTCGGCCGTTTCGTCATGTCCTTCGCGACCAAGCCTGAGGACGTTGAGAGCCTGATCGCTGCGATCGCGGATTAAATGGGCGCATTTGCGCCCCGCTTCCAGCCGCATACCTGCCGCAATCCCTAACAAGACTAAGTGCCGAGCAGTCAGTCGTTAAGGGAATGTGGCATGGCAGATCGTTCGACCGCACCGGGGCGCATCGCGCTGATGGGCCTGGTCGTGGCCGGCGCAATGGCCGGCATGGCGGGCGCCGCCAGCGCCCAATACTACTACTATGACGGGTACGATCCCTACCCAGCCTATGGCTACGGCTATGGCTATCGTTACGACTATGGCTATGCCCCGCGCCCGCCGGCCGTGGTGCCGCGCGCGCCGGCTGCCATCTCGCCTTATTCGGTTAGCGGCATCGCTGCCCGCCGCTACGGCCTCGTCCGGATCGAGCGTTCGATCCGCCGCGACGACACCTATATCGTCGATGGGGTCGCGCCGAATGGCCAGCGCCAGCGCCTCGTCCTCGACGCCTATGCCGGCGAATTGATCCGCCGCATTCCCCTGCGTGGACAGGCCGCTCCCAGTGTCGCCCGCGCCGATCCCCGCGAGGAGCATGCTGCGCCGCGCCAGCGTCTCGTGCCCCAGCCGCCGGAACGGCCAGCCGAGTTCAAGGGCCCGGCCGAGGCCAGCGCCCCGGCGACGAGCGTGCCGCCCTCTCCGGCTGCACCGCCCGCGCCCGAACCTGCCGCGCCGGTCGAGAAGCCGCCGGCCGAAGCAAACGCACCCGCGACGACGGTGCCGCCCTCGCCTGCCGCGCCGCCTGCGCCCGAACCGGTGAAGCCGGCGGAAACGGCACCGGCTCAGGCCAGTGCTCCGGCGACCACGGTCCCGCCGCAGCCCGCCCGGCCGGCGGAGCCATCGGCCGGCGCGACCAATCCGGAGACCGGTGCCGACAAGCCGAAGCTCGTCAACCCGAGCGACGTGCGCAACACCGAGGGCACCGAGCGCAAGCCGCCGCTCTCGACCGCCGCGCCGGCTGCCGAGGCCTCGTCGATCCCGCCGGTGCAGAACATCGACCCAACGCCGTCGGCGCCGAAGCCCGCGACGCCGATCGCGCCGGTCGCCCCGATGAACTGACGACCAACAAAAAAGGCTCCCGTTTCCGGGAGCCTTTCGCTTTCACGGAAAGCTTCGCCTGGGTTACGCGGCCTTGGCGACCTTGGCCTCGAGCACCTTGGCCGAACCGCCGTTGCCGATCGGAATCTGGCGCGGCTTCTTGGCCTCGGGGATCTCGCGCACGAGGTCGATATGGAGCAGGCCGTTCTCGAGGCTGGCGCCGGTCACCTGCACGTAATCGGCAAGCTGGAAGCGACGCTCGAAGGCGCGCGCAGCAATGCCCTGATGCAGGACCTCGCGCTTCTCGGCACCTTCGACGAGCTGCTTCTCGCCCTTGACGGTCAGCGCATTTTCCTTGGACTCGATGGAGAGGTCGCCCTCACCGAAACCCGCGACCGCGATGGTGATGCGGTAGGCGTTCTCGGCGGTCCGCTCGATATTGTAGGGCGGGTAGCTCGGGGCGGCTTCGTTGCTCGTCGCCTGATCGAGGAGATTGAACAGACGGTCGAAGCCGACAGTCGAGCGATAGAGCGGGGAAAGGTCGAAATGACGCATGATATGTCCTCCGAAGAAGCGACAATGATGTCGGTCCGCCTCGCCTGAGCGCGGACCTTGGTTGCTTTCGCGCAGCCGGTTCTGGCCTGCGCAAACCTGATCTGGGGAGGGCTTTCGGCTTTTCAAGAGCCGTTCTCGCAAGCCCGAAATCAGCGCCCGCGTTTTCTTTTTCGGCGCACAGACATGTTTTCGCAGGATATCCTGTGCAGAATATCGCTCTGATGGCAGCCACGGTCTGAAGGCGCGGTGGCGATGCGGAGCATTTGATGGCCGAGGCCGCCTTTTTCGCCGATCCGGCTTACCCCGTTCCGGGGCATGGCAAGACCTGGCTCGCCACGACGCGGGACGGCGCTGCCTTGCGCCTCGCCAGCTGGCGCCCGACGGTGAAGCCGGTGCGCGGCACCGTTGTCATCGTCCAGGGCCGGGCCGAGTTCATCGAGCGCTACAGCGAGACCGTCGCGGAACTGCGCCGCCGCGGCTTCCATGTGCTGGCTTTCGACTGGCGCGGGCAAGGCGGCTCGCAGCGCTTCGTCCGGCGCGTCCGCAAGGGCCATGTCGGGCGGCTCAGGCATTACGAGGCCGATCTCGCTCTCGCCATGGCCGAGATGCAGGCCAAGTTCCCGCCGCCCTATTTCGTCCTCGCCCATTCGATGGGTGCCGCGCTCTGTCTCGATGCCGCCCGCTCGAATGCGCTGCCGGTCGCGCGTATGGTCGCGCTGGCACCGATGCTGGGCATCGCGATGATCGCCAATCCCGGCCGGGCCAAGCTTCTGGCCAGCCTGCTCTACTGGCTCGGCTTCGGCCGCGCCTTCATTCCGGGCGGCGGCGACACCGCAATCGCGACCAAGCCTTTCGAGGGCAACCGGCTGACCAGCGATCCCGCCCGCTATGCCCGCAACGCCGCGCTCTCGGCGGCTGCGCGCGAGCTCAGCATCGGCGACCCCACCATAGCCTGGATCAGGACCGCCTTCCGGCTGATGGCGCGCCTCGGCACGCCTTCAGCCCCGCTGGAGGTGAAGGTGCCGACCCTGATCATCGCGGCAGGGCGCGACCCGGTCGTCTCAACGCCCGCGATCGAACGCTTCGCGGCGCGGCTCAAGACCGGCTCGGCGCTGGTCCTGCCAACCGCGCGCCACGAGATCCTGATGGAAAACGACGAGATCCGCGCCCAGTTCTGGGCCGCCTTCGACGCCTTCATCCCCGGCGAGGACCAGGCCCTGCCCGGTTCAGCCGGCGAGCCTGGCCATGGCGGCTTCATGCAGCGCCTTGCTGCCGGCCGCGAGGATGCGCCCGCCCCCGGCAGCGCTGCCACCGTCCCATGAAGTGACGATGCCGCCGGCGCCCTCGATGATCGGGATCAGCGCGACGATATCGTAGGGCTTGAGGCCGCTCTCGATGACGAGATCGACATGGCCGGCCGCGAGCATGCAATAGGCGTAGCAATCGCAGCCATAGCGCGAGAGCCGGACCTCGCTCTCGACGCGCGCGAAGGCCGCGGCCTCCTCGCCCTTGAACAGGGCCGGCGTCGTCGTCATCAGGGTCGCGGTGGCGAGATCGGTGGTCTGGCGCGTCCGCAGCTTCTTCGGGCCGCCCGGCCCCTCGTAACGCGCCTCGCGCCCATCGCCCGAGTAACGCTCGCCCGAGAACGGCTGGTGCATCATGCCGTAGACCGGCACGCCGTTGCGCGTCAGCCCGATCAGCGTGCCCCAGACCGGGATGCCGGAGATGAAGGCGCGCGTGCCGTCGATCGGATCGAGCACCCAGACATATTCCGCATCGGTGTTCTCGCTGCCGAATTCCTCGCCGAGCACGCCATGGGCCGGGAACTGCCGCTTGATCATGTGGCGCATCACCGACTCGCCGGCGCGGTCGCCCTCGGTCACGGGATCGAACACCCCGCCCCGCGACTTGTCCTCCGTCGCATGGAGCGCGCGGAAGAAGGGCAGGATCGCCCGGCCGGACTGCGTCGCCAGCTCCGCGACGAAAGCGCCGAAATCGACTGCGCTCATGAATAGGCACTCCATTTTGCTGCTATGCAGCATCAACTCCGCGGGTCGACCATTCGAACCGAGGCCCGGATGCGGAAATATCCGAAAAGCCTTGGCTTTCAGACACGTCATCATGCGCCCATTGCATGGCGCCATTGATTCCGCTGATTTTAGTTGCGTTTTGCAGCGCACTCTCATATTGTGCACTGCGAAGGGGAGATCACCTCAAACCTTCATTGCCCTCCTTGGGCGTTTCCTCCCTAGACTTGGGCCGCCACGCAAGTGTGCGGCCCTTTTTTTTTTTTGAGAATAGCCCCTGCTGCTTCGCCCCGGCCGCTATTCGGCCGCCTCGCGCCATTCGTCGAGCCAGCCGCTCCAGCGCGCGAAGCAATCCGCCATCACCGCGGCCATCGCCTGCTCGACCGCGCCGAAGCCCTCATGCGGCTCCAGCGTCGCCTCGTTCATGTAGAGCGCGCGGTTCACCTCGATCTGCAGCGCATGCACGCCGGCGGCCGGTGCGCCGTAATGCTCGGTGATGAAACCGCCGGCATAAGGCCGGTTACGGGTGACGCTGAAACCCAGCCGCGTGAAGGCCTGCTCGGCGATGTCGATGATGTAGCCGGCGGCGCTGGTGCCGAAGCGGTCGCCGAGGATGATGTCGGATTTCGCCAGCCCGTCGCGATCGAGCCCAGCCGAGGGCATCGAATGCGCATCGACGAGGATGCAGGTGCCGAACACGCCTTGCGTGCGCTGGATCAGGCTGCGCAGGCCCGCATGATAAGGCCGGTAGAGCGCATCGATGCGGGCGAGCCCCTCCTGAACCGGAATTCGCCCGAAATAGATCTCCTGCCCGTCGCCGACGATCCGCGGGATCGTGCCGAGCCCACCGGCGACCCGCATCGAGCGCGTATTGGCGAAGGGCGGCACCCGCCCTTCGAACATGCGCGGGTCGAGCTCGTAGGGCTCGCGGTTGACGTCGAGATAGGCGCGCGGGAACTCGGCCACGAGCAGCGGCGCGCCGAGCGAGACGCTCTGCGCGAAGAGCCTATCGACATAGGCATCCTCGGAGCGCCTGAGGCTGCGCAAGGGCAGGCGCGCTCCGTCGACGAAGCTGCGCGGATAACAGCGCCCGGCATGCGGCACGTCGACCACCACCGGCACGACCTGAAGCGCCGGCTGGTACAGGCTGAACGGCCGCTCGATCTCGGCGACGACGTCGTCCGGCGCGGGCGGGAAAGGGGTGGAGGACAAGCTCATCTCGCGCTGACTGAAGCACACAAACCGGGGCGGTTGAAGCGATGTCGCAAACCTCGGGAAATTCGGCGCTGGATTCACGCCTTGTTTACCATGATGTTGCCTTATGGAGAGACATGGTTCCAACTGTGCGGCCGGGTGAGTACCCAACCGTTCCAGGCCCGGCCTCGAGTCGGGGCGCCAGACGCTAGACAAACACAGGCCTCAGGGACGACAGATCAGGCCCATGACGAAGATACTGCTCGCCGAAGACGACAACGATATGCGTCGCTTCCTGGTCAAGGCCCTGCAGAATGCGGGCTATGACGTCGCCTCCTTCGACAACGGCCTCTCGGCCTATAACCGCCTGCGCGAGGAGCCGTTCGAGCTCCTGCTGACGGATATCGTCATGCCGGAGATGGATGGCATCGAGCTGGCGCGCCGCGCCACCGAGCTCGACCCCGACATCAAGGTGATGTTCATCACCGGCTTCGCCGCCGTGGCGCTGAACCCCGATTCGCAGACGCCGAAGGATGCCAAGGTGCTGTCCAAGCCCTTCCACCTGCGCGAGCTGGTCAACGAGGTCGAGAAGCTGCTGGCGGCCTGAGCGCCGTTCGGCAGCCCCCGAAAAGGGCTGCCAACAGCTCCATGAGAATTTATGCGGCAAACGCCTTGCCACCCGCGAAGCGAGCCGCTATAGCCCCCTCACCTCGCAGCGTGATCGCGGCCCACACGGCCCGGACACGCTTCCGGAAGTCGCTTCAAGCGGCAAAGGGCGCGTAGCTCAGCGGGAGAGCACTACGTTGACATCGTAGGGGTCACAGGTTCGATCCCTGTCGCGCCCACCATTTTCTCTCTGGATTTACAGAGACTTACGGCCACCCCACCGGGTGGCCGTTTTGCTTTGGGGCCGCGACAAGCGGACATGGCCCGGTGAATGGGATTCCAGGCGGTCGATAGAATCATCGGACCGCCGATCTTAAAGCGCGCCGAGGCGGACAAGGACTACCGATCGGCCAGCTTCTTGAGCCTGACGACGAGATCGGAGCCGGAGAGGTTCGGCTCGCGGTCACGACCGCCCATCGCGTGTCCGGGCCTTGGTTCGAGAGCATCGGCTGCAGCGGCGTCGCCAGCGGACCGGAAGTGCTTCGCAGCCTGCGACAAGTCGCGGCTCCAGTTCGGCAGGCTCGGCCTGAACCCACGACTGATGCTCCCCCTCGAATAGGCAAGAAGCGAACGGCGCGCGAGCCGTTGATGAGGCGTTACTCGGATCCTGCAAATGCATGATCCGAGGCGAGCGAATTCTCAGGTTCTATCTGCGATTGTGGGACAGGGGTTGATGATTATCGAGGGCCTATGCGTACCGCCTTATTGATCTGTACTAGTTTGATCATCGCGAATGCCGCTGCCGCCGAGAACAAAATCGCCGCCTTAGGGCTGAAAGACGGCTGGTACTGCAAGGTCGGCGGAACCGGCGCAGAAGGAGATAGCGTCCTCGTTCGCTCAGCCGGCTCTCGTCCCTTTGTCGGAATCGACGGTCGAGACTGCCACGATCCCGTCATCAGCGGCGGCCGCCTCGTGGCGCAGACATGCTACGCCAATGGCGGCATCAAGCTGCCGGTTTCGAAAAGCTATTCAGCGACCGGGGATCGGATAACCCTCGACGGCGCGGATTACGTCCTGACGCCGACCACGCCGAATGGAGACGTCTGCCCGCCGGCACCGAAGGCGGCGGCAGTGGGCTCTCCGAAGCCGACCGACGATTTCGCGGCCGATCCGACCTTTATCGTCACGACGGTCGAGAAGGGCACTCTGCCCGCGGACGTCGGGACGATGCCGATTCCTGCTGCCGCCGAACCCATCGTCGAGGCCTACAGGAAGTATCTCACCGATGAGTGCCGCGGTTCTGGTGGGAAGCCGGAATTCAAACCGGACTTCGGAACGGCGGTAGACGTGAACGGCGACGGGCGTGCCGACGTCTTCATGACGTCGAATCGCATGATGTGCGATGGCGCCTTCTCGGTGTTCTCCGGCACGGCCGGCGCCGATGCGCGCTGGGCTCTTTCGAAGGCGGATGGCACCTACTCGGTTGTCGAGCAACGTCATCATCGTGTCGAGATCCAGGAGACGCTCAAGAACGGCTACCAGCTTATCGTTCATCTTCACGGCAGCGCTTGCGGCAAGGTCGGGGCCGCCCAGTGCCGCAACGTCGTAAACGTCGATCGCAATGCCGAGATACGCTCGATCGCCTGGCCGGACGGGAAGGACCGCCTGATTCAGGAAAAGCCTGCCGCAACGGCAAGCAAGCCGGCCCCGCTAACCCATAATCTGCCGCCCGCCGACGCCCTTGCGAATTCGGGTTGGTCGACGTGGTTCCACAACGGCTCGACCATGGTGGTCAACGAACAGACCGGCCGCATCGTCTACGAGGAGCCCAAAGCCTCGATCGCAGGCACCGTCCCGAAGGGCGCCATTCTCTTCGAAGGGAAGTTCGACGGCAAGCGCATCTCGGGAACCGCCTACGTCTTCAAGAAGGGCTGCGACCCCGCGCCCTATCCGGTCTCCGGCCGTGTCGAGGACAGGAAGGGCGCCGGCTCGCGCATCGTCCTGACCGGCCCTGCCCCGAAGCGCGACAGGAATTCCTGCGCGATCATCGGCACCACCGCGACGCATTCGCGGCTCGTCTTCGAAGAATACATGGATATTTGAGGAGGAATGGGCATGAAAACGGTTTCCGAAATCGTGAAAGGCGTCGAACTCGAAGCCCTGCGCGTTCGCGTGATGGACGCGCAGGTCTGGAGCGAGACGCATGTCAGCGGCTCCGGCTCGGGCGTCATGGTCAAAGGATTTGGCGTCGGGTCCAGCAAGACCACCTCGACGGTCGTCAACAAGCGCGAGGTCTGCTTCGAGGCTGAGGACGGCTTGCAGATCGTCGAGGAATTCGATGCCGGGAAGGTCACCCTGATGCCGGGGCAGGACGTGACGCTGATCCGAGCCAAGCGAAACGGGATGGACGAGCCCGCAACGGTCGCGATTCGGAATCATTCCATGCGCAAATCGATGTGGACCGGCAAGGACGTTTTCTTCAACGTTTTGGTCCTGCTTGCCTTGTCTCCTATCGTAACGCTGATCGCCGGCTTCATTCTGATCGTCTACCTGTCGCATGCCTGGAGCCCTAACGGCCTCTTCGTCACGTTCCTGATCGGACTGTTGGCAGGCAACCTCTATTGGCTTCGGGGACCGGCCATCCGGCGCAGATTCAAGAAGCGGGTAGCCGATATGCTGGACGGCAAGGAGGCGGACAAACTCACCGCGCCCGCCAGGTCTCGAATTTCCGAGATTCGCGAGCCGGCGACCTCCAGCTCGTTCTGATTTCGAGCCGATCAAATATCGACGATCGACCTAGAGGGCCGTGGAAGGCCCTCTATCGTTATGGACGATAAGGTCGAGCGATGTCCCTGACGCGCGCGCTTGATCACGCCTTCGGGATGGGCGGAAAAGTATCGAGCATCGCCCGCGCTTCTGCCGGTGTGGTCGATGTAGGCGACGGCAGCGGAAATGGCCTTGAACGGCGGTGCCGGACGGCCTTGTCAGGACACGAGAGGGAGCTGGATTGCGATGCCCCGGTGGCTGATCCTGATCGCGGTCGTTGGCCTGTCGATGATCGGGCTCGCCTTTGTCGATCTGACGCGCACCGCCCCCGCCCCATCATCGCAGCTCGGATCGCTCCCGAACGATCCCGTGCTGCGCGGCGAGCGCCTCTTCCGCGCCGGCGACCTTTCGGTCCTCGATCTCGATACGCTGGAGACGAACGCCCTACCCTGGGTCGTGTTGAGCACCGCGCTGGCGCTGGAAAGCGCCAAGGGCGACCCGGGCCAGGTCACTGCGGCAGGCGTCGAGAAGGCCTTCGCCAGCGTCGGCTTCCTGTTCCCGGACGATGCAGCCGGAGGGGGATTGCGGGCGCCGCTGGGACTCAATCTCGGCGTGGTCGAACGTGTCCTGCCGCCCTTACGGGTGACGACGGCCAATCTCGGCTGCGCATCCTGCCATGCCGGCGTCAGCTACGACGCGTCCGGACGGCCGCAGCCCGGCCGCCCTGTGCCGGGCATGCCCAACAGCTCGCTCGACCTGGAGGCCTATGCGCAGCAGGTCTACCGCGCCCTGAAGCGGGCCTTCGCCGACGAACAGGCGTTCTGGCAGGCGGTCGCGCGGCTGCACCCGGCGCTGTCCTGGCGCGAGAAGCAGACCCTGCGCTGGATCGTGCTGCCCCGCGCCAAGGCGCGCATGACCGAGCGGCTGCAGGCCGGCGATTCGCCGCTCCCCTTCTCGAACGGCGCGCCCGGACTGACCAACGGGGTCGCGGCGCTGAAGCTCCGGCTCGGGCTGGTGCCGCCGCATGGACGGATCGCCGATGGCGGCTTCGTCTCGATCCCCGATCTCGCCGATCGCAATTTCCGCAGCGCCCTGCTGGCGGACGGAGCCTATACTTGGCCGGGCCGGGAGCGTTTCCAGCCGCGCGACGCGGCGCAGGCGCAGGCTGCCGACCCGCGCGACCTTGCCCGGATCGCTTCCTTCTTCACCGTGCCGAGCATGGGCATGACGCCCGAGCGGGCGCTCGCGATCATCCCGGACCTGACGGATATCGCGCGCTATCTCGCTCGCTATCGCCCGCAGGCCTTTCCGGGCCCGGTCAAGACCGCCTCGCTCCCGCTCGGGCAGGCGGCCTATGCGCGCGAATGCGCCCGCTGCCATGGCGACTATGACGGCAGCCTCGAAAAGCCCCGGCTGCTGCGCTTCCCGAACTGGGCCGGCAATGTCGGCACCGACATGAGCCGGGCCAGGGCCTTCGATCCGGAGCTGGCCGCACGGGTCAATGTCAGCGCCTATCGCGAGACCATCAGCGCCGCAGCGACGGGCCAGCTGGCCGCGCCCCTGCTGAGCGGCGTCTGGGCCAGCGCTCCCTATTTCGTCAACGGCTCGGTGCCGACGCTGCGCCATCTTCTGGAGCCTGCGACCCGGCCGAAGCGCTTCATGACAGGCGGGCACCGCCTCGACTTCGCGCGCGTCGGCCTGGCGCTTGAGCCGGATGCGTCCGGCCTCTGGCGCGACGGCTCGGGCTATCGCGGCTTTGCCGGGGCCGTGACGATCGATACGCGCAAGTCCGGCTTCTCGAATCGGGGCCACGAGCAGGAGGTCTCGGGCCTGACGCCCGACGAGCGCGACGCGCTGCTGGAATATCTCAAGCTACTGTGATGTCCGCGGGGGTGGTCCGCAGCGGCTTCGCAAAGAGATGCAGGCGGTGGAGCGGCCGGGCACCGAGCTTTTCCATCTGGCGCAGGCTGGCGGCATTGACGTCGGCGATCCAGGTGGTGCCGAGCCGGTCGTAGCCGGCCGCCTTCAGCGCCGACGTGACCTTGAACAGCATCGCCCCGTTGAGCCCCCGGCCATGCATGTCGCGGACGACGGACTGGTAGATCAGCACGGCGCGACGGGGCCGGATGCGCGCCTTCAGAAGCTCCCAAATGAAGCGCAGCCCCATCCGTCCACCGCTGGCCTTCACCAGCGGGTTGAGATCGGGGATCACGAGGATGACGCCGACGGGCCTGCCGCGATGATGCAGCACGCAGGAGATGCGCCTGTCGACGACCCACATCATGTCGCCGGCCTGGAACAGGTATTCGCCCTCGCTGACCGGAACGAACATCGGATTGTCGAGGAAGCCGTCATTCAGCACGGCCCGCGCATCGGCGAGGCGCGCCTTGAAGTCGGAGCGGTCGATCGGCTTCCAGTCGAAATCCGGATCGGCCAGCACCGCCTGCTGGGCCGCGCCGAGCAGAACCGTCGGATCCAGCTCGGTCAGATCGGTTTCGAAGGTCGTCATTGGGAAAAACGGCTGATAGCCATGCGCCTCCAGCAATGCGGGGACATGGGGCGGCCCGTAGACCATGTCTGTATAGGGCTGCTGCTCGAAACCGCCGGTCAGGACGCCGGCCTGCTGCATCGCAGTCAGGTTGAAATTGCCGGCGATCTCGTTCATCCCCGCCGCCCGGGCCCAGTCCTCGGCGGCAGCGAGCAGCGCTCCGGCAACGATTGGATCGTCGATGCAATCGAACAGACCGAACTGCGCGCGCGAGGTGCCATGGCGCACATTCGAGGCGTCGTGGATGCTGGCGACGATGCGCCCGAGCGGCCGGCCATCCCGCCAGGCGACGAACAGTTCCAGCCGGCCATGGCCTTCGGTGACGAAAGGATTGCGCGCCGGATCCAGCATCCGGTCGAAGTCGCGCCACATCGGCGGCACGTAGGGGGTGTCGGACCCGTAGGCGTGCTCCGTGACGGCATAGGCGGCCCGGCGATCCGCCTTGGTGACGGCGATCATGCCCGCACCCTCGCCGCGCGGAGCGGACCAACGACCAAAAGCAGGCCGCATTCGGAGGCTCCCTCGACGGAGACCGTTAGCCTCCGTGGCGTGGCGAAACATGATGCCGCGATCACCCCAGCCAATCTCCATGATCCTTGCGCGTGCAGTTCGCAGGAAAGCAGACACCACCCGGCCGGCAAAGCCGGTTGCATCGGGAGCATCACGGAAAGCCGCCTCAATCCGCCTCGCTCGGTGCGAGCTGGCGCACGAAGCGGCGCAGCAGCGCCTCGAAGGCGGAGAGCGCCGGCGAGGCCGAACGGCCGCCAGGGCGAATCATCACGATATCCCGCGCGATCGATGGCTCGGTCAGCGGCCGCACCAGCACTGAGGCCGGCGCCACCGCCCGCGCATAGGTCGGCAGCACGGCAATGCCGAGCCCGGCCTCGACCAGCGCCAGCGCGGTCGTGATCTGCGTCACCTCATAGGCCGGTTTCAGCGTGATCTCGGCGGTCTCGTAGCCGACCTCGGCGAGCAGGCGGATGCCGCTGTCGCGGGTGAGCGTCACCAGCGGTTCGTCGGCAAGGTCGCGCCACGCCACCGTATCCTGCGCGGCGAAGCGGCTGCCGCGCCCGCAGAACAGCATCAGGCTGTCGCGGGCGAGTGTCGTGCGCTCGATCGTGTCGTCGAGCGCCGGGAAGGTGCCGACGCCGCAATCGGCCTTGCCGAAGCGCACCGCCTCGACGACGAGGTCGTTGCGCGCGTCGATGATCGCGACCTGCAGACCGGGATATTTCTGCTGCAAAGCCACGATCGTCGGCGGCATGATCACGGCCGCGAGCAGGGGCGGCACCGCGACCACGATGCGCCCGCGCCGCCGTTCCGCCAGACCGTTGGCATTCAGCACGGCCGTATCGAGATCCTGCACGATCTTCAGCGCCGCGCCGTGGAATTCGCGCCCGCCCTCGGTCAGTTCGACCCGGCGCGTCGTGCGGTCGAGCACGCGGATGCCGAGCTCCCGTTCCAGATCGCGCACGAGCTGGGACAGGGCCGGCTGCGCCATGTTCAGGCGCTCGGCCGCCTTGGTGAAGGTGCCCTGCTCGGTGACGGCCAGGAAGGCCTGGATCTGGCGCAGCGTGATCGCCATGGGTTTCCTGATTTATAAGGATAGCTTCCGAATTCATACGAATGTTACGAGTTGCCGTATACCCCGGCTCTCATGCCATCATCCCTCATCGCCCGGCGTGTCGGCCGGGCTGCCTGGGAGAGGTTGTCGGGCAAGGGCATTTCGGATGAGAGCGCGGACCTGCCGCGCTTCACGATGCCCGCCTTGCCCGAGCCGCTCCGGAATGCGGGAGCCGGCCTGATGAAATACGCCAAGAAGGACGCCAAGGCCCATGCCCGCGCCCATATGAAGGGCATCTGGGCGGCCGCGCTCACGCCCTTCACCGATACCCTCGCGATCGACGAGGACGGCTTCAGGCAGAACATCCGCCACTGGCTCGACGACCTCAAGATCGACGGCCTGTTCATCGCCGGCAAGCAGGGCGAGTTCTTCTCGATGTCGATCGAGGAGCGGAAGCGCAATTTCGAGCTGGCGGTCGAGGCCTCGGCCGGCCGCGGCCAGACCATCATGTCCTGCTCGGACCAGAACATGGACGTGGTCATCGACCTGGCGAAGCACGCCCAGAAGGTCGGCGCCGACTACATCGTCGTGCATGCGCCGATCCTGCATTTCTTCAAGGCGCAGGACGAGACGCTCTACGAGTACTACCGGACCATCGCCGAGAAGGTCGATATCGGCATCGCGCTCTGGAGCCATCCGGATTCCGGCTATCTGATGAGCCCGCAGCTCTGCAACCGGCTCGCCGATATCGAGAACGTTGTCGCGATCAAGTACAGCGTGCCGCGCCCGATGTATGCCGAGCTCACCCGGCTGGCCGGCGACCGCATCCTGGTCAGCACGGCCTCCGAGGAGGAATGGCTCGACAACATCCTCGAGCTCGGCTGGCAGCTCTATCTCTGCTCCTCGCCGCCCTATCTGATCCAGACGGCGAACGACCTGCGCATGCGCGAATACACCGATCTCGCTTTCCGCGGCGAGGCCGACAAGGCTCGCGCCATCCGCGACAGCCTGAACCCGGTGCGCGAGGCCCTGCGCGGCACGCGCCCGGCCGAGAAGCCGCATGCGCACCAGAAATACTGGCAGGACCTGCTCGGGCAGGTCGGCGGGCGCGTGCGTGCGCCGATGCTGGAGCTGACCGAGGCCGAGAAGGCCGCGACGCGCGCCGCTTTCGAAGCCTGTGGCCTGGGCAAGGCGCCCCTCGCCAAGGCCGGCTGATCGATTTCACGAACGAGGACGGGAGTGGGAACCATGGCGACCGAAGGACGGCTCAAGGCCTTCAACTTCAAGAAATGGATCGCGGAGAACGAGCACCTGCTCAAGCCGCCGGTCGGCAACAAGAAGGTGTTCTCCGACGGCCAGATGACCGTGATGGTCGTCGGCGGCCCGAACCAGCGCGCCGACTATCATGACGACCCGGTGGAGGAGTTCTTCTACCAGCTCAAGGGCGACATGATGCTGAAGCTGGTCGACAACGGGAAGCATTACGACGTCACGATCCGCGAGGGCGACGTCTTCCTGCTGCCGCCGCATGTCCGCCATTCCCCGCAGCGCCCGCAGGAAGGCTCGATCGGGCTCGTGGTCGAGCCGGCGCGCCATGCCGGCCAGGTCGATGGCTTCGAATGGTACTGCTTCGAGTGCCAGGGCCTCGTGCACCGCATCGAGGTCACGGTCGGGGACCTCGTGAAGGACCTGCCGCCGCTCTACGAAGCCTTCTTCTCGGACGAGAAGGCCCGCACCTGCAAGCATTGCGGCGCGCTCCATCCCGGCCGCAAGCCGCCGGCCGGCTGGGTTGCGCTCTGACGCTGCCACACCGAAAGGCGGGCTCCCCGTTCGCCGGGAGTCCGTGCTTGGATAACGGGCAGCGGCGCCTTGCGTCCCGGCCGGGGCGCGGTGATGTTGCACGGGAACAGGCCTAAGCGCGGCGGCGCAGAAACGCCGCGTCGAACCATCTCAGAGGCAAAACGGAACGACTGGAGTCCATGATGAAACTGCGCGGATTGCTCTTCGGCATCGCGACCACGCTGGCGGCCTCCACGGCGCTGGCCCAGCAGCCGGTCAAGATCGGCATGATCACCACGCTCTCGGGGCCGGGCGGCTATCTCGGCCAGGACATCCGCGACGCGTTCAAGCTCGCCATCGATCTGGAGGGCGGCAAGCTCGGCGGCGTACCGGTCGAGCTGGTCGTCGAGGACGACGCGCTGAAGCCCGGCCAGGGCAAGCAGATCGCCGAGAAGATGCTGAAGACCGACGGCATCAAGATCCTGACCGGCATCGTCTTCTCGAATGTCGCCGGCGCGACCGTTCCGGATATCGTCGATTCCGGCGCGCTCTATGTCAGCCCCAATGCCGCGCCGTCGAACTTCGCCGGCAAGGAGTGCAACGCGAACTATTTCGTCGTCTCCTGGCAGAACGACAGCCTGCACGAGAGCGCCGGCCAATACGCCACCAATCTCGGCTACAAGAAGGCCTTCATCCTCGCCCCGAACTACCAGGCCGGCAAGGACGCGCTGACCGGTTTCAAGCGCATGTTCAAGGGCGAGATCGCCGGCGAGGTCTATACCCGCCTCGACCAGACCGACTTCGCTCCGGAAATGGCGCAGATCCGCGCCGCCAATCCCGACGTCGTCTTCCAGTTCCACCCCGGCGGCCTCGGCATCGCCTTCCTGCGCCAGTACCAGCAGGCCGGCCTGCTCGGTAAGACGCCGATGGTGCTGGCCGAGCCCTCGCTCGACGCCACCACGCTGAAGGCGGTCGGTGAATCCGCGCTCGGCCTCAGCGTCACCAGCCATTGGAACTCCGACTTCGACAACGCCTCCAACAAGAAGTTCATGGAGGCCTGGACCAAGGCCTATAACCGCGCCCCGACCTATTATGCCAGCCAGGGCTACGACGCCGCGCTCGCCATCGCCTCCGCCCTGAAGGCGACCGGTGGCAAGACCGACGTGCCGGCGCTCCGCACGGCACTGGCCAAGGCCGATTTCCAGTCGGTCCGCGGCGCCTTCAAGTTCGGCCCGAACCAGCACCCGGTGCAGGATTGGTACGCGCTCAAGGTCGAGAAGGGCGCCGATGGCACGCCGATGCTCAAGACCACCGGCAAGGTGCTGAGCAACCATGGCGACGTCTACGCCAAGGACTGCAAGCTCTGAACCGGTAGCCCCGGATCGCACTGGAAACACACCGTCATTCCGGACAAGCCGCGAAGCGGCGCCGATCCGGAATCCATCATAAGGCTCAGCGCCCGACGATGGATCCCGGGTCAAGCCCGGGATGACGGCGCGGTTCCGTCGCAAGGCAAACGCCGGACTTATAGAATCATGGCGTGCGGCTCCGTAGGAGCGTGTACCGCCGAATGTGGCAACGATGACGCTCGTTCTCGAACAATTGCTCAACGGCCTGCAGTTCGGCGTGATGCTGTTCCTGCTCGCGGCCGGGCTGACGCTGATCTTCGGCATCATGGGCGTGATCAATCTCGCCCATGGCTCGCTCTACATGGTCGGCGCCTATGCCGCCGCCTTCGCCGCAGCGCAGACCGGCTCCTTCCTCCTCGCCGTTCTGGCCGGCCTTGCTGCCGCTGCCTTCATCGGCATGGTGATGGAGCTCTTCGTGCTGCGAAGGCTCTATGCGCGCGACCATCTCGACCAGGTGCTGGCGACCTTCGCGCTGATCCTGATCTTCAACCAGAGCGTGACCCTGCTCTTCGGCCGCCAGCCACTCTTCGTCGCTATTCCCTCCGCGCTGAACGGCTCGGTTCAGCTCCTGCCCGGCCTGACCTACCCGGTCTATCGCCTCGCGATCATCGCGGTTGGCCTCCTCGTCGCACTCGGGCTCTATCTGCTGATCAACCGCACCCGTGTCGGCATGCTGGTGCGGGCCGGCGCCACGCATCGCGAGATGGTGCGCGCACTCGGCGTCGATATCCGCCTGCTCTACACAGCCGTCTTCGCGCTCGGCGCCCTGCTCGCCGGCCTCGCCGGCCTAATGGCCGGGCCGATCCTCGCCGTGCAGGTCGGCATGGGCGAGCAGATCCTGATCATGACCTTCGTCGTGGTGGTGATCGGCGGCGTCGGCTCGATCCGCGGCGCCTTCTTCGGCGCGCTGCTGGTCGGCCTCGTCGACACGTCCCTGCGTGCCTTCATGCCCGGCCTGCTGCGCCAGGTCATGACCGGCTCGGAGGCCGATGCGCTCGGCGCCGGCCTCGCCTCGATGGGGATCTATTTGCTGATGGCGATCGTGCTGCTGGTGCGGCCCAAGGGACTCTTCCCCGCCCATGTCTGAGAACGCCATCCCCCGCACGGACTCGACCGCGCCCGCACCGGGCCGCATCGTCGCGCTGCTGGCGCTGGCCGTCGCGCTCATCGCCCTGCCCTTCATCGTCAAGGCGCTCGGCCAGCCGGCGCTGGTGCCCCTGGCGACGCGCGTCCTGATCTACGCCATCGCCGCCGCCAGCCTGAACCTCGCGCTCGGCTTCGGGGGCATGGTCTCATTCGGCCACGCCGCCTTCTTCGGCATCGGCGGCTATGCCGTCGGCATCCTCTACCGAACCTTCGCCGACGACGCGCTCTTCCTCGGTTTCATCCCCGGCACGGACCAGTTGCTGGTCACGCTGCCTGCCGCGATCCTCGTCGCCGGCCTCTTTGCCTGCGTGATCGGCGCGCTCAGCCTGCGCACCAGCGGCGTGCAGTTCATCATGATCACGCTCGCCTTCGCGCAGATGCTGTTCTTCCTCTTCGTCTCGCTCAAGGCCTATGGCGGCGATGACGGCATGACGATCCGCCGCCGCAATGCGCTGTTCGACCTCAACACCCGCGACGACGTGACCTTCTATTTCATCTGCTTGGCCATCGCGGCGCTGGTCTTCCTGGCGCTCTGGCGCATCGTCGGCTCGCGCTTCGGCATGGTGCTGGCCGGCATCCGCCAGAACGAGCGGCGCATGGCGGCGATCGGCATCGCGCCCTATCGCTACAAGCTCGCCGCCTTCGTCATCTCCGGCATGGGCGCTGGGCTCGCGGGCGCGCTGATGGCGAACTACCTGCGCTTCGTCAGCCCGGACATGCTGCACTGGACCAAGTCCGGCGAGCTGATGATCATGGTCATTCTCGGCGGCGTCGGCACCCTGCTCGGCCCGCTGCTCGGCGCGGCAGCCCTCGTCATCCTCGAGACCGTGCTGACGAGTTGGACCGAGCATTGGCAGCTCGTGCTCGGGCCGATCCTGCTGCTCGTCGTGCTCTTCACCCAGGGCGGACTCAACGGCCTGCTCAATCGCCTCGGCCTCGGCAGGAGCGCGCCATGACCGCGACGCTCCTCTCCGTGCGCGGCCTGCGCAAGCGCTTCGGCGGGCTCGTTGCCACCGACGGCGTCGATCTCGATGTCCGCGACGGCGAGATCCATGCCCTGATCGGCCCCAACGGCGCCGGCAAGACCACGCTGCTGACCCAGCTTTTCGGCGAACTCTCGCATGACGAAGGCGCGATCACGCTGTCCGGCGAGGATATCGGCGCCCTGCCGACCGCCCAGCGCGTCCGGCGCGGCCTCGCCCGCACCTTCCAGATCACCCAGCTCCTGCCGGACTTCACGATGCTCGACAATGTCGCGCTCGCCGTGCAGGCCCATGACGGCCATAGCTTCCGCTTCCTCGGCAATGCGCGCCGCGACGAGAGCCTGCGGGCCCGCGCCCGCCAGCATCTCGCCACCGCGGGTCTGAGCCACCGCGCCGAGGTCAAGGTCGCCGACCTCTCCCATGGCGAGCAGAAGCAGCTCGAATTCGCGATCGCGCTCGCCTGCGAGCCGCGCCTCCTGCTGCTTGACGAGCCGATGGCGGGGCTCGGCCATGCCGAGAGCGAGCAGATGGTCGCGATGCTCTCCGCTCTGAAGGGCCGCGTTACCATGCTGCTGGTCGAGCACGACATGGAGGCCGTCTTCGCCTTGGCCGACCGCATCTCGGTGCTGGTCTATGGCCGCGTCATCGCGACCGGCACGGCCGAGCAGATCCGCGACAATCCGGAGGTGCGCACCGCCTATCTCGGCGAGGGAGACGCCTGATGCTGAGCGTGCGCAACCTGCAATCCGCCTATGGCCGGAGCCAGGTCCTGTTCGATGTCGCGCTCGACATCGCCGAGGGCGAGGTCGTGACCCTGCTCGGCCGCAACGGCATGGGCAAGACCACGACCGTGCGCTCGATCATGGGCCTGCTCGCGCCCAAGGGCGGCGATATCCGCTTCGAGAGCCAGGACGTCCGCGGCATCGCGCCCGAGAAGATCGCCCGCTGCGGCATCGGCCTCGTGCCGGAAGGCCGGCAGGTCTTCCCGACGCTCTCCGTGCGCGAGAACCTCATCGCCACCGCCTCGAACCGCCTGAAGCGCTCCTCGCCCTGGACGCTGGAGCGGGTCTACGCCCTGTTTCCGCGCCTGCAGGAACGCGCCGGGCAGTCGGCCCGTACACTCTCGGGCGGCGAGCAGCAGATGCTCGCTGTCGGCCGCGCCCTAATGACCAATCCCAAGCTCCTCATCCTCGACGAGGCGACCGAAGGCCTCGCGCCGGTGATCCGGGCCGAGATCTGGGGCTGCATCGAAGCGCTGAAGGCCCAGGGCCAGTCGATCCTGCTGATCGACAAGAACATTAACGTGCTGAAGCGCATCGCCGACCGGCACTACATCATCGAGAAGGGCCGCACGGTCTGGTCGGGATCGAGCACCGACCTCGCCGACAATGCGGAGCTGGTGCATCGCTATGTCGGCGTCTGAGGACCTCCACGAGATCGTCGCGCAGAGCGCTGAGACCGACCCGGTCGAGGCCCTGCGCGATGCGTTGGGCGATATCCTCGCTGGGCTCGTCGCCGCCGGCTGCGGCCCGCATCACCTGCGCGAGATGATCTGGGAAACGGACCGGCCCGAAGCCTTCCACTTGTCCCGCCATACCGTCGAACTGGCTTATCGCGAGACCTTCGCCGGCTTCCGCCCGTCGATCCGTCTCGTGCTAAGGAGCGCGGCCGGCCTGACCATCCGCGCCCGCCATGCCGCCGCGCAGCCGTTGCCCGACACGCTGGTCGATGGCTACGGTTTGCGCGAACTCGGCCGGCAATACAGCCCGCGCCTGCAGGCCGACATGAAGGCGCTGTTCCGGCACTGGAGCCGCGACGGCGAGGCCTTCCGCGCGCAGCAAGGCGCCGCCGACCTTGCCTATGGCCCGGACCGCTTCGAGAAGCTCGACCTCTACCGCCCAGCCGGCGCGACGCGCGCACCAATCTTCGTCTTCATCCATGGCGGCTACTGGCAGGCTTCGGACAAGGTCCAGCATGCCCAGTTCGCGCAGGGCCTGCTCGATGCCGGCTATGCCGTCGCCATGCCGAATTACGGGCTGGCGCCGGACACACCGCTGGAAGCGAGCCTCGCCCAAAGCGTCGCCGCCCTGAATTTCCTCGTGCGCGAAGCCGATGCGCTCGGGCTCGACGCCGGCAGCCTGCATGTTTCCGGTCATTCCGCCGGAGGGCACCTCGCCGCCATGGCGCTCTGCGCGCCGGATGCGCCGCCGATCGCCTCGGCCCTGCTGCTCTCCGGCCTCTATCATCTCAACCCGCTCGGCCATCTCCCGCTCGGCCGCCTGCTCGGGCTCGACGATGCCGCCCGCGCTACACGGCTCAGCCCCATCGCCCAGCCGCGGCCGCAGGCGACGCGGATCGCCTTCGCGGTCGGCGAAGGCGAGAGCGACGCCTTCAAGGCGCAATCGGCCGCACTCGCCGCGACATGGCAGGCGCCAGCGCCGCTGATCTGCCCTGGCCATCATTTCAGCATGCTGGAAGGCCTGAACGGTGGCGCGTTGCTCGATCTCGCCTTGCGCACGGCAGAAGGCCGATGACGACGCCATCGCGCAAGCCGCTGCGCCTTGCCCTGATCGGCTGGGGCGCCATCAACCGCCGCGTCGCGGAACTGCTGGCGGAGCGCAGCAAGGACGATATCGCCATCGCTACTGTCGCCGTCCGCAACACGGCCGCAGCTACCGATATCCCGGCCAGCGCCAAGCTCATCACGACGCCGGACGAATTGGCCGGCCTGAACCTCGACCTCATCGTCGAGGCCGCAGGCCGCGAAGCGGTCGGCATCTGGGGCGAGGCAGCGCTTGGAGCGGCGCCCGCTTTCGCCGTAGCCTCGACCAGCGCCTTCTGCGACGACGCCCTGCTCGCTCGCTTGACCGTCGCCGCCGAGAGCAGCGGCAGCCAGCTCCTGATCCCGCCCGGCGCCCTCGCAGGGATCGACGGCATTGCCGCCGCCTCGTTGCTGCCGCTCGACGAGGTCGTCCACCGCATCGTCAAGCCGCCTGCCGCCTGGCGCGGGACCTCGGCCGAAAGCCTGATCGCGCTCGACGGGATCACCGAGGCGACGGCCTTCTTCTCCGGCACCGCCCGCGAGGCCGCCTCGCGCTTCCCGCAGAACGCCAATGTCGCGGTGATCTCGGCGCTCGCCGGCATCGGGCTCGACCGCACCCGCGTCGAACTCGTCGCCGACCCCGCCGCCAGCGGCAACGGCCACCAGCTCAGTGCACGGGGCGCCTTCGGCAAGCTCGACATCGCCATCGAGAACCGGCCGCTCGCCACGAATCCGAAATCCTCGGAAATGACGGCGCTGGGGCTCGTCAGGCTGATCGAGAACCGCGTGCACAGGCTGGTGCGGTAGCAAGGCGTCATGCCCGGGCCTGACCCGGGCATCTCGGAAACCAGTGCCTTCTCGTCATGAGATTCTCGGGTCTGCGCTTCGCTTAGCCCGAGAAAGACGCACGCAACAAGCACAGCACCATTCATAACCATAACAATCTGAATTTATCTGATTTAGCCGACTGGATCACAGAATGACCCGCCACCTATGGTCCCTCTGAGACCGGCGGACACGCCGCGCAAAGACTGCTGAACGCATCGCCAGCCGAGGCTTCCATGACGACCTATCCCGATCTCAAACTCTATATCGGCGGCGCCTGGCGGAAGACGGCGGAGGAGCAGCCGGTGCTCAACCCGGCCGATGAAAGCGTCATCGGCGCGGTGCCGCTCGCCTCGCAGGCCGATCTCGACGATGCACTGACGGCGGCAGCCGAGGGCTTCAAGGTCTGGAGCCGCATGGCCCCGCGCATCCGCGCCGAGATCATGCTGAAGGCCGCCGCGCTGATGCGCGAGCGTGTCGAGGAGATCGCCCATTCGATCACGCTGGAGCATGGCAAGCCGCTCGCGCAGGCCCGGCTCGAAGTGGTCAGGGGCTGCGAATTCTTCGAATGGGATGCGGCCGAGGGCCAGCGCGCCTATGGCCGCGTCATCCCCAGCGAGCCCGGCATCCGCTATGTCGTGATGCACCAGCCGGTCGGCACGGTCGCGGCCTTCTCGCCGTGGAATTTCCCGATGAGCCAGCCTTGCCGCAAGATCGCGGGCGCTCTCGCGGCCGGCTGCTCGATCATCATCAAGGCGGCCGAGGAGACCCCGGCCGGCGCGCTCCACATCGCGCGCGCCCTGCATGATGCCGGCGTGCCGCCCGGCGTCTTCAACCTCGTCTTCGGCGTCCCCGCAAAAATCTCCAGCTATCTGATCCCGCAGGCGCAGACCCGGCTCGTCGCCTTCACCGGCTCGACCGCGGTCGGCAAGCATCTCTCGGAGCTCGCCGCGCGCCATATGACGCCGGTGCTGATGGAGCTCGGCGGCCATGCCCCGGTCATCGTCTGCGACGATGTCGATCCCGTCGCCGCTGCCCATCTCTCGGCCACGCGCAAGGTCCGCAATGCCGGCCAGGTCTGCACCTCGCCGACGCGCTTCTTCGTGCAGCAGGATATCTACGAGCGCTTCACCAAGGCCTTCGTCGCGAAGGCGCAGGCCGTGACCGTCGGCAACGGCCTCGACGCCGGGACCGAGATGGGCCCGGTCGCCAATCACCGCCGCATCGAGGCGCTGGAAGCGCTCACCGCCGATGCCCGCGCCCGTGGCGGGCGCGTGCTGACCGGCGGCGAACGTCTGGGCAATCGCGGCTATTTTTTCCCGCCGACCGTGCTCACCGAACTGCCGGACGATGCCCGTGCGCTTCGCGAGGAGCCCTTCGGCCCGATGGCGATCATCAACCCCGTCCGTACAGTCGAGGAAGCCATCGAGAAGGCGAATTCCCTGCCTTTCGGCCTCGCGGCCTATGGCTTCACGCATTCAGCAGCGCGGGCCGACCAGCTCGCGGACGGTATCGAGGCCGGCAATGTCTCGATCAACACGCTGGAAGCTTCCGTCGCCGAGGTACCCTTCGGCGGCGTCAAGGATAGCGGCTATGGCCGAGAGGGTGGCGCCGAGGGGCTGGCGCATTACATGACCGTCAAGACCCTGTCTCACAGGATGGTCATCTAGCCGCAATGCGCTGGACAGGCTGACCGGTTATCCTGCTGGCAGGAATGCCATAGGGACGAAATATTGCGCATGGACGGGGTGGAAAGCTGGCGGCTCCGGGTTTTCCCGGCATTCTGGCCGCGATGATTCGCATTCCCCTCCTGTCTCTGCTGGCGGTGAGCCTCGGTGCCTGCGCCGTGGGGCCGGACTATGCGCCGCCCGCGCTCGACCTGCCGCAGCGCTGGAACGCAGCGGCCGCCAGCAAGGCCTCGCCCAGACCGAGCGAATGGTGGCGCGGCTTCCGCGATCCCGTGCTCAACGCGCTGATCGATCAGGCCATCGCCGGCAATCTCGACGTCGCGCAGGCCAAGGCCCGCATCCGCGAGGCCCGTGCCGCGCGCGAGCAGGCGGTCGGCGCGCTCTTCCCGCAGGTCGATGGCGGCGCCTCGGCGACGCGCTCGCGCTCGTCGACGGTCACCCGCAACAGCTTCCGCGCCGGCTTCGACGCCTCCTGGGAGATCGACCTGTTCGGCGCGCGCGACCGCGCCGTCGAGGCTGCGACCTATGGCACGGACGCCGCCTTCGACGATCTCGACACGGTGATGCTGACGCTGATCGGCGATGTCGCCGCGACCTATGTCGAGGCGCGCGGCCTGCAGGCGCGGATCGGGCTTGCCCGCAGCACCGCCAAGACCCAACGCGAGACCGAGGCGCTGACCCGCACCCGCTTCCAGGCCGGCGACATCTCCGCGATCGACACCGCCCGCGCCACGGCGCAAGCGGCCAGCACCGAAGCGCAGATCCCCGCGCTCGAAGCCTCGCTCGCCCAAAGCCAGCACCGGCTCGCCGTGCTGACCGGCCGCCCGCCGGCCGCGATGGCCGGCTATTTCGGCCGCGCGGCAGCAGTGCCCGGCACGCCAGCCCCGCCGCGCGCCGGCATCCCGGCCGACGTGCTGCGCCGCCGCCCCGATGTCCGCTCGGCCGAGCGCCAGCTCGCGCAGGCGACGGCCCGGATCGGCCAGGCGGAGGCCAATCGCTATCCGTCGATCTCGCTGACCGGCAATATCTCGACCTCGGCGCTGAAGCTCGGCGACCTCGCCAAGAACAGCGCCATCGGCTGGTCGATCGGCCCAAGCCTCAGCGTCCCCATCTTCAACGGCGGCGAGCTCGCGGCAGCAGTGGATGCGGCCCGCGCCCGGCGCGACCAGCAGGATGCAGCGCTCAAGCTCGCCGTGCTGACCGCGTTGCAGGATGTCGAGGACAATCTCGTCGGCTTGCGGCAGCAACGGCTCAGGCTCGGCAGCCTGACCGAAGCCGCCCGCGCATCCGGCGAAGCCGCGCGGCTTTCCCGCGCGCTCTACACGGCCGGCACGGCGAGCTTCCTCGACGTGCTCGAAGCCCAGCGCACGCTCTACGCATCAGAGGAATCGCTGATCCAGAGCCGGGTCGCGCTCGCGACGAGCTTCATCGCACTCAACAAGGCGCTGGGCGGCGGCTGGCTCCGGCCCGTCAACGTCTCGGCTCCCGCCGTCATCGATGGCGAGACCGGTCCGCGCCCGCGCCTCATCCCGATCGAGGAACCGCAACCATGAGGCTGCGCCGCCTCCTTATCCCCGCCCTGATCCTCGCGGCTGCCGGCGGCTACTATTGGTGGCAGGCCCGCCAGCCCTCGCCGGCCGAGACCGTCAGCCTGCCGAGCGCCGAAGCCGTGATGGGCAATGTCGAGGAGGCCGTGCTCGCCTCCGGCGCGCTGGAGCCAGTCCGGCAGGTCAGTGTCGGCGCGCAGGCGACCGGCCGCATCACTGCGCTCAAGGTCAAGCTCGGCGACAATGTCGCGACCGGCGACCTGATCGCCGAGATCGACGGCATCACCCAGCAGAACGCCTTGCGCTCGGCCGAGGCCGATCTCGCCGCGCTCAAGGCCCAGCGCGCCGAGCGCAGCGCCAGCCTCGCCTATGCCCAGGCCGTGCTCGCCCGCCAGAAGCAGATGGTCGGCCAGAACGCCGTCTCGCGCGACGCCTTCGAAAACGCCGAGATGACGGTGAGCGTGACCCGCGCCCAGATCGAGTCGCTCGATGCGCAGATCGTCTCGAGCCAGGTCAAGGTCGAGGATGCCCGCGCCAAGCTCGGCTATACCCGCATCACCGCGCCGAGCCCCGGCACCGTGCTCGCCATCGTCGCGCAGGAAGGCCAGACCGTGAATGCGGTGCAATCCGCGCCGACGGTCGTGGTGCTTGGCGACGTCTCGACCATGACGGTGAAGGCCAAGATCTCGGAGGCCGACGTGCTCCGGGTCAAGGCCGGGCAGGAGGTCTATTTCAGCGTGCTCGGCGCGCCCGAACGGCGCTTCCCCGGCAAGATTTCCTATGTCGAGCCGGCACCGGACACCCTGAAGACGCAGAACACGACATCCTCGTCGAGCGCGAGCAGCTCGTCCTCCGCCGCCAGCACGAGCGCCGTCTACTACAATGCGCTGTTCGAGGTGCCGAACCCGGAAGGCCGGCTTCTGACCTCGATGACGGCGCAGGTCACCGTCATCGTCGGCCGGGCGCAGGACGTCCTCACCGTGCCCTCGACAGCCGTCCGCCGCCGCGGCCCCAACGCTTTCGTCGATGTGCTCGGCCCCGACGGCAAGCCGGAGCAGCGCAAGGTCACGACCGGGCTCGACAACAAGATCGTCGTCGAGATCACCTCCGGCCTGAAGGCGGGCGAGCGCGTCGTCACCACCCGCAGCAGCGGCGGCCCGGATGCGACGCGTCCGACGCGTGCCCGGCGCTCGCCCTTTGGCTTCTGAGGCGCCCGCGATGGGCAAGCCGCTCATCCGCCTCGCCGGTGTCCGGCGCGATTTCGGCGAGGGCGAGGCCGCGGTCGCGGCGCTCGACGGCGCCGATCTCGTCATCGAGGCCGGCGAGATGGTCGCGATCGTCGGCCAGTCCGGTTCGGGCAAGTCGACGCTGATGAACATCATCGGCTGCCTCGACCGCCCGACCGGCGGCAGCTACGAGATCGACGGCCGGCCGACGCGGGACCTCGACCCGGATGAGCTGGCCCGGCTCCGGCGCGAATATTTCGGTTTCGTCTTCCAGCGCTATCACCTGCTCTCGGAGCTGACGGCTCTCGCCAATGTCGAGGTGCCCGCGATCTATGCCGGCGTGCCGCCCGGCCCGCGCCAGAGCCGCGCCGCCAAGCTGCTGGAACGGCTGGGCTTAGCATCGCGCGCGACGCACCGCCCCTCGGAACTCTCCGGCGGCCAGCAGCAGCGCGTCTCGGTGGCACGCGCCCTGATGAACGGCGCCCGCGTCCTCCTCGCCGACGAGCCGACCGGCGCGCTCGACCGCAAGAGCGGCGAGGAGATGCTCGCGCTGATCGAGGAGCTGAACCGCGAGGGCCACACGGTCATCCTCGTCACCCACGACATGAATGTCGCGGCGCGCGCCCATCGCATCATCGAGCTCAGCGACGGCCGGATCATCGACGATCGCCGCACCGCGCCGCGCTCGGAAGCCGTGCCGCCGCCCTCGCCCGTGCCGGCGCCCGCCGGGCTGCTGCGCGCCGGTTTCGGCCGCCTCAAGGAAGCCTTCGGCATGGCGGTACGCGCCATGGCCGCTCACAAGCTGCGCACGACCCTGACCATGCTCGGCATCGTCATCGGCATCGCCGCCGTGGTCAGCGTCGTCGCGCTCGGCGAAGGCGCCAAGCAGAACGTGCTCCAGAACATCTCCGGCCTCGGCACCAACACGCTGGAGATATTCCCCGGCGCCGGCTTCGGCGATACGCGCTCCGGCCGGGTCAAGACGCTGACCGTGCTCGATGCGCAGGTCCTCGCCGCCCAGCCCTATGCCGCGAGCGTGACGCCGACGGTCTCGACCAGCGCGACGATCCGGCTCGGCAATGTCGAGGCGACAGCGCTCGTCAACGGCGTCAGCGAGCGCTATTTCGACGTACGCGGCAGCGTGCTGACGCGCGGCTCTTTCTTCACCGCCGAGGACGTCCGCACGCTGTCGCAGGATGTCGTGATCGACGAGAACACGCTGGGCGCGCTCTTTCCGAACGGCACCGCCAACCCGATCGGCACGGTCTTCCTGATCGGCACGGTGCCCAGCCGCATCGTCGGCGTGATGCGCCAGCAGCAGGGCGGCTTCGGCGGCAGCCAGAATCCGCAGATCTTCATGCCCTATACCTCGGTGCAGGGCCGCTTCCTCGGCGATCTCTCGTTGCGTTCGATCACGCTGCGCGTCGACGACGACACGCCGATGGCGGCAGCGCAGGAGGCGGTGACCGAACTCCTGACCCACCGCCACCGCGCCAAGGACTTCTTCATCTTCAACCAGGACGAGATCCGCAACACCATCACCGCCACGACCCAGACGCTGACGCTGATGATCTCCTCGATCGCCGTCATCTCGCTGCTCGTCGGCGGCATCGGCGTGATGAACATCATGCTGGTCTCGGTGATCGAGCGCACCAGCGAGATCGGCTTGCGCATGGCGGTCGGCGCGCGCCGCAGCGACATCATGCAGCAGTTCCTGATCGAGGCCTCGCTGGTCTGCCTCATCGGCGGCGCGCTCGGGATCGGGCTGGCGCTTGCCATCGGCTATGGCTTCGAGGCGTCGGGTTCGCAGATGCGGTTCATCTATTCGGGCGAGGCCTTCGCCGTCGCCATCGCCTGCTCGACCCTGATCGGCCTGACCTTCGGCTTCCTGCCGGCGCGCAACGCCGCGAAGCTCGATCCCGTCGCGGCGCTGGCCCGGGACTAGCCGCGCCCGCGCCTAGGCGCCTCGGGCATCAGCCGCCCCGCGCTCGCGAGGATAGCGTCGGCGAGCGCCCGCGCCGCCGCCTGATGCGACTGGCCGCCGATGACGACGAACTCGATCGTGCCCAGCGGCGGCAGCGCTTCGCGCGGCTCGACCTCGGCGAGGCCCTGCGGGATCAGGCGGGCGGAATGCGCGGTGATGCCGAGCCCCGCCACCGTCGCCGCGCGCAGGCCCGCGAGGCTGCCGCTGGTGCAGGCGACGCGCCAGGCGCGGCCCGCCCGCTCCAGCGTCTCGATCGCATGGACGCGCGTGATGCTCGGCGGCGGATAAAGCACGAGCGGGACGATCCGTTGCTCCGCCAGCCGCGCGCCCGGCCGGCCCGCCCAGACGAGGCGCTCCTGCCAGGCGACCTCGCCGCGCGCGTCGCCCTTGCGCCGCTTGGCGAAGATCAGATCGAGTTCGCCCGCGTCATATTGCTCGTAGAGCAGGCCGCTGAGCCCCACCGTCAGCTCCAGATCGACCGCATGATGCTGCATGGCGAAGGCGGCCAGGATCTCCGGCAGCGCCGTATAGGCGAAATCCTCGGAGACCCCGAGCCGAAGCCGCCCGCGCAAGGTCGAGCCGGCAAGATAGCGCTCGATCCGCTGTCCCGCCTCCAGCGCCTGCCGCGCGAAGGGCAGGATCGCATCCGCATCCGGCGTCGGGCGCACGCCGTGGGTGTCGCGTTCCAGCAGGCGCCGGCCCAGCCGCTTCTCCAGGCGCGCGACATGCTGGCTGACCGAGGATTGGCGCAGTCCAAGCTGCCGCGCCGCTTCGGTGAAGCTCAGCGTCTCGCAGACCTTGAGGAAGCTCTGCAGCAGGACGGGATCGAGCGGCTTCGGATCGGAATCGAAAAACATCATGATTCATGATATCCGATATCGCAGCCAACATGGATCAAAATGAAGCGGAGGAGGATTACAACGCGGCATTCCATCGGAAGGACCGCAGATGCTCCGCCGCACCCTCGCCCGCTTCGGCATCGACCCGTACCTGATCGCGCTGATGGCGACGGTCGCGATCGCGGCCGTTTTCCCTGCCCATGGCAGCGGCGCGGTGGTCGCCAATGACGCGGTCTCGATCGCCGTCGCGCTGCTGTTCTTCCTCTACGGCGCGCGGCTGTCGCCGGCAGCGGTCTGGGAAGGCCTGCTGCACTGGCGCCTGCAATCGCTGGTCTTCGCCAGCACCTATGTCCTGTTCCCGCTGCTCGGCGTGCTGCTCGCCCGCATCTTCGCCGGCGTCCTGCCATCGGAGCTGATCGCCGGGCTGATCTTCGTCTGCATCCTGCCCTCGACCGTGCAGTCCTCGATCGCCTTCACCTCGATCGCGCGCGGCAATGTCGCGGCGGCCCTGTGCAGCGCTTCGGTCTCCAACCTCTTCGGCATGGTGCTGACGCCGCTGCTCGTCGTGCTGCTGCTCGATTCCAAGGGCGGCGGCTTCAGTACGCGTGCCGTCGAGAGCATCGCCCTGCAATTGCTGATGCCGTTCCTGGTCGGGCAATTGCTGCGCCGCTGGATCGGGCCCTTCCTGCAACGCCACAAGGCGCCGATCTCGCTGGTCGATCGCGGCTCGATCCTGCTCGTCGTCTATGCCGCCTTCAGCGAGGGCATGGTCGCCGGCATCTGGTCGCAGGTCACGCTCGCCGATCTCGGCCTGATCATGGCGCTCGACATCGTCCTGCTCGCCGCCGTGCTGGCGATCACGACCTTGCTCAGCCGCCGTCTCGGCTTCTCGCGGGAGGACGAGATCGCCATCGTCTTCTGCGGCTCGAAGAAGAGCATGGCGAGCGGCATCCCGATGGCGAATATCCTGTTTCCCGGCCAGGCGCTCGGCCTGATCGTGCTGCCGCTGATGCTGTTCCATCAGGCGCAGCTCTTCGCCTGCGCCGTCCTCGCCCAGCGCTACGCGCGCCGTTCGGCAGAATCGAATGCGGAAGCGCCCGGCTTGCCCGCTTCGGCCAAAGCTTGAACGTCCAGCTTTGGCGGGAACAGCCCCGGCCTAGCCGGAGTTGTTGTCCTGCACGGCTCAGCCGTCACCCTCTCCGAAACCAGGATTCTCCGGCATGGCCGGAGAGCGATCATGGAGGCGAGACATGAAGCAGGACGACAAGACCCAGCACGAAATCCGGAAGATCGCCTATGATCTCTGGATCAAGGACGGGCAGCCAGAGGGCCGCGACCGCGAGCACTGGGAAGCCGCCAAGGAAATCTGGGCCTTCCGCAGCCACAACCACGTGCTTGAGGAATCCGGCGATTCCGATGCCGGCGCGTCGAAGAAGCCCCGCTCGGCTTCGAAGGCGGCGTGACGACAGGGTCGCGCCGCCCGAGAGCCGTCAGGGGCAGGCGTAGCCGTTCGCGATCGGCTGGCAGCGCGCGCCGGTGGGCAGCACCAGCGCGCCGCGCTCGCGCTTGACATAGTCGCCATTCGGCAGCGTGAAGCCGCCGGTATAGTCCGGCGTGACTCGCGTGCCGTCCGGCAGGACGAGCTGAGCGCCCTCGCGGACGATATGCTTGGCGGGCGCCGCCTCGGGCTGGGGAACAGGCCGGGGGCGGGATGAAACGCAGCCGGCGGCCAGAACGGCAACCAGGCTGGCGGCAATCGTTATCCTGATCATGCCCTATCTTTGCCGCGCCTGACGGCAGCGTGCAACCCTGCGCCCCGCGGAGTCGTTGCAGGTCTACGGTCCTGCGGAACTTTTCGGGGAAATCGACCCAGCGGCGTTAGGGAGTGGCGGACAGGGAGGGATTTGAAATCTATAGAGAAGTTATATTTTTCAAATACTTATGATCTATATGTGGTACGAATTGTTACACGTTATGTTGCACGAAATCGCCTTACTAAGGCAGCCTTATACCCATTGTCCGAAGCAGCACCAGAATGGAAATTATCCACGCCGCTGCCAGCAGAGCAGCCCGGCCTTGTCTGGCCAGCATGCGCCGCCACCATGGCAAAGATGCCCTC
The DNA here is from genome assembly GCF_037147855.1 of Allobosea sp. MMO-172. Lineage (NCBI taxonomy): Bacteria > Pseudomonadati > Pseudomonadota > Alphaproteobacteria > Hyphomicrobiales > Alloboseaceae > Allobosea > Allobosea sp. MMO-172. The sequence goes on along the minus strand of NZ_JBBCUM010000004.1, from coordinate 115,507 downwards.
CGCGCGCGCTCCTCGGCGTTATCGCGGCCGATCTGCTCCCAATGGCCCATCAGAGCAACGAAGCCTGCGCGGGCCGATCGTCTTCGCCGCTCTCGCCATCTTTCTTCCCGCCGCGCGCGACGATAGCAAGCGAGCCGTCCGGTAGCGGTCGTTGTAACGTCTGGGCCTCTTCCCAGGGCGCGGTCATCCAGGTTTCGCACTCCTCCGGCGTCGTCAGAATCACCGGCATGGCCTTCGGGTGGATGGCCCCGACCTCGGCGTTCGGTTTCGTCGTGAGGAAGGCGTAGAGATCGGCCGTCACCTCGCCTTCCTTGACCTTTCGAACGCTTCGCCATTGTGATGCCCACACCCCGGCGAAGAACGCGGTTGGCCGCTCCTCTCCGAATGCGAACCAGATGTCGCCGCCTGCGTCCTTGTTGAACTCGCTGAAGGAGTTGAAAGGCACCAGGCAGCGATGCTCGACGCCGAGCCAGCGCGTCCAGTATTGCGTTTGGCGTATGTTGGTGTTGCCGGCGTTCGGCTCCATCCGGAGCAGATGCTCCATGTCCACCGGCCTTCCTTTGGCCGCAAGCTTCGCAGCTCGCTCCTTCGCAGCCTTTTCGAGAATGAAGGGCAGCGCCGGCATCCCCCAGCGCGCCAGCGCGAGCTCGGGCTCGCCACCGCCGAGCGGATTACGGATCACCGGCGCGGTGTAATCAGGGAAGATCCCGGGCTGCGGCACGACCTGCGCCGCGACGTCGAATCTGGCGAACAGTTTGCGCATCGCCTCGACGTTACGGGTGTGGCTGTAGAGATTGCACATGGGGCCTCCGGTATCGGCCTATCCTGCATGGCTGGCCTATTCGAACAATTCCCCTTGTGGAATCTGCGGCTTCGGGCGGTGGTGAAACAGGTAGTAGTCGCCGCCACACTCCGGGTCGCCGAGATAAGGCCCGCTCACCTCGCAATCGTAATGCTCGGCCATGGCATGGAGCCAGTTCATACCCGTCGTCGCGCTGAAGTCATCGGCGGAGCATCCGCCGGTATGGCCATGGTCGCGGGTCTCGATCAGCGATGCCTTCACGCCATCGATCGCTGCCGGGTTGACGAATTCAGAGCTGATATAGCCAGTGGGGTCAAAAGCCTCCTCGCGATCGAGAGGTCTACTCGCCGCCGACGCGCCGCCGACGGGGCTGACGGCTTGGCTCTGCTGGTAGCTGCTCATCCTTGCCTCCCTCGATCAGGTTGAGCCCGATCATCGATGGCGGCAGATCGGGCGGGTCGGGCCTGCGCAGGTCCGGGCAGTAGCCGCCGCATTTCATCCCGTATTTCTGCGGCTTGCGGGCGGGGTTCCAAGGCCGCCAGTCGCACTCGCCCATGAAGGCGATCACGATCCGGCCGATGGTCGTCCGGCTCCCGTGCTTGGAAGCCACGTCCGCGAGCTTGTAATCGCCGCCGCGTCGGCACCAGGGACAGCGCAGACGCACGATCACCCACGGGAAATCCCGAAGCTGCGTCTCTTCGTCCGGCGGTTCCATGGCTCATTCGGCCTCGCGGATCGGCCGCGCTCCCTGCGAGAACAGGCCGCGCAGATAGCCGCGCGAGACCGAACGATCAGCATCCGCCAGCAGCACGACGAAATCGTGCGCCAGCGCACGAAGCGCGGCCATTTCGGAGCCGTGCTCCTCCAACAGCGTGGACACGATGCCCGAGATTTCCGCGTCCAGCGTGGTGTCTTCGACATGCTGATCGGCTGGCTGGGCTGACATGGCTTGCGTCCTCTGAATGAGAACATTATGAGAACAAACAAGCACAAGGAGTCAAGCCATGGCCACCGTCGAAACGTTCTTTCTCCAGCCCTTCAAGACCCATCGGAAGCGTCTGGTGCCGGCCCAGCGCGTGCCGGCGAAGACGAAGCATCACGCCCTGAACGAGGGGGAGCGGCTGGGGAAAACTGCTGAAGGTGTCGCGGTCATTCATGTCACAGCCGACGATGAAACCGGCGAGGTCAGCTCGCTCGATGTGCTGGCGCGCCATGGCGCGATCCCCGAAGAATTCGAAGAGCAGATCCGGGCGCTATGACGATCTCCCTTACGCTTCGGCGCACCTATAACGACCACCCGCGGCCGGAAGACGACGACAAGTTCTGGTCGATCGACTGCGACGGGTGCTACGTCGGCTCACTCGTCCTGCATCAGGGGCCTTCGGACACCCCGCCGGATTGGCGTTGGAATTTCCACATGCATCCGGGCCGGCACGGCAATGGCGCGCGTGAGGGCATGTCCGACTGCGGGATCGCCCCGACCCGCGACGCCGCACTGCCGGATATCCGCAGGGCGATGGAGCGCTATCTGGAATTCATCGGCCCGGAGGGCTGGGCTGCCCACGTCGCCCACATGGAATGGCTGAAGGCGCGCAAGGAGGCTACGCGCAAGCGGGAGAATCGGGCATAGCGCCCCACATGCCATACCCGCCCGACAACCCGCCCATGAAGCATTCCATCCTCGCCGGCCGCGAGGTTTCGACCTGGTCGGAAGAGTGGAAGCACGAATGCGAAGTGCAGATGCTTGCTGAGCTCCCGCTGGCCCGGCGGAATGAGGTTTTCGACGAGCCCGGCAAGGGCATGAAGTTCAAGCGCGGCGAGGTCGCGGTCGCATACTTGCGGGCTGAGGTCGATCGATATGCAATGCTCCGTCGGGGATGAGGGAGGATGCATTGCCGAAGGAAGAATTCGACATCTTCGAAATAGGCGCTTGGGAAGCCGGCCACCACGAGCCGACCGGCAAGATTGTAGTGGTGTTCCGATACAGCGACCGGGAACCGATCGCGTTCGGGTGCGATCCTGAAATCGCCGAAGAACTGGGGAGAGGCCTGCTAGCCTTGGCGGCCGAAGTCCGAAAGCAGAAGCACTGACCGGAACGAAAAGAGCCCCGCCAGCCGCTTCCGACGTGGCGGCAATCTCAAGAGTGCCCCGTCGCGGGATGGTCGGGATGACCGGCCTGCTTGTTATGGCGATGCTTCTTAGCCACCCTTTCGGCCAAGATGCCTCCAATCTTAATCATCGGGCGCTCGATGAATTGATAAGATAGAAAAGCCACGCCTGATGTGGCTGATAGAACCACAACCAGCAGGATAGAGAAGCGTACATAGCTTGGCTCGAAACCCAGCCCAAAAATGTTGATGCCAAAATCCCTATCAAGGGACACAAAATTCAGTACCAGCCAATGCCAGATGTATGCGCTAAAACTTATCTTCCCCAGAGAAACTATTGCACTATTTATAAGAATACCTCCAACTCCTCTCCCAAAGCAAAAAATCAATATCCCGAGTGGAACGCCCCAAAATCCATATGTGATAGGGCGAAAGAAAGAGAAAGTAATCATCAGACAGAAAGAAAGGACCAGTATTAGCTTAAGAATTCTACGATGTTCTTTTTTATCTAAGATTTGCTCCTTCATAAGATAGAAAACTACAAATCCAGACATAAAAATGGGCAGTTGAACTGGAAGGCTCAGCGCGCCCCATACAGCAAGCATTTCTGGCGGAATATTCTCGAAACGGCTGATCAAAAATATCTCAAAACGGGGCGCAAACTTCGCAGCAAAAATCAGGGAAATAAAATAAGCTACGATCGCCGCGCGCCAAGTTTTGATTAAAACTACAAATATCGGCAAAATTAAATAGAAAAGCATCTCCGTATTTACGGTCCATCCACCAGGCACTATGGAATAACTGTTTGGCGCGAATGAATCGACATAGAACATTTGCCGGAAAACATCCGACTTGGTCCAATCGGCCGGAGGAGCAACATACCCAGACCCAAGGCCAGAAAATAACAAATATACTGGGATCGCCAGCCATATGAGGGGAGTAATCCTAAATACTCGCCTCACCAAGAACGGGAGGTATCCATCGTTCCTCGCGCGCCAAGACATAAGCAATGTGAATGCGCTCGCTACATAAAATAACTGAACGCCTCTGGCGCCTTGCTCAAACAGTCGCAAAGCAATTCCATTTGTTGGAGGCGCCCAGCTTGCAACATGAACAACAATGACACCCAAAATCGCATATCCGCGAACGGCATCAATAAAGTCGAAATGACCAGGCTTCATTAGGCTATTGCCTGTCCGCTTCCGTGATGGCTTATGATCGCAATCAGAGTTTAGGGCATCTATTAAGGTAAGGTAGCTTACCTGGTCAATCGCCCGAATGCGCCCTGCTGTAGCGCACCCGCAGGTTCGGACGCTACGGTCATCTCCGCCGGCCGCGAGGCAAAGGCGTAGCGTAAGCATGTAGCCCATATAGAAATGCCCCGCCGATGTGGCGCGATGGTGAAGTGCGGCGGAAATGCGTTAGAGGGTCGGCAATCTCGAAGACGAGGAGCCGCTATGACGTCGCTCCTACGCCCCGCGAAGGAAGCGATCGCCTACCGCAAGAGGCGCGCAATCGCTGCAAAAAACCCGCCCATTCTGGCTTCAGTCGGGCGGGAGAGCGCCGACTTCAGTCATGGCGCGGCACAGGCCTACGAAATGCAGAGCGCACAGAAGACGATTGAGGAGGCCTTCCCCCCGGATCATTAAAGCTGTCGACGAGAACCTTGCCAGCGGTGGCATGTGGCAGGCCACCACGAACCGACCGGCAAGATTGAGGTGGTGTTCCGATACAGCGACCGCGAGCCCATCGCTTTCGGGTGTGACCCTGAAATCGCCGAAGAACTGGGAAAAGGCCTGCTCGCCCTGGCGGCAGAAGCCCGAAAGCAGAAGCACTAGCCGGAACGAAAAAAGCCCCGCCAGCCGGAGCTGACGGGGCCAATCCTACTCTCTCAGTTCCATCGCCAGCGCGTCGATCTGGGCCTGCAACTCGGCCAGGCTGCCGCGATTCCTGATGATCCGGTCGGGCACGAAATCCGCCCGCTCGCTCGCATGGCCGGCGCCTGTCGTCGTTCCGGCACCCGGCCGCTCGATCCTGACGACGAGGCCGCCGCGGTCGCGGATCGCCTTCGCCTCGTTGGCGAAGCGGACGTCGTCGGCGACGATCAGGCGCAGCGGGGCGAAGCCCCCGTGACAGGTGAAACGCGGCTGCACCCGCTCGACAGCCGCCCGCCAGGCCGCGATCCAGAAATCGTCGGCGATCAGGTTGCGGCCCCACTCGGTCCCGAGCCATTGCATCGCCTGCCGCGGCGTCCGCCCGCAGAGCAGTGCGGCCGGCTCCTCCTTCGAGGCTCCGTCGAGCTGCGCCTCGGTCAGGCCGAGCGCCGCCAGCATGGCCTTGAGCGGTTCGGCGAAGCGGACACGACTGAAGCGCCAGCGCGAGACCAGCCGCTTCGCCGCCTCCGACTTGCCGGCTCCGATCGGGCCGCAGAACCCGATCGTCCTGACCCGGAAGCCGGCCATGCAACCGCCGGTGCAATGATATTCGTGGTTCTCATGGCCGTGCTGGCAGTGCGGGCAGTCGCGCCAGGCGATGAGGCCGCGGCGCGGCGGCTTCATCGGCCAGACCTCCGCCTCGAGCACGGTCTCGGCATCGCGCATCGTCATGCCGCCCTCCTGAAGCTGACCCAGTCCTCGCCCGCCGCCGCCTCCGGCTCGTCGAGCTTGATTTCCCATTTCGAGGTGATGCCGCGGCGCGGATGCACGAACCACAACGGCTGCGACGGCGCCTGCGGCGGGGCGCGCAGGGCAGAGCGGGCATATTCGTCCCAGCCCTTCAGCGTGCCGGCGACGATGACGCGCGGCAGCCAGATCATCTGGTGCCAGTGGCCGATCACCAGCATGTCGTAATCGAGGCCGAGCGCCGCCGCCTGCTTCCCCACCTTGGTCTCGCCGCGCGCGATCGGGCCGAGCGAGCCGATGATGCCGTCGCCACCTTTCACGCCGAGCATGTCGCCATGCATGGCGAGATAGCGCTGGCCGAAGACGCGATAGTGCACCTCGTTGGTGTCGGGGATGTCGAAATGCAGGCGCCGGTCGCCTTCGAAGGCCCGCGCGACGAGCTGATAGATCAGCCAGTCGAAGTTCTTGAAGACATAGCGCTTGAACTCCGGCTTTTGCGTCGCCCGGCCATGATTGCCGCTGGCGCAGGGGACATAGACCTGGCCGAAGGCATCCGCGATCTGGCGCAGGCCCCAGATCAGCAGGTCGACGCAGCGCAGGACGGTGGGCAGCACCTCCTCGGCATCGGTCTTCGCGAGCTCGGGATGCAGTCCGCCCGAGACGAAATCGCCAAGCAGGTTGACGACGATGCCGGGATAGTCGCCCGGTCCGTGCTCCTTCGCCAGCGAGATCGTCGCGGCGACCAGGCGGCGCACGCGGGCCTCGGCGATGGCGGGATCGTAGACGTTCTTGCCGCCGGTCTCGGCCAGGGAGACGACCTCGCCCATATGCCAGTCGGACCAGACAGTCACGGGCACCTCGGGCGTGCCGCGCCCGCGCTTGGCGCCGGGATCGATCGTCCAGCGTGGCGGGGTCGACGACGCGGCCGCGAGCCGGCCCAGCAAGGCGCGCACGGCCTCGGTATCGAGATCCGCGCGCTGCTCGGCCTTGAGCTGCTTGCGCAGCGCCACGACCTCGTCCTGCAGCCCCGTCAGCTTGCGCTGCAGGGCGTTGTCCGGCTCGCTGGGCTTAGGTCCGCCTCCCCTGTTGCGACGGGCCACGCTCACCGGAGGATGGATGCCGTTCGGCAGGAGGCCATAGAGCGCTAGCGCCTGTCGCAGGCGGTTCGCGACCGTGCTGGCCGCGAGCCCGAGCGTGGCAGCCGCTTCCGCCAGGGCGGAGCGGCCGGGCTTCCCGCGCGCCAGCGGATAGATCGCGCCGGCCACGATGGCCGCCTCGACCGCGCGCACGGCCGCTTCCGCCTCGGCGCGGCCGAGCGGGCTGTTGAGATGCTGGACGCCCATGGTCAGCCTTTCGGAAAGGGAGGCGGCGCCCCGTCGCGCCAGCGGCGCGCCCAGCGGATCAGCGCGTCGCACACGGTCATGCCGACGAGACCGAGCGCGAAGCCCAGCGAGCCTTCGATATCGCCTGGCGGGTACTGCCAGAGGTCCAGCCATTTCCGCAGGATCGGCGCCGAAAACGGCGTGCCGTAACCCGCGACGGCCGCGCCGACCACCGCGGAACCGAGGCGCTGTGGCCAGGTGAAGCCCTTCGAGACGAAGCCGCGCACGACGCCGCCGGCGATGCCGGCGACGACATGCGGCGTCTTCACCCCGACGAGCTGGTGAAGCCAGTCAGGAGGCAGGTCGGCCATCAGGCGGGCTTCCTCTCTCGCCAGGACGCCCAGGCGCCATAGGCGACCGTCAGCACGAGCGGGATGCCGCCCATGAGCCAGTCGGTCAGCGGCGCGGCATGCTCGGCCGGGAGACCGGCCTTGCCGAGCGCCCAGACGATCTGGCCGAACAGCCAGACCCGGATCAGCGGCAGGAACGGAGTGATCGCCCCCATGGCTCAATCCTCCGCGCGCGCCGCCGCGATCGCGGCATAGGCGGTGACCACGCCGGCGATGGCCTCGGCGACGTTCTTCGGCGGGCTCGCGCAGAAGGTCGAGATGGCGATGCGGCCGTCGCGCGCCGCGGCTTGGAGATTGTCCGGCGCGAAGGCGTCGACCGCGAGCGCGGCCGTCTGCAGCTCCGTGCAGTATTTGGCGAGCTTGGCGCTCACCTTCGCGATCTGCGGATCGACCTTCGTCTCGCCGATGATGGCGCCGACGCCGGCGGCGATCTGGCCCCAGGCGGTCGGATTGTCGAGGCGGGTCTGGCAGCCGGCGAGCACAAGCGCGCAAGCGACGGCGAGCGCCGCGGTGAAGCGTCGGATCATGGGGAACTCCATTGTCGAGGGAGCGGCGGGACCGGCCGCGGCGGTTCAGGCGAACAGAGATTTCAGCCAGGCGAGGAAGCCCTGCGGCTTCGGATCGGCGGGCTTGACGATGGTGACGCCGCCGACGGTGAGCGCCGCCGCATCGTTCCAGGCGATCGGCTCGCGCGGCAGCGGGATGTCCGGCGGGGGCGGCGCGGAAGCCGCAGCCCGGGCATTGAACAGCACGACCTCGACGGTCTCGGGCTTCACCAGCGCCTTGTTGACCCCGTCGCCGGCATAATAGCTCTGCCCGCGCTCGACCTTGCGCTTGTTGCCCTGGGTCGCGGAGAGGACCGGGAAGGAGGCCCATTCCTGCGCCAGGCTCTTGCCGAACGCCGTCAGGCCGATCTGCCCGGCCATGAAGGCCGCATAGCCGCGGCGCTTCAGCAGGTGAAAGCCGAGCCGGTCCTGTAAATTCGCGTCGAACCGCATGGACCGCGTCAGCCCGAGCTTCGGATCGGCCAGAAGGCCCTCGAGGGTCGCCTTCATGATCTGGTAGCGCCCGGCCGCGCTCGATCCGAAGGACTTCGTCCAGCCCGGCTGGGCCGTCAGCACCTCGCCGATCGTCATGCCGGTCAGCGGCTTCGGCAGCTTGCCCTGGTTGTTGCCGTAAATGGTGTCATAGCCGCGCGGCGCCTCGGTCTGCCCGATGAAGTCGAGCAGAAGCGCCGCGCCGGCGGGCACGGTCTTGTCCATGGTCATCTCCAGACATGAAAAAGCCCGCGCGCGGCGGGCCGGTTGAGAAACGATGCGGGTGAAGGATCAGCGCTGATCGAGCCTGAGGCCACCGGCGCCCCAGCCGTCCGGGGCGCCCGCCTTCACATTGTCGGGCGCATTCGGCGGGGGCGGCTTAGCAGGCGTGTCGCCCGACGCGGAGCCGGCACCCGCGCCGGTGCCAGCGCCCTTGCCGGATTGGCCGTCCCAGAGCTTGGCCGAGATCTTCGAGCGGAAGCCCTGCGCCTTGCTGAAGCTATGGGTGACGCCGTCGATCAGCCAGGGCACGCCGTCGAGGCCGGGGCGGATGTCGCGGCAGATCAGCGGCGCGCCGGCGACGAGGCCGGTATCGCCCGGCATCTCGACCGAGAAGGAGCCCTCCCCCCGCTTCAGCTGCTTGGCCTTGGCCTGCGCCGCCTTGTCCGCCTCGGCTGCATCGGCATAGGGCTCGGGCAGGCGGTAGACGCTGTCGCTCGCCCCGCCGGCCGAAACCTCCATCTCGATCCGCTTGGCCTTGTTCCGGTCCTGATAATAGGCCGTGACCTTCCCATAGGCCTGGCGGTCGTTGAACTCGTATTCGAGCGTGCCCTCGATCACCCGGTCAGGCGTCACGATGACCTGGCCCATGCTCGCGCCCGAGAGCGACAAACCCGCCCCCCTCTCGGCGAAGATCACGATACCGTCTTTGACGGCAAACAAGGCATTATGGCGCCTCGCCAACCTCTCGAGAAAATGGCCGGGCGTCTCGTCTTGCTGTCCGAACCACTTATATCGATGCTGCCCTATCGCTTCCGAGACTTTCGCCGACCATCCCGCATCTCCGGCGACATCCTCGACGATTTTTTGCACCGTCTCGTTGTCCCAATGCCTCTCGCTGCGGGTCTTCAGCTTGCCCTTGCGCAGATCCGCAGCCTTCCCGCCGATCGACACCGAATAGGGCAGGCATGCGCCCTTGATCGTGTCGACGACATAGCGGCCGACCTGCCGAAGGCCGGTCTCTCGATAGCCCAGCTTGGCGACGACGACGGCGCCCTTGCGCGGCATCTCGAGGAACGCCGGCGGGCCGTCGAGCAACCTGGCATCGAAGCGATCACTTTCGATGCCTTCCTTGTCCTCGCAGCTGAACTCCATCAGGCGCTCATAGAATGCCCCGGCGACGGGCTTGCCGTCGACCGTCAGTTCGATCATCGGATGCATGGATCAGTCCCAGAGGCTGGTGAGCTTGCGAGCTTCGCGCTGGGGGACCGGCAGGTCCGGCAACAGGATGCGGGTGCCCATAGGCAGGACTGGGCCGAGATCGGCGAGACCGGGATTGGCGTCGAACACGATCTCGGTGATGTCCGCCGTGCGGCGGTAGTGCTCCCAGCAGACCATGTCGACGGTCTGGCCCTGCCTCGTCACAAATGGCGTCATGGCGTTACCCCAGGAGCGAAAGCAGGCTTCCGACGACATCCGAGGAATCCACCTCGCCGTCGTAGCGCTTGAGCTTGATCAGATAGGCGTTGCGGCGCGGGATCCCGGCGCGATCGATGAAGCCGCGATCCTCTTCGACACCCTGGATGGTGTGATAGCCATAGATCCGGCCATCTGCCGCATCGCCGGCGACGAACATCATCGGCTCGCCCGATTCCGCGGCCGCGATCACGCCGTCGAGGCTGTCCTGTCCGCCGAACTCGAAGGGGAACAGCACGCCCTTGATCGTCACCTCGTCGCTGGTCGGGCCGAGCCATTGCTGGGCATTGAGCCGCTGTGCGACCTCGATATCGCTCCAGCTGGTGTTCACGGACCGCGCCAGCCCGTCATAATGGAAGCCGATCGCCTCGAAGGCGAACGGGCCCAGCGCCATGGAAACAGGATTGGTCATGAAATATGCTCTCTCAATCGGCTACGTGGTGATGATCGCCACGGCCACGGCGGCGAGCGCGGACGAGAGGCGTTCCGCGAGGGCGCTCTATGATCTGACGGCCAGCACGGCCCGAGCCCTGGAGACAAGCCCATTTGACCGCGTCGCCAATCAAAAGCTGAAAGCAACGCTGGACGCCCGCGCCGAAGCATTCGAGTTCGATACCGCCAGTAAGGACAGCGAAAGGCTGTTCAACTGCGAATACGCGGCAAAGCAGCTTTCAGTGATCCTCTCCGACGCAATCCTCGCCGAGCGCCCCGCACCTGCGGCACGAGCGAAGATCATGCGGGATCGCGCCCGCGACTGGGAAACGGAGATGGAAGGCTGCCGGCGCCTGGTGAAAGCGCCAGCAGCAAAGATCCACATGCCGTCTCTGGTTCGCCGGATCGCCGGAAACTAGTTGGCGGCGTCAGAGAATGCACCCTCGAGCGCGCGCTTCGTCTGCGCGCCAACCTGCCTGCCGACAGCCGCGCCGATATCAGCCGCGCTCGCATTCGTAGTCGCATTAACGACCACGCTGACCGAAACCGGCACGCTCGGCACGGGCGGAGGGTTGGTGATCCGGACGTCCTGCGTCCCTTTCGGCTGGAGGAGACCCTGAAGATCGCTCGTCTTCAACGGTCCCGCTGATTGGTCGGATCCCTTCTTGCTGCCCGAGCCGAACCAGCTCTCGAAATGCCCGATCAGGCGCTGGACCGTCGGGACGAGGCCGGGATCGGGCCGGTTCGACGTGTCGAGGCCCAGGCGCTTGTCGACCTGGTCGAGGCCGGCATCCATCGAAGTGCGGCCGACATACTCGACCGCCCCCGCGAACAGACCGTTCTTCAGCACGCTGCCGAGACGCGTCATCAGGCTTGCCTGCGGCGCCTCCGACAGCATCGCGGAAACCCGCTTCTGCAGATCCTGAATGCTCCAGGCGCCCATCGGCCGCGGCGTCTTCACGCTCTCGACGCCGCCGAGACGCGAGCCGCCGACAGCCGGCACGGAGCCATTGCCGCCGCCCGGGCGCGCGGCCGGCGACCCGGCCGGCGGCGCGGCCGCGCCCGCCGGCCGCAGCGCGCTGATCAGGGAGCCTGTTTTCTTGCCGAGCGACCAGAGCATCTTCATGCCGGTCAATGCCAGGATGGCCGAGGTGAGGCCACGGATGGCCTTGGCGAAAATGCCGATGCCGACCGCCGCCGCTCCCAGTTTCAGCGCCCAGACCGACAGCGATGAGAGGTCGAGCCCGGTCAGCTGCTGGAAGCCGGAGACGAAGCCGCCGATCGCCGCCGCGAATTCGCGCAGCGCGGACCCCATCTGGCGGAATTTCTCGAAGCTCTGCCCCATGGCGTCGACATCGGCCGAGAACGTCTCGGTCTTGCCGAAGATCAGGTCGCCGAGCTTGCCGAAGGCTTGCGCCATCCCGCCTTCGCTGCCCGGGCCCATGATACCCGTCACCAGCCCACGGATGGAATTGCCCAGGCGGTCCAGGATGGATACACGCCCGTCCATCGAGTTCAGGATGCCGGAGAGCTGCTCCATGCCGGCTGTCAGCGGGCCGAGGAATCGCCGGCCGGACGCAATCCGCAGGTCCTCGAAAGCTCCCGAGAGGCGGCGAACCTGCCCCTCATAGGTCTTCATTCGGCGTCCGAAATCCTGATCGACAACACCGCGTGCGCTAAGGGCCCCGTCCCGAATTCGCTTGTACTCTTCCAAATTCTGGATGAGCGGCCGCAGGAATTTCTGCACCTGCTCGTCCTGATAGAGATCTCCAAGCTTGGCGAGATCGCCCTTGAGCACCTTATTGGCATTCTCGGCAAGCATCACGAAGATGTCGCCGCCAGCCTTCTGGGTCTTCTTGACCTCCCCGCGAATATCGACGTTGAAGGCCTTCCACTTTTTCACTGCATCCTGAGACTGGATCTTTTGCATCAGGTTGGCGGTGTTGGTTGCAGCTTCCGAACCTGTGGCTGCGCCCTTGCGAGCGATCTGCAGCGCCGCGGTCAACTTCGAGACAGCATCGACGCCAGTCATACCGAGCGCCTGGGCCGACGCCGTGAGCGCGGGGAACTCAGCGGCCATGTCCTTGATCTCGAAGGCGCCCGCCTTGCCGGAATAGGCCATAGAATCGAGGATCTTTGGCACATCCTTCGCCGCAACCTTCAGGTTGTCGATCGAGGAAAACACTGCCTTTGCAAGGTCGGTCACCTCGGCATTGTAAGCCGTCGCCGTCCGACCGATGCCGGGAAGAGCCTCCATGGTCTTATCGACATCGAGGCCGAAGCCCAGGAGCGTGTCGACGCCCTTCGCCATATCGTTGGCGCCACGACCAACGTCCTTCGCGAGCTTCCGCACGCGCTCGCCGAGCTGGTGCATGCTGGCGTCGGACAGATCAGCCTTCTGCGCGATGTCGAGCAGGCCGGTCTCGAAGCTGGCCGCCGGCGTCACCATGCCGGCGACGCTGCGCTGGAGCGCATAGGCGGCGGCCGTGGCCGCGAGCAGCTTGACGTGCAGCATCGAGAAGCTGCGCGTAGCGCGATCGCCGACGGCCGCCAGGCCGCCGCCAGCCCCGGCGCCGACCGAGCGCAGCCGGTTCATCAGGCCGAGGATGCCCCGGGCCGGGCCGGAGGCGCGATCCGTGAGACGGATCAGCAGATCGGAGCGGAGCTGCGCCATCGGATCAGGCCACCATGACTACGGGACGGGGCAGGCGCAGCAATTCGACATAGCGGCCGAACCAGTGCAGCGCCTCGCGAGGCTTCATCCGCAAAACCTGCGGCAGGGGCGTGCTGCCGACATGCGAGATGACGGCGGCTATGTTGCTCCAGTCGTCGGCTTCTTCTCGTTTCCCATGAGATGCCCGACCTTGTCGGTCACCACCGAAAGATCGCGCGCCTTGAGCTTGCGGATCGCCTGGATCGGCACGCCGGCCATACCGGCGAGAATGGCGGCGGTCTTCTGCATCTCGCCGGACACCGCATCGGCGGCGCAGAGATCGCCGAGCTCGGCCTCGCGGAAGGTGAGTTCGGGATAGGAAGTACCACCGTGCTCAATCGGGACGATCAGCGACACAATGACAGGGTCGAAATTCTCGGTCGTGTTCGGCATGGAAATCTCCGGAGGAAGGAGGAAGGCGTCGAGCGTCAGAGCAGCATCGAGGCGCGCTGGCCGGCATATTGCGAAACGCCGCCGACCTTGATGTCGAAATCGTCGACCTCAAGCAGGTTCTCGCCGTCGATCTCGAGCTTGTAGTAGTGGACGGCGACGGCGTAGTCGTTCTCGGCCCGCTCGCCGGGCTGCCAGGTGCCGCCGTTGGCCGTCTTGATGAAGCCGCGGATGGTCATGACGGCGGAGTGGTCAACGCCGTCTTCGTCGACCAGCGCACCCGTCACCATGAAGGGCGTGTCGACGCCGGGGCGCAGCCCGAACAGCTTGATCACCTGCGGGTCGAGGCCGGGCATCTTGAAGGAGAACTCGGTCTTCTCCAGGCCCATCTTGACTTCGCGCGGCTTGATCATGCCGCTGTTGCGCATCTCCTCCAGCTTGTCGGTCGGGACCGGCACGGTGATATCGCCGATCTGGCCGAGCTTGCTCTGGCGATCGGCCCAGAGCGTGCAGTTGCGCAGGATGAACTTCGGAAGATTGGACATTCAGAGCTCCGAATGAGGGCAGGCCCGCCGGCGCGGGGGCGGCGGGAGCGCGTCTGGGCGCCGATTTGGAACAGGAGAGGTCAGGCGGCGAGGCTGAGCGGGCCGGTTTCGATGGCCCCGCGCACGCTATCGAGCAGCAGCTGGTAGTAGAGGATGTTGCGATGGGTCGTGACGTGGATCTGCTCCATCAGCCCGACCGGCTCGAACTCGACGTTCAGGAAGACCTTGCCCTGCGCATTGAGCGACGGGACGTTGAGATCCGAAAGCCAGACCCGCCCGCCCAGGATGTCCTCGCTCAGCGTGAAGACCCGCAGGGCGGCGTTGCCGTCCTCGACCATCATCTTCAGGTTGCCGCGCGTGAACTTGCGGTCGACATAGAGGAAGTAGAGGTCTTCCAGCGCCTCATTGACCATGTCTGCGGTGGCGCGGACACTGTCGAACTGCCAGAGGATGTTCTCGGCCGCGAGCCGCGAGCCCCAGGTGCGAAGGCCGCCGCGCTCGTTGATGATCGTGTTGACCTGATGCTCGTTCAGGTAGTTCGAATCGAGCGGGTAATTGATCGTCCGCGCAGCGCCGTCGAGCGTGCGGATCATCTTGTTGGACACGGAACCCGAGACGCCCTCGGCCGAGGCGACGACGCGCGAGCGGACGCCGGCGAAGACCGGCGCCGACGGCACGATCACCGGCACGTCGTCGACATTCTTGATGCCGAGCGGGTCGATCACCAGGATGCGGTCCGAATTGATGGTGTTGCGGAAGCGGACCGCGTCAGAATTCGTGGTGTTCGGGCCGTGGATATAGGCCCGCGCCCGGGCGCCATCGGCATGGCAGATGGTGCGCAGGGCCGAGACGAAGGCGTTGCCGACATCTCCGAGATTGGTCACGCCGGCCGGCAGAACCTTGCCGGCGTCGGAGCCGCCGCCGGAGAAGGCGATGGTCGGGGCCACGGTCATGCCCTTGCCGGGCGTCAGCACGCGCACGCTGGCGACGGTGCCCGCGGCCGAGCCCGTCCCCATCACCGCCTCCAGCGTGGGCAGCACCTTGCCGGCGGCCGAGCCGCCGCCCGTGGCGGTGACGACGGGCGCCTCGGTCAGGTTCAGGCCGTTGCCGGAGAGCGCGACCGAAACCACGCCGTCGGCGATCCAGCTGCCGGTGTCGCCCTCGGTCACGATCACGCGCGGCTGGTAGCCGGTGAGGGCCTTAACGCGGTGGAACGCATAGAGACCGGTGCGCTCGACGGGATCGCCGATCAGGTTCGCCGCGAGCGTCGCCGGCGTGGCCGAATATTCGACCCGGTTGACGACGACATAGGATCCGCCCTCCTCGAGGATCGTGCGCAGGTCGCGCAGCAGCGAGCCGGCGGCACCGAGCGCCACGCCCTGCTTCAGCGAGGTGACCAGCGTCGGGCGATTGATCGGGAAAGCAGCCGGGTCGGCATCGTCGGCATGACCGTTCAGGAAGGTGACGCCGTGGTTCTTGAGCCGCAGGACGCTCGGCGTATCCGGGCTCTCATCGAGATTGACGCCATGGAAATAGGACAGGTCGGCCATTCAGGCGCTCCTTCGGGCAAAGAAAAAGGCGCCCGGATGGGGCGCCTGGTGGCGGGGTGAGCGATGGCGCGCCGCGTGCGCGGCGGTGGGAATTCAGTAGGTCGCGGCATCTCGAAAGCCGTCGTCGATCTGCTCCGGCGAAAGTCCGATCGCGGCACCAATGCTGCCGATTAGAGGATTGCTCCTCTCATAGGCCGATGCATCGGCCCATTCGATCTGCGCTTCAGCTCGGACCGGTGCCGGCAGTGAGCCGATCGCCGCCTCGACATCTGCGAGCGCGATCCCCTGCCGCACAAGCCAGAGCCGAAGCTGCCGGCGGGTGATGTTGGGGATCGGTACGACGGAAGGCGTCGCCCACAGTTCGGTAAACGCCGCGACCTGCTCGGCCGGGATAATGACCATCTCGCCGTCGATCATGCTTTTCATGGGGGAGTCCTTTGACCGTACAGAAAGATGTAACTTCCGGCTGCGAGCTGACCCACGTTCGAAAAGAATTGAATGCCATTATGGACTGCATTCGCGCCGGCACTGTTGGTCTGTCCGCCATGGAAGTCGAGGATTACCGCCCCTCCGTTGTTATTCCAGGTGCTCCGGCCATCGTGATGTGTAGGTCCATTTTCGTTGACGCCAGTAAGCTCAAGACTAATTTTAGTTGGAAATCCCGCTGAGATGGCGGCCCCGCTCATAATGCTATAACTCTGAGACACAGTACCCGCAGCGTATCCGCCACCTGCGAAGTATCCAACCTGCCCAAAATAATCAGTTGCACCGGAAAGCCAGCTAGCGCCTGCATCTTTACTCAGTCGGAAACAAGGGGCGCCTCCGCCAGTAACAGAGATAATTTTTCCGACCGCACGAAGATTAACGTAGTTACCTACGTTAGTAACGAAATTGATCGACGCGGCGGCAGCCGGCAGCTTTTGATAGCCGATGAATTCGTAGCCGAGACCGAGCGCGGCGCGCGCAGCATCAGCGTTCGCCAACTTGGCCCAGGTCGCTCCGAAAGCGCTGGCATTCTTGAAGATGTCACGACCGTCCGCGTTGCTGCCAAGGTTGGCGAGCACCTGAGCAAGCTGAGGCCCGGTCAGCGCCTGCGCAGCATCGAAGCGCAGGCGGTTGCCGAGAGCCGTCAGAATGCCCGAAATCGCGTTCGGATCGTTCAAGAGTGCTGCGGCGAGCTCGCCGATCGTGTCGAGAGCGCCCGGCGCCGAATTGACCAGCCCTGCAACGCCAGCCGCAACCGCCGCCGCAATGGCCGCGTCTATTCCGACAACCTTGTTGTAAGGAAGCGTCCCGGTCGCGTTGGCCAGCGCCAGATAGAATTCCGGCAGCTCGCCGCCGAGCTTCAGGGCGTTCGGCGCGTTGCCGTCGCCGATCACCTCTTCAACCTGTTGACGCAGGTCAGCCACAGACTCGAGCAGGTTTTCGAGCTGCGGGGCGACATTCTGACTGATGACGTCAAGCGCGGCTTGCGTCCCTTCCGTGATCAAAGCTTGGAAGGTCGCCTCCAGTGCCTCGCGCGCTGCCAGCCGTGCCGCGATCGAGGCGAAGACCGCATTCCACAGTGCCGGCGTCAGTTCGTCGGTCGCCTCGACCGCATAATCATTCGCGGGGAGCGGCGGCATCGACGATCTCCTGGCCATGCTCGGCGACGAGCGCGTTGAGCACCGCGCCGCTCAGGCTGTGTTGATTGCGCGGCAACAGCCTGAGCGCGCCGACCCGCACGATCTGGTTGAGCCGGACGTCGTAGATGAGGCTCGGGTCATAGGGCGGCGCGGCCGCCGGAGGCGTGGCTTTCGGCATGAGCAGACCTCAGGTCGCGATGATCATCGCGTTGTTCACAAAGGGAACGTCGACGACGTTGTCGGTCTCGATTTTCGGCGCCATGCGAGCGCTGGTCGTCGGCGGCACGGTGAAGGTGCTTTCGACGAAGCGTCGTTTCGGATCGTCCACGTCGATCGAGACCGTGGTGGCCGTCGCCGGATAGGTGGTCGCGCCGACGATGACCTGCGGCGTGAAGTCGTGGATCGTGTCGTCGAAGGCGTCGAGCAGGTATTGTGTGACGATCTGCGTCGCCGAGAGCCCGAAATTGACGACCTTGCTGACAAGGACGGCCTCGTCGGAGTTACGTCCGACGCGACACTTGAGCTTGTTGTCCACCACCACCATCGGTGCGAGGTCGGCGGTGCCGAGCATGACGAGCTTGAGCTCGATCAGGGCCGGCAGGCTCGCCAGCGGATGGCCGCCGCCGGGATAGTCGTCCTCGATCGGATACCAGTTCGGCTGACCGCTCGGCCGGAACTGCCACTCCAGCGCCGTCCCGCCCGGCGCCCAGGACTTCATGACCATCTCGACATCCGTCATGCCGCCGGCGAGAGCGACCGGATCGAACGCGATCTCGGTTCGCGGCTGGCGCATCCGGGCACCACGCACCCGGAAGGCGAAGTCGGCCGAGAGATCACCCTGCTGGAACACCCCGTCGGTACAGGCGAACCGGGTGCCGCCCGTGAACTTGTTGGCGCCGGTGCACCAGATCGAGTGGTTGCCGGTCGTGACCGTGACGATGGCGTAGCGCTTGCCGGCTTCGAGCAGCGTGTAATCGATGACGAACTCGTTCCAGCCGACGACCAGAGCGTCGCGGGCCTTCGTGACATGGGCGATCACCTGGCCGAAATCCGGCGCGCCTATGGCGCTGCAGGTGCAGAGCATCACCGTCACGTCGCCGGTTGCGCCAACCTTCTCGAAATCGAGCTCGATCGCGGTGGCGATGAAGGGCTGCGCGTTGAGGAAGCTCTGCGCATAGACCGACCCGTTGAGCCCGACCTCGGTGTTCTCATAGGTCCACCAGACCTCGCTCCACTCCTCCACGATCGCGCGGCGGATATGGCGATACATATCCTGGCCGGAGTAGTGCACGAGCCCGTTCGAACCTTCGAGGAGGAAGGTCTCGCCGTCGAGCGTGAACATCTGGCCGATCTGCACGCCTGCCAGCTGGTTCGCCCAGTACTGGGTGTTGGTGCAGACCAGCTGCGCGGTGCCCCACGCGACCCGCGAGCGCGCGACCTCGTGACGGGTCGCCGTGACGACGGTGTGGGTGAGCTGGCTGATGTTGAGGGCGGCGTCGTGCCCCTCGTTGGCGATCCTGACGATCTCGTCGAAGGCCGGGATCATGCGACCGTTGCGGATCATCACCGCCGGATCGTCCGCCGTCGCCAGCGTCAATTGCGAGATGCTCTCGCTGGTATAGGGAACCCGGCCACCCTCACGCACGCGGCCGCGCCAGGCGGCATGTGTGGGGTCCCAGATGTCCCAGGTCAGGAAGGAATCGAAGACATGGGCCCGCGCTTCCTCGGGCAACACGATCTCGCGGTTGAGCTGGCCGAGGTTACGCTGGATCTGCCTCATGATGGCGGGGCGCGGAATATCGCGCAGCCGAGCGGCGATGTTGACGATGTCGGTTTCGATGGCCGTCGTGCGGGTCGAGATGCCCGTCACGTCGTCCTCGAGGTCTGAGACGCGTCCCTCGACCTCGTAGAGCGACTTTACCCGCGACGGCTCGCCCGGCTCGATGGCGAGAATGCCCGCCGAACCCAGCAGCACCCAGGCGACGACGGCATCGCTCTCGGCGATGACCGGGCGCGCGGCCGGCGCCGGCGAGGCCTCGCCGAGCTGGCGCGTGAAGCCGACCTTGCGAGCTGCGACCTTCGGCACGGTGAACTGGACCGGCTCGGAGGTCTCGACATCGGTCGAGGTTTCCAGATAGCGCAGGGCCATCTCTTCCTCGACAGAGCCGCGCAGGATGATCGCGACCCAGCGCTGATCCGACGAGGCGAGCGGGATCGAGACGAGCAGGTTGATATCGGTCTCGTCGAGTGCCTCGTACACCATCTCGCCGGTGTAGTAGCGGCCTGGCGTGAGCCGCACGATCTGTGAGGACTGCTGGCTCGCGGTGAAGCCGCTCCAGTGCGCGGGATAGCCGATGGCGTCGGCCACGAGGTTGTCCATTGCGGCCTGCGCGAAGCGGCCGATATCGGTCAGATCCTCGCTTTTGCCGAATTCGGCCTCGTTAAAGAGGACGCGTCGGGTCATGGTCTCTCCTAGAGGCTCGCTCGGTCGAGAAAGTCGCCGAAATGGTGGCCGGAGGCGAAGCCGATCGCGTCGCCGAAGGTGGGGCGCCGGCGCCACTGGAAGGTGGCGAGGTATTGGGTGGCCGGTCCCTTCGCGACGGTGGCCGCGATCCGGGCCCGGCGAATCGGCTCGCCGTCGACGCCGGTGAAGGCGCCGCGGTCGAGCGCGCTGCGGCCGATGACGAAAGCGCGCTTGTGCCGCTTCAGCTTGACCTTGATCAGGTAGCGCGCCCGGAAAGCCGGGAAATTGAGCGGCTCGCGGTCGAGCGTCGAGCGACCGATGACGAAACGCCGGGGGTGCGCCATCGTCGAGACGAGCGTCGCATCGACATAGGCCAGCAGTGCGACCAGGCCCGGCCGGGTACCGATCAGGTCCGCGAGCTCCGACCATTCGGCCGTGATGGCGCGCTTGCGGGCCACGCTCCAGTCCCCGAACCACAGCCGGACCCCGTTATGGACCGCCAGGAATGGCAGGAACGCGACCGGCGTGTCCGGCGGGCTGACAGCCTGCCGGATGGGGACGGGCAAGGCATCCGTCATCGCATGCAGCAAAGCCCGCTCGCCGGGGCTCGCTGCCCCTTCGAGCGGCGGGACAGGCATCAGGAGGCGACCTCAACGGCTGTGTCGATGTTGCTGCAGATCGGGATCTCGTATGCGCTGCACACGACATCCGCGGTCGGGGCGAGATGCGCCGCCGAGACGATGGAAGGACCGAACGCCGCCCCCGCGAGATGGTCCCGCTGCACCGTCGCACCGATCGAGGCCCGGGCGTCGGCGACGGAGCGGACCCGCGCGACGGCTTCCAGCCGGACAAGCTCCGCATCCGGACCGACCGGCACGCGCAGCGTCTGCTCGACGGAATAGGGCCGGACGGTCGCGGCCAGAACGAAGACGCCGATCGCCTCCGGCTTGGCGCTCGCCGCCGTCACCGCGGCGCGGACCAGCGCGATCTTGTCAGGTGGCGTCGGACCACCGGGGCCGGCGATCACGAGATCGATTTCGCCGCGGCGCCCATGGACGGCCCAGCCGTTCACCCGTGCGTCGAGCATCGCCGGCCAGGCGGTATAGGCATCGAAAAGGAGCCTGTCCGCGCTCCCGGCCGATGCCCGCCCAAACGAGAGCAGGTAGCGGTTCAGCAGCTGCGCATCGCTTTCGAAGACGCCCGCGGAAATCTCGAGGCGCTGGACGTTCTGGCGCGCCGCGACGACGTCGAGGTCGTTTCCGCGCGCCAACGGAGCGAACACCGCCCGGACGCCGTCATTGACGCGTTGCCGGTCGAGCAGCCTAAGATAGGACCACGCCTGGCCGACGATGATGACGGGATCGGTTTCGAGATCCGGGACATCGTAGGCCGGCAGCGTCGGATCGCGCTCGCGCTCGATCTCCCACCAGGCGAGGAAGCGCGCCTTGAACTGGGCAAGCAGCGTCTCGAAGTCCAGCGCCTCGATGGCGTCGGGCGCCGGGACGCGCGACAGGTCGATCACGGAATGCGTCGTCATGACGGCCTCACGACGCGCACGGTGGCATCCTCGACGATGCTGAAATCGCCGAGATGGCCGCGCGGATAATAGTTTCCATGGAGCTCGATCGAGATCTTGCCCGTCGGGCCGAGCCTGACCAGGCGACCGTCACCCGTGAACATCGAGCAGCGGGTGAGCCGGAATCTGGGCTCCCATCGCGCGATGGCGATAGCTGCGGCGGCATAGAGCGCCAGCACGCGGCGCTGCGTCATCTTGGCGTCGATCAGGTCGAACAAGGCCGACCCGAAATCGCGACGCATCACGCGCGATCCCAGCGGCGTGGTCAGGATGACCTCGATCGACTGCTGGACATGAGCCCAGCCCGAGATGCGCTTCAAGGTGCGGCGGTCGAGGCCGTTTCCATCGGGCATCAGGCACAGGTCCATTTCGACTGGCTGGAGACGAGCGAAGCGCCGCAGGTGATGGTGTCGCCCTGGCGTGCGATCGGCGCGCCCTCGCACTGGTATTTGCCGGAGCCCGACGCGATCGTTTGCGATCCGTGGATCGGGCAGACGAACGCATCGCCGCGGCGTGCGATCGCGATGCCGACACAGTTCCAGCGCGAGGCGGCCGAGGTGACCGCGCCGCCATGGCTCGACGTGTCGCCGAGCCGTACGATCGGCTTGCTCATGCGAGTTCGCCGCTCGACGCCTCATAGCTGATCGACTGGGCGCGGCAGCTGATCGATTGCCCGCTGAGGGCGATGGTTGGTGCATCGATCGTCAGCGTGTCGCCGGAGATGAACAACCGCACCTGGCCGCGCGTGATGACCATCTCCGGCCCGTCATGCGGCCGGGGATTGGCGTTGGAGGGGACGGACATGGAAATCTCCCCATCCGCGAGATCGCCAGACTCTGAAATCACCGTCACCTGCTGGTTGAGCGAAGGCGCGATATGCGTCTTTGTCTCGCCAGCCGCGATCTCGCCCCACGGCATCGGCGGGCCGATGAATTTCCGCCCGTCGCGGTCCGAGAACTCGACGCGCGCCAGCCCCTTCGCGTTGTCGACCTCGACGATGGTGCCGGTGCGCTTGCGGTTGCGGTCGCGGCGCTTCTGGTCGGCGAGCTGATCCGCGATCCAGCGGATCTGCCCGGGCAGGTCGTCGGGGATATCGCTCATCCGCCAGATCCTTCGGTCAGAACCACTTCGCCGAGGTCGACATCAGCATCTCCGAGGCCTTCGGCCGGCGTTATCTGCAAGGCGACGGCCTCGCCGCCCGTCAGCGCCAGCTGCGCCTGCTCGATGCGCCAGGAGGGCGGCTGCGGATCGCCGACGATGGACGACCGGATCACGGCCGCCAGTTTGCGGAATTCGGGATCGGTATCCTGCTCGATCGCGTCCAGCAGGTCCGACCAGACGCCGGCCGGCGGCTTGCCAAAGGGCGGATCGCCAAGCGGGTGGACCTCGATTTCCATCTGCCGACCGGCAAAGCGCAGCAGCTTGTCGGCCGAGGCACCCCGCCGTGTCCGGACCCGCCCGACCTTCGGTACGAGACGACGCCAGAGATTCGCCCAGTCATTGGTCGGGTCGGCAAGCGCAATGACGATCTGGCGCGCGATCAGGTCGAGCGTCATCTCCATCAGCGCGTCGGTCGGAACCAGCGCGTCGACGACCTCGTCCTCGCCGCTGTCAAGGCGATAGCGCATCTTGCTGGTCACGCCGATTTCGACCGCCAGCGAGAACGCGCCGTTCCCGCTGATGTCGCGGCCGACACCCGAGGCTTCGCCGTCATCGGAATAGACGGCGATGAACGGGTGCTTGTGCTCGGCCGCGGCGACGTCGATTGCGGACACCTGGCTGTCGCTGACGGCGCCGCCGGCCATGGTGCGGCCGGCAAGCGCCTTCACCGTCGCGAGACGGATGGCAAGGCGGGACAAGCTCATTGGGCCGCGAGCCTCAACACGATGCGATTGCGACGGGGCGGATCGACGCGGGCGATCTCGTAGACCGCGCCGCCGCGCTGGACGGCGACGATCAGGTCGCCCTTGCGCAGGTTCTGCGCCTTGGGGTGCACAAGAGGATCGACCTGCAGTTCGGCCTCGCCAACCGGAATGCGAGCAAGCCAGGTGCCAGTGTTGCCGCCGGCGAGGTCGGACTGGCCGCCCTCCCCGACGAGAAGCACGCCGGCCAGATCGAAAGCCGCCCGATCGGGATCGGGCGACGCGCCGCCATATTGCGACACGCGCCGCGGGCGCGCGCTGATCAGGTCCGCCAGCTCCCGATCGACGCTGGCGCGGACCCGCGCCAGGCGATCGGGCCAGAGCGCCATGGTCAGGTCAGCGTCAGCTTGCGCAGCACGCCCGGCCGCGTGCAGAGCGAGATCGCGTTCATCTGCACCTGGAGGTGACGACCCTTGCCATCCCCCCGCGGCCACTGCTTGGCGTAGAACGGCAAGCCGACCGTGTTGACCGTCTCTTCGTAGTCCGCCGGCGCGAAACGGGTGATGAAGAGCTCGGGGACACCCTTGACCACCACGCGCGCCTCGTTGTGCGCGATATAGGGCGATCCGAGGTCGGCCGTCGCCTTCGCGCCGGTCTTGTAGCGCTCCCAGGTCGCGCCGCCGAACTCGAAGACGTCCGGCACATCCTGGCGCAGCACCTGAGCGTCCTGGAACACGAAGGTCTCGCGGACACTCTTGTGCTGCCACATCATCTTGTGCAGCGAGCGGCCGGTATAGACGTGGATACCGCTATAGGGCTCGTCGAGGGCGTCCTCGATCCCGTAGACCACATCCTGCCAGACCGAGCCGACCAGAGTGGCGTCACTGTCGAGCTCGAGCGAGACCGCCGCCGGCTCGGCGATGCCGAAGCGGGTGTAGAGGTTGTGAAGCACCGTACCGGATTTCGCCGTGACGATGCCCTTGATCGCGCCGACACGCTGATGCTCGAGCGTCATGGTGAGGTCAGCAGCGTGGCGCTGGGCCTTGCCCTCGACACGCTCCTGCACCGTCTCCAGCCGGTCCTCGCTGCCGAAGGCGCGCACATTCTGCACCTCGTCGGCCTTCACGCTGTCGTCGCGCTGGTAGTGGTCGACTTCGAAGGGCCGGCGCGAGCGGTTGTCATCGCCGGTCGTCTCGCCAGAACCACCGCGCGGAGACGGCTCGACCAGAGCCAGCTTGCCCTCGCGCTCCTCGATCGACACGACGGTCGTGGTAACGCCGTCCTCCTCGAAGATGCCGCTGGCGGAGACCTGCCCCGGGCGGTACGGCTCCCGATTGACGGCGGCAGTCAGGCTTTCGAGGGAGAAGCCCTCATTGTCCCAGATATTGATCGCGGGCATGAGGCTCTCCTTAGCGAGCGATGATGTTGGCGGCGGCGAGTTCGGCGATCGCAGCCTTCTTCTTGGCGTCGTTGTCGAAATCATTGCCCCAGACCAACATCGAGGTCTTCACCTCGGCGAGGCGGGCCACGACGACGGCCTTGACATCGGCTGCAGTCGCATCGACGCCGTAGGCCAGCACCGCGACAGCCAGATCGGCACCGGTGGCAGGGTCTTCCGCCGCGGCCGTGACCGGCTTGAACTTGCCGGAGGCCGTCACCTTGCCGAGCACGGCGCCCGGCTTCAGCACGCCGGAGCCGGACAGGATCGTCACGGCGTCGCGCGAGATCGGGCCGGCCTCCGAAAGAATGAAGGAAAGGTCACGCGGACCCATCGTCTTGGTATCGAACGCCATCGTCAGGCCCCTTTGTGAGCGGTGCGGCGCGCCGCGTAGATCGAATGAGCGGAGACGCCAGCCCGGCGGGACTTGTCATGAGCAGCGCCGGGCTGGGCGAGCCCCGAGGCCCGTGCACGCTCGGCGTCATAGTCATGATCCGGCGCGGCCGCGGCGGCCTTCGGAGCAACCGCGAGAGCGGCCTTGGCTGCATCAACCGTCGCGCCGGTCAGGTAGAGATGATCGGCGAGGGCCTCGCGGCCTTTCGCTTCATCCAGGGCCATGATGGCGCTGCGGCGGTCGCGGTCCGCCTTCACCGCATCAGCAGCGGCATCGGCACGGATCTTGTCGAGATCGGCGGGCTTGTCGTCCGCCTTCGGGGTGGCGCTCATGGGTTTCTCCCTGGTCTGAGCGATGGGGGCGGCGGACGCCGCGAGGAGCTTGTTGACGGTCCAGCCCCGCGCATCGGCCAGGGCGAGAACCGGGGCCGGCGCATGGGCATAGCTGCGATAGGCGAAGGCGGAGGGCTCGGAGCGCTCAGCCGCGGCCGCGCCGCCGACCGCGTCGGCGAAGCCGGCTTCGACGGCATCTTCAGCCGTGAACCAGGTCTCCGCCTTCATCAGGTCGCGCATCTCGGCAGCGGGCTTTCCGGTCCGATCTGCGTAGATCGACGCCATCGAGCCGCTGATTGCGTCGAGTTCGCCGAGGCGCTTCTGCAGCTCGCCGGCATCGCCGAATGCGATGGTCGAGGCGTCGTGGATCATCATCACGGCGCCGAGCGCCATGGTGATGCTGTCGCCGGCCATGGCGATGATGGAGGCCGCGGAGGCAGCGATGCCCTCGACGACGATATCGACCTTGCCCTTATGGGCCGCGAAAGCAGCGTGGATCGCCGTGCCTTCCGTGGCGATGCCGCCGCCGGAGTTCAAGCGAGCGACGATATCGGTCTCGCGGCCGAGCCGAGCCAGCGCGCCCGACACCTCCGCGGCGGTGAAGCCGTCTTCGAACCAATAGGCACCGACCGTGCCCGTCAGAACGAGCTCGTTGCCATCGACCAGGACTGCCATGGATGGACCTCAGTAGGCGCGGAAGCCCGCGCGTTTCGCGTAGCGGCGCCGCGCCGGAGCGCGGCCCTCCTTGATGTCGCAAGCAGTCTCGAGCCGCGCGATCTCGCGATCGAGCGCCCCGAGGTCTGCCCGGTGGTAACGGACCTCCTCGACGTCGAAGCGGATCTGGCTTTCGCTGCGGCCGGTGATGATGAGCGTGCGCAGCTCGCGCAGCCTCGCGGCCTCGACGCAGGGATCGACGGGCTCGATCATGCGGTGGTCACCTCGCCAGGCCGGGAAGCTGCAGACTGGCCGCCGCCCCGGACACGATCGAAAATGTCGGGCAGACCGGCAGACACCAGCGCCTGGCGCTCTTCCGAGCGCTTGGCGATGACGTCGTTCGAATCTAGACCGAGCTCGCCGCACTCGAATTCGAGCGTCGTCGTGCCGTTCTGCAGCCGCTCGCTCGCCGCGCGGGCCGATTTCTCGTCATCCGCCGTCGGCTTCGCCGGCCCCTGCCACTCAGCCCAGCAGATCGCGTCGCGATGCCGCTGGAAGGCGGTATAGCCCCCACGCAGCGGAATGCGCTCGGTCGCGATCTCCTCGTCGAGCCAGCTTTCGTACCCTGCTTGCGCCAGCGGCGCGGCGATCCGCTCGCGCCGACGCAGATTGAGCGGCCAGATCGAGGCCGTTCCCATCCGGGTGCTCGAATAGGTGGCGCCGGAATAATCGAGCGAGTAGCTCTCGGCCGTGATGCCGAGACTACGGGCCATCTCGCGGCGGAGATCGGCCGAGAAGGGCAGATAGACTCCTCCCGGGGTCGAGGCCGTGTGAAGCTCCAGCTTCTCGCCGGGCGCCAGATGGCTGACCTGCCCGGTGCCGTCGAGCGCGATCCGGCTCTTGCTGGCCTGATCGAGCGCGTTCTCGAAATAGCCGATGAAATCCCTCTTCAAGCCGCTCTCGGTGTCGTCGAGCGCCTCGATCGCGTTGAAGGCCTCGCTGCTCGGCTCCGGGGACGTGAGCGTCGCGGCGAAGACGGTCTGGAGGATCGCCGTCGCAAGCGTCACGTCCTGCAGCTGCTCGCTATGGGCATGGGTGCGCATGGCAGCCGCGATCGGCGAGACGCCGCGGACATCGCCGCCATCCCACGGATCGAAGCAATGGACGATCAATTGGCGGCCCTGGGCATCGCGAACGCGATGATCCCGCTTCACGTTCAGCCCTGCCTCGCGATGCTGCAGCCGATAGGCCAGCGGCCGCCCGTTCTCATCATGCCGGACGCCCTGGAAGAGGCCTTCGATCTCGTTGGTATCGGACACGAGTCGCGTCGGAGTGACCAGGAGCAGCTTGGTTCCGGTGCCGATGCCATAGCGGCGTCGCTCGGAGCGGCCCATGAACTCAACCAGACCGAGCGCTTCGCCATAGGCGACGTGATGGCGCAGGGCGATGTCGAGCAGCTGCGGCAAGCTGAACTTGCCGCGGAAGTCGACCTCGGCCGGGTTCCAGGCATAGCGGCGCCAGCGCTGCTCGACCATCCGGGCAAAGGCATTGGTTTCCTCGGCGCTATAGCCCAGCGCCGAGAGATCCGGCTTCGCGCGCAGCTTCAGCTCGTTGCCGACCGTGTCGGCGATGATCTGATCGACCGCGCCTTTCAACCGGCCCGAGTTCTGGATGAAGTCGACGGCCAATGCCGCGATCCGATGCCAGGCGCGCCGCGTCTCGTCGCGGCTCTCGACGAGCGAGGCCTGACGCATCGACAGCACGCCGGAGGCGCCATCGCGCAGCCAGCGGGCGGTTGCACGCTCGCGCGCAGGGGCGAAGGACGCAGGGGCGCTCCCCGCTTTGACCCTGACGCGCGGCTTGCTCATGTGCGATTGGCCCATTTCTGCTTGCGCGCCTCCCGCTCATCGGCGGAAATGCGCGTTCGTTGCGGTGCGAGCGGGCCGGTATCGGCCGCGCCGAAGAGATCGACGTCGTCCGGGTCGCCGCCATGCAGCTCGAGGATGAGATCGTTCCAGCGGTCGGCGTTCAGCCGGCGCTTGTGTTCGAGGTGCCAGGCCAGCGCGAAGGCGTAGACCGTCGCGTCGAACCAGTCGTTCTTGCGGTTGACCAGCTTGCGCCACTGCCGGCCCGCACGGGGCGAGACCAGGCGCTTCTTCTTGGCGTTGCCACCGACCGGCTCGTCCGGATCGACGAGGCGCTCCGCCGTCAGCTCCTGCGCGAACTCCGCATCGCAGAGATCGGCCGTGAGATGCAGCGTGTTCCGGGGCCAGACGCCGGAAGCATCCGGCCCTTGCAACAGATTGGCGATGCCGGCGGCGACTTCCGTCTTCACGTCGTAGAGGCCGACGGGATAGAGCATCACCTTCGCGACGACGCGCTTCTTGTCGTCCCGAATGTCACGTTTGACCGGGGTTCCCAGCCAGGGGCGGCCCTGATCGTGACGACCGTCGAGCGCGAAGCAGTTCGGGCGCCCCGAGCAGAATCGATAGACGCGATCGGTCGCGAAGCCCGAATCGACCCCTGAAAGGTCGATGCCCTTCATCCGGCCCGACGGCGTCGGATACTGCCGGCCGAGCGCGTCGGCGAGCGCGATCCACGGCGCATCGGTCTGATCCGGCGCGCCCTCGAATATCTGCCGGTCGACCAGCCAGCGCTGGCCGCGCGGACCGACTGCGTAGACCGTCCACTTGATGCCGTAGCCCTGAACGTCCGCCGCCGAGACCAGCAGGGCCGTTCCCAGCGGCACGATCCCGCGCGGATAGGTCGAGAGCTGAACGGCTTCCGACAGCTTCTCCCAATCGACTGCGACACCACCGGGATCGTAGGGTACCGCGAGATCCTGCTGGCAGTAGACGCGCATCTTCGTCGCGTCGCCTTCAGCCTCCTCGCCGCGCTTCCAGATCGCGCCGAACTTCTCGCGCGGCGCATAGGCCGCCCAGAGATGATAGCTCGGCTGCCAGTCCCGGCAGCGCCCCTCGCAGGGCGCGCAGCGCCAGCGCGGCATATCCTCCGGCCGGATCGCGGTCGGGACCGGATCCTCGCCTTCGCGAACCCGGGTCGCGATCCACTCGCCGCCGGCGAGCATCTCGGCCTTGTGGCCATCGACGATCGGGACGTCGCAGGACTGGCAGCGCAGATGCGCCGGCAGCCGCTGCTCTTCGTCCGGCCCCCGCATCATCTCGGGCGTGAGCACCTGGCGCACGCCGCAATGCGGACAAGGCACATAGAAATAGCGCTGGTCGCCATCCTCGAAATCATCCGAGATGGCGCAGTCGCCAGCGATGCCGGGGGTGGAGCCCTGCCATTCCTTGGCAAGGTCGCCATACATCTTCTGACGGGCGCGGGCCTGGTCGCGCGGCGAGCCGCGGCCATCGACATCGGCCAGGTACCCGGTCACCTCGTCCATCGCGAGGAACTTGATCGAGACCATCTGCAGGCCCTTCGAGGAACCTGCGTTGACGATCTGGCAGAAGCCGCCGGGAAAGCGCTTGAAGGCCGTGGTCGACCCCTGCTCGTCGCGGCTCGAAACCGGCGCCACCCGATGCTTGATGCGCTTGGTGGCGTCGATCGTCGGCTGCAGCTTCACCCGGTTGAACTTCGTCGCCTCCTCGAGGGTCGGCAGAACGATCATCATCGAGCCGGGCGACTGGTCGACGATGTAGCAGAACCAGTTCTCGATCGCCGTAGACTTGCCGAGCTGCGCCGCCCAGCGCGCCGTGACGCGCCGCGCGGGATGATCCGGATGCAGGCAATCCTGCGGCTCGCGCAGATACGGGACGCGCTCCGTCTTGAACTCGCCGGGCCAGGGCGACCCGGATTCTGGCGACACGATGCGATGACGATCCGCCCACTCCGAAATGGTCAGATTGTCGACGGGCTTGCTCGCTGCCGCGAGGCCGGCGAACAGCGCAGCCTCGCCGTCCGGCAAGGACGGGAAAGCCGACCGGAGATCCTCGGTCACGGATCGTCGGTATCGTCCGGCTCGACGGTCACGGCCTCGCCGGTCGGGCCCTTCATCGCGTCGATCCGTTTCATGATCTCGCGGTTGAAGATGTCCGTGCCGACACGGGCGAACGCCTTGAGCGCCACGCGAACCATGCGTTCATCCCAGCCATATTTGAGCGAGAGGCTGGCCGCCTCGCCCTCATAGGCGCGGTCGAAAGCAGCCTGCATGAGGGCGATGGCATCCCGGCCGGCCCGATCGACTTCGGACACGAGCGTCGTTTTATTCAGGCGCTCCGCGAGATCCATCTCGCGGAGGGCGGCATCGGCCTGGGCCTTGCGCGCCGAGCCATCGGATTGCGACCCGGCGAAGCGGGTCGCGGCCGGAGCAGCAAGGCGCCCCGGGGCGGCGGGGCGAACCTCCGCCGGCATGGCCCGGATGCGAATGTTCTCGGAGCGATGCGCCGCCAGCGCTTCGAACTCGACGAGATTGGCCTTGCCGTCCGGCCGCTTGGGAAGAACCTCCGCGTGCTGTTTCAGGTACCGCGACAGGGTGGACCGGTCGACCCGATCACCGGAGGCGGTCAGCCGAGCCGCTGCCTCCGTGATCGAGACCCAGTCGCCTTCCATCGTGCATGTCCCGTGCTGCACGCGTGCATGAACGTGCATCGCGTGTACCGCTTGCGAACCCGCTCACTGCGCAAAGCCCGGGGGCATTCTCCCCGTCTGCGGGGGCAGCGCTGGAAACGGTCCCTTGACCAGGGGGGGGTGTCGGCCCGGCCGCGCCGGGGCCCGGCCGGGTCAGGTCACCACCCCCCGGGTGATGACGCGGATCTCGTGCTCGACGCGCGGGGCGAGGCCCTGCGTCGCCTGCTCGAAGGCCGCCTTCGACCGGCCCTGCACCAATTGCTCGGGCAGGATGACGCCCGACTGCGCGATGGTGAAGGGCCGGCCCCACACCGATGTCGCGGTGTCCGGCTCGAAGACGTTGCCGTTCATGCCGAGCGCGACGCGGTTCGGGAACAGTCCGCCTTTGATGAAATGATGGGCGAAGATGCGCCGCCGGTTCATCGGGGCGGCCGAGACACCGCGGCGGGTTTCTCTGGCCTTGAAATACTTCAACGCGATGTCGCCACCGCGAACACGCTTGAAGAACTCCAGCGATGCCGGCGTCGCCTTGATCGGGTTCGCCAGGGCTTTGCGCGGGACGCGGACCGGCAGGCCGGTCTGCTGTGCCAGCGCGCGGCCGGTCTGGACGATGGCGGTGGCGCCGGTGCGGTTGATGGCGCGGGAATACGCCTTGCGCGCCTTGCCCTCCCCGATCGCCGCCATGGCATCCGCCAGCGAGCGAACCCCGGAGCCTTGGAGAGAAACGACGATACTCATCGCGCTCTCCCCCCGGAAATGCGAAACGCCGCCCGGATGAACCAAGCGGCGTTTTCAAACCTGATAATGCATGGCCAAGCTACGTCAACACTCTGCCGCAAGTCAAGCGGTCGGGCGCAGCAATTTTCCCGGCTGGGGCGGAAAGCGCCCGAAGCCGAATTCATCGCTGACAAACTCCCAGAACTCTCCCTCCCCGCAAGCCCTGCGATCAAACTCCACCGCGGCGAGATCAGCCTGGATCGTCACGGCCAAGCGCTCCGATGAGGCCATGTAGAGATACTTGCTGAGCATCACTTTGACGCCGCCACTCCGCCGGAGCGAAGACCAATCCACCCACCGGCCGAGCGCACGGTCGAGCGCCGCATCGACCAAAGGTCGAAGCTCCTCAGGAACCAAAGCCAGATACTCGGTAACTCGACGCGGAGGCATCAGCGCGGCGGAGGATCCATCCAGATAGATTTCCGGGGCCGAGCCCCGCGCCGCCTCGATCATGTCGCCGAGAATGGCCGGCCCCATAAGCCAGCGGCCCTCGGCCTCGAAGATTTCCGAGAAGCTCAAATTTGTTTGACGAAACTCGATCACGCCGGCACCTCCTCACCCACAATAGCACATTCCCATGGCCTGGCATGTGCGGCGGGCGGCAGAACCCGGTGCGCCGAGAGCAGCCCCGGCTCTGCCAGAACCTCAGCCAGATACGCCAGCGAAGCGTGCCAGACCTCGTATTCCGCCCGGTCGATGGCGGCCTGCGCGGGATCGGGCTCCAGCACCGTCTTGCGGTATGCCCCCGCAAAGGGCCGGCCAGACCGCTTGTTGTAGCCGTCGACCTCGATCCAGTGGACCTTGCCCCGGATCGCCTGCGAGACCTTGCGGAACCATGCAGGCTTGCCCTGCACCGTGACGAAACGGGCCGTCGGCGCCTCCGCCTGCCAGTGCGGCGCGCCGCCGAGGATCGCATGGCGCCGCAGAAGCTCCGCAGGCTTGCCGCGCAGGCGCCAGATGCCGGCGCCGTTCTGGGACGCGAGCCGCGGCATGGCGCGGCGCAGCGCCTCGTCCTGCTCCTCCTCGGACAGGCCGAGGCCGGCCAGAGGCGCCCAGCCCTCGGGTACGTCCAGATCGAGCGTGGCAAGCTCGCTCACGGCGCGATGCACCGCGAACGCGTCCTCATGCGGCTCCTGCCCGTACCAGGCATGGACCGGCACGACGCCATAGCCGTTCACCCGCCCGTCGCTGACGGTCTCGCAAAGCAGCACGCCCTGCTGCGCGACGGCGTCCCAGCTGCTTCCCATCACGGCCGTGCCGATCTCGACGGTGGCCGTCTCCGCCTTAGGCAGCTCCTCGCGATAGGCCCACCGCAACAGGGCTTCGATCGTGATCGTCTTCAGGCTCGCCATCGTCAAACTCCCCATGCTCCGCGAGGGTCGCGAGGGTTCCGCGAGCATCGATGACAACCCTCGCAAGCCGAATTGTTCAATCCATTCATAATCTTACCTATCATGCTGCGAGGGTTGCGAGGGTTGAGGACGGGTATAGGCAATAGAGCAATGAAAATCGGGGCTTCCCCGAAGCCCCTCATGTCTATGAGGAGCGCGACAACCCTCGCGACCCTCGCGCGCCACCACCCATCATGTTGAGAAGCCTGACGAATTCGCCTCGCGAGGGTTGATCTGCACCCTCGCGAAACCCTCGCGACCCACGACGCGCCAAACGCATGGCGCAGCGGTCACAAGTCGTGCGATCACCCGAAAACACATGACGACTGCGAGCATCGCGGTTCACCGGTCATCTCCGTGCCGGGGGCTGCGGGGCTCAGGCCGGTCGGGAATGTCGTGCAGCACGATGCCTTCGAAGGTGCGGATGCGGCCGTTGTGCTTGACGAAGCCCTTCTTCTCGAGGGTTTGGCTGAAGGCCTTCTCGCTCCACGGCTTCATGGCATTGGCCAGGCACCAGCTCTCATAGGCCTCATAGATCAGGCGTGACGGCACCTGCCTGGGCTCGTCAGGAGGCTCCGGCGGCGGCAGGCGGCGCACGCAGGCGTCGATAAAGCCCTGCACCTGGTCCATGTCGGCGCGATAGGCCTTGGTGGCGTCGCGCACCTCCGGCGGCTC
Source organism: Allobosea sp. MMO-172 (assembly GCF_037147855.1). NCBI lineage: Bacteria > Pseudomonadati > Pseudomonadota > Alphaproteobacteria > Hyphomicrobiales > Alloboseaceae > Allobosea > Allobosea sp. MMO-172. The sequence goes on along the minus strand of NZ_JBBCUM010000004.1, from coordinate 82,101 downwards.
GTGCAGCCCCTCGTGGAGATAGATCAGCGCGCCGGCGATCAGCCAGTTGAGGATACCGGAGCGCTCGGCGGCGAATTCGCCGAGCACGGTCTCCATCTCGCGCCGCTGATCCTCGGGAATGGTCTGCGCCCAGACGACGAGCGAGAGCCGCCGCCAGATGCCGAGATCGACGCCGTCGATGCGGGGCTTGTCGTTGCCGGACATCGTCGCCTTGAAGACGGGCCGCAGCTCGAAGAAATTGCCGTAGTTATGCCGCGCCATCATCGGCTCGCCGCCGGTGAGCTGCTTCACCAACGCCTCTCGCAGCATCTCGCCGCGCGGCAGCTCGGAGACGCGGACCAGCCGCTTGCCCGGCAGCTGCGCGATGTCGGGCGTCGCCTGCCCCGCCCCGCGCGATTGCGTGCCGGTCACCGATTCGGCGTTGAGCGTGCCGGCATAGGGGCCGAACAATCGCGCCAGCGCCTCGATCAGCGTGGATTTGCCGTTGGCGCCCTCGCCATAGTGGAAGACGAGCTTCTGCGCCCCGATGATGCCGAGCAGCGAATAGCCGTAGAACACCTGCAGAAAGCGCTGCACCGCCGCATTGGGTTGGCAGAGATCGAGGAATTCCTGCCATTTCGGGCATTCGGCATCAGGCTCGTAGATCGCGGGCGCCAGCTTCGCCAGCCGGTCGGCGCGATCATGTGGCCGCATCCGGACGCGCCAGAACAGCACGGGCTTCTTGTCTTCCGGCGCATCCGGATCCTCGACCCGTTCGAAGACGAGCGTTCCGTTCTCGACATTGACGAGCATCGGGTCGGCATCCATCGCCTCGACGCCGACGGTGAGATGCGGCTGCGCCTGCGTCAGCATCTGGGCGACGCGCGCGCCATTGCCGCAGGAAACCGAGAACTCGCGCCTCCGGCCGCGCCGCTTCGACCAGGCGCCGATGGCCTTCTTCCCTTCCTCGATCGCGCGCTCCTGGTCCTTGTCGCGCTCCTTCTCCGGCACCCGCCGCGCCTCGCGACCAGCATCGATCGCGGCCTGCTCGGCCTCGCTCGGATGCATGACGAGGCTCTCGGCCGCGATCCAGCGCGCCGCCGCCTGGGCTGTCCGATGAGCGGCCTCGGCTCCACCCAGCGGCTCCCAGAAGGATCCGGTCCAGACATGCCAGCCGATATCGCGGACGAAGAGGAGGTCGAAGCCGCGCCAGTGGATCAGGCGCCTGCCATTATCGGTATCGTTCGGCAGCAGCCGCATGGCGAGTTCGAGCCGGTCGACATGGTCGCGGCCGAGATCGGGTGCGCGCGCATCGTCATCCTTCAGCCCCACCGGATCGCGGGGCTGCGGGGCTGCGGCAGCCTCGGCTTCCGCGTCGAGAATGAGCGCGCGAAGACCATCGGCCGTGAGATCGTCGGCGGGAAAATCGGTCACGATCACTCCGCCGCGATCAGAAATTCCGGCTGGGCAGAAGGCAGACCCGGCCAGGTCGGAACAGGCGCCCGGCGGCGCTTCGTCACGTCAGGCAACAGCAGGGCCTCTACGCAATTCGCGAAGGCGAGCGCCTCGGCCGGAGGCGGCGAGACGCTGTTGCCGATCTTGTGGCGCTGCGCCGTCTCCGTCAGGCGGCCGCGCGCAGTGATGTCATAGGAATCAGGCATGCCCTGGGCCCGCGCCAGCTCGCGCGGCACCAGCATCCGCATGCCGATATCCCAGACGATGAAGTCGCCTATGGTGACGAATTCGCCCGGACCGTCCCAGACACCATGATCCCGGAGGAAGCGAGCAACCATGCGGGCGCGCTCGGCCATTTCGGGCGTGAGCGGCGGCAGGGCGAGAGCGGCCTCGACATGGGCAAAGCGGTCGCGGGTCGTGACGGTGCGGCTCGGCTCATCATGGCAGGCACCCTCACCCGTCCCGTAATAGGCGGTCAGGTGAGGAGCAATCAGCGCATGATGGGCTCCAGAGGTCGAAATCGTGCCGAGCGGCTCCTCCTGCCCAATGGATCGGGTGTTCCGGCGCAGCGTCGCCAGATATCCCATGACCGGCGCTTGCGTGCAGGCCTTGCCAACGATTGTCGACATCGGCTTGTCCGCATCGTGCCCGATCATGTCGGTGTTGTGCTGCGCCAGATAGCAGGCCGCGAGGTTGCCGCCGTTACCCGTCGGCACGACGACAGGCGCCGGCTCTTCGACGCTCCGGGAGCGCGGTTCCTGCCCTGGCCGCTCGCCATAGCGCGGCACGAGGAAGCCGGTGACGACCTGGTTCTGATCCTTCGCGTTCGCGCAGATCGTGTGATGCGGCTCATCGGCTGGTCGGTTGCCACCACCCTGTTGGGCATAGGACAGGAACGGCGTGACCACCGACAGCGGGCCACCTGCACCCGGCCGCTTGATGAAGCTATTCGCGGTCACGGTCGGCATGGGGGCGTCCGCCACCTGACCCACAGAATCGAAACGGTTCACCGCGAGGAAGGGCGCGACGACGACCGTGTCCGCCTTCGTCGTGTTGGTGTGATAGGGCTTGTCGACCGGACGCTCGCCGGACTGCCCCATGCGCCCGCCGACACCGGCGAGATAGGGAACCGTCAGGCCGTGCGCATCGCGCGATGAGGTGACGGTCTTGAAGGGATCGTCGAGCCCCTGCCCGCGAAAGCCCTCGCCTGAGTGATTGACGGTGACGACGAACGGCTCCGCACGATCGAGCACATGCCGTTTGAAGCCTCGCGCGATCCGCGCCATCGTCTTCTCGGCGAGCGGCCGCACGACCTGAAGCTTCTGCGCCTTGGCTTCCGCCCGGGTCAGGAAGATCGAGGGGCACGGCAACGACCAGTCGATGATCTCGGCCGCGGTGCGATAGGGCTTCAGCTCACCGGCGATGACGCGCGGATCGCTCGGCTTCGCATGCGTCGGCTTCGGCCACAGGATCGGCTTGCGGTCCCGTCGCGCGACAAGGAACAGGCGCTTGCGGATCGTCGGCGCACCGTAGTCGCAGGCGCGCAGCTCGCGCCATTCGACGGCATAGCCGAGCCGCTCCAGATGGCGCACCCAGCGCGCGAACTCCGCGCCCTTGTGATAGGGGCAGGGCTTGCCGTCCTCGCCCAGCGGACCCCACTGCGCGAACTCCTCGACATTCTCCAGCATGATGATCTGCGGAGACACGGTCTCGGCCCAGACGAGCACGACATCCGCGAGCCCGCGCACCGATTTCGAGACCGGCGCGCCGCCTTTGGCCTTGGAGTGATGCCGGCAGTCCGGCGAAGCCCAGAGCACGAAGACCGGGCGCCCCTTCGTCACCGCATAGGGATCGACCTTCCAGATATTCTCCTTCAGGTGCACGGTCTGCGGATGGTTCGCCGCGTGCATCAGCAGCGCGTCGTCATCATGATTGATGGCGAAGTCGGGCGAACGGCCGAGAGCCCACTCGAGACCGAGCGAGGCGCCGCCGCCGCCGGCGAAACTGTCGATGATAAGGCCGTCCGTCATGCCGCCCTCCCCCGCCCGAGCTCGTCGGGTGAAAATGTTCCGCGCTCGGTCGCTTCGAGGCCGTTGCGGATGGTCTGGTTGATCTTGTGCTCGGTCGGCGCGACGCCGGCGGGCAGGTTCGCGAGCAGAAGCGCTTCCGCGCGGCCGCGATCGAGATGGCCGGAGCGCACGAAGCGGCCGAGATGTGAGGCCGCCAGGAAGACGTTGTGGTTGCGCTCGCCGGCCGGGGCCGTGCGCGCGAACTCCAAGGCCCAGTTCACGGCGCCGTCGACATAGCGGGCGATGCGGCTGTCGCTGCATCCTTCGGTACGATGGCGCTCGCCGACGCGCTGCGCCGAACGGCGCACCTGCCGCTCCCGATCCGTCAGGAATTCGCCGGTGATGACGCCACGCAGACGCCGCGGCAGGGCCGGCAGGCGCGAGACCTGCGGCATCAGCCATTCATAGCGCTTTCCGTCCGCCATGACGGAGGGCGGCGCGATGACATAGCCGCCCTCGCCCCTCACATCGATATGGGCGAGCTCCTCCGGGCATTCCTGGTCCCGCAGGAAGCGCGTGAACAGGTTGGCCTTGTTGCCGATCGCGCCGGAGAACGGCCGGCCGAGCCGCGCCAGGTTCTCCGACACCTCGGCGAAGACAGCCTCGTCCGGCCAGGCGAAATAGAGATGCAGGCCGCCCGATTGCGTCCGCGCGATCACCGGCTCGACGATTTCGCCGGTCTCCGGATCGGTCTCGCGCAGATGGCCGCAGAACCGGGTCAGCGCCGCCAGCATCGCCTTGGTCGGGTGATCCTTCGGGTCGAGATCGACGACGATGCAGCGCGTGCGCAGGCCGGTCGGGAAGCCGATCAGGGCCGAAGGCCAGCGCTTCCACCAGCCGCGGATCACGCTCTCGTCCAGGCTGGCGAGCCAGTGGCCGCCATCCTTCCGGCCGGGCTCGCTCTCCCCCGGGAGGTGCGGTGCCTTCGATCCGTTGGCCTTATCCGTCGTGGCCTTGCACGGAAACACGGGGCAACCGCGCGCGGCATAGGCAAGGGCATGGTCGAGCATCGTCATGACCGTGACGATGCCTCGTCTGCAGGCTGGTCAATCCCGGCGGCCCGCTCTTTTTCGCGCTGCGTTTCCTTCTCGATCTGCAGCGCGAGCGTATCCATCGCGATCAGCGGGTAGAGGCTGGTCAGCCCGCCATGCGTCTCGTCGATCAGGAAGAAGCGCCGCGCCCGCCGCGCGGCCGAGAGCAGGGATTCCTCGCTCATTCCGCAGCCTCGAGATGAGCCCCCGGCTGCGCTGCATCGAGCAAATCGAACAGGGAGGGGATGGCGACCCGGTCCTCGGCCGCGGCGCAATGCAGCGCGCCATCCATGAAATAGCCGGGGTTGAGCTCGACCCCGATGCCGAAGCGGCCTTGCAGGATGGCGCGATAGGGCACCGTCATCAGCCCGCCGAAGGGATCGAACACGGTCTCGCCCGGCATCGACATCTGCGCGATGACACGGTCGACGATGTCGAACTGGAGCGGGCAGAGATGCATCTCCTTGCCCTTCGCCTGCTGCACGCCGTTCAGCGTCCGCATGCGCGTCACGTCGCTCCAGACGGCCTCGTCCGGCGAATGCGGCGGCAGCAGCATGAAGGTGGGAGGCAGGCGCCCGCGCGTTTCCAGCGCCTCGGCGATGGCGACGTGATACTCGAAGTCGTAGACCGCCTCGAGGTTGAAGCGCTTCCACATCTTGTAGACGACATCGGCCGGCTGGCCGTGCAGGTCCTCGGCCTTCAGGGCGCGGTCGCCGCTGGAGCGCAGATAGCCATGGGCATCGACCTGCCAGCGGGCGCGGCTATAGCCGTCCGGATTGATCCACTGCCCGGTCTCCCAGGCCTCGGGCGGCGTGACCTCCTCCGGCAAAGGATACTCGGCATCCGGCGGCGGCTCGGCCGAGGGAACATCGGCATTCGGCTGGAACCGCTTCTTCGCCTTCACGACCTTGGTGTCGGCATAGGAGACCGAGCGGTCGGTCTGGGGCTTGCGGAAGATCAGCAGGTATTCCGGCAGGCCGGCGCCCATCTTCGAGCCGTCCTTGCATTGCTCGGTCCAGCCCAGGCGATAGGTCTGGTTGTTCTCGCGCACGACGTCGGTCGTGATCGTCTTCATGCCGAGGAAGGCGAAGCCGTGTTTCCGGAAATGCTGGATCGCGTCGCAATGGAAGGTCGAGACGGTCTGGAAGCCGAGCCCGTTGATCCCGCCGGGGATGATCCGGTCCTTGACATGGATGACGCAGTTGCGGCCGGGCTGGAGCGCGCGCAGCAGCGAGGGCGTCAGGAAGTCCATCTGCGCCCAGAAATGCGGGTCGCTGTCGGTATGGCCGAAATCGTTGTAGCTCGGCGTGTACTCGTACTGCGTCGAGAACGGAATCGACGTGACCATCAGCCCGACGGAGTTCTCCGCCAGCGCGGCGCTCTCCAGCACCGTGTCGTTGTTGACGATGCGATGATGCGGCCCGCGCATCTCGATCCGCTCGACGCCGATCGAGCGTGACAGCGAGGCGGCGAGCGCCTGCTCGTTCAAGCCGTATTCGCGAATGATCTTGCCCATCTCGGCCACCATGTGCTCGTGCTGGCGCCACTTCTGGAGGAGCGTGCGCAGGATCGCCTGCTCGCCCTCGCTGGCGATGATGTGGATTTCGACCGGCCGCTCCTGCAGGAAGCGCTGGATGCGGTGCACGGCCTGGATGAAGTCGTTGAACTTGAAGCCGATCCCGAGGAACACGGCCTTGTGGCAGTGCTTCTGGAAGTTGCAGCCGGACCCGGCGGTGACGGGCTTGGCGGCCAGGTGCTGGAAAGCCCCTTCCGAGAAGCCGATGATCGTCTCCTCGCGGGTGTCGAGATCCTGCGTGCCGTAGACGCTGCGCACGCCCGGCACGGCCGCCTCGATGGCGCGCCGCTCGTCCTCCAGATCGTGCCAGATCAGGAAGTGATCCGCCGGCGCGGCCGCGAGGATCTCCCGCATCTTCGCGATCCGCGCCGGCAGGCTGTCGCGCTTCTCGCGCGAGGCTCCGACGACACCGAGCGCGGCATTCTTCAGGAGGATGCCCTGCCCGTCGCGCTCGGTCTCGCGCGTGGCGAGGTCGCTGGCGACGGTGTGGTGGATCACCTGCAGCGGCGGCAGCGCATAGCCGGCATCGTCACAACCGAGATCGGACGGCCGCTGCACGAACAGCGCCCAGCTCGACACCCACAGCCAGAACTCGCGCTCCTTGTGCGGGTGGATGGTGAGGCTGTCCGCCTTCTCGCTGTTGCGCTTGAAGAACCGGGTCTTCGCCTCGCCGACATCCATAACCTCGAGGAAGGCCGAATAGGCCAGCAGCTCGATATAGTCGTTCGGCGAGGGCGTGGCGGTGGCGACCAGCTTGAAGGTCACCCCGTCGAACAGGCGCATGAACGCGCGGAAGGTCTTCGACCCGCCGAAGCCGCGCAGGCAGGACGCCTCGTCGAGGCTGGTCACGGCGAACAGGCGCGGGTCGAGCTTGCCGTCTCGCACCGTCTCGTAGTTGGTCAGGTAGAGCCCGCTCTCGCCGGCCTCCTCGATCGAGCGGATGAAGCGGATACTCGGAATGCGCTCCGGCCGGCCCTCCTGCCAGCGCCGCAGCTCCTCGCGCTGTTCGGCGCTGATCTTCTCGTGCTCGCCGGTCGCCAGCACATGGACGTCGCGGCGGAATTCCTGGCGCACGCCGAGCGGCGCGGTGATCAGCCCGCGCCCGCCGCGGGCGGCGCAGACGATCCGGTTGAACTCGATCTGCATGAAGGTCTTGCCGAGGCCGAAGGCGGCGAACAGCCCGGCCCGGCCGCGCCGCAGCGCCCATTGCACCATCAGCTTCTGATGCGGCTTCAGCAGCGGGTTGATGTCGTCGAGCCCGACGACGATCCCCTGGTCGGGCGCGATGCAGGCCTTGGCCTGGAGAAAGGCGAGATAGGCGTCGCTCATCGCGGCCCCCTGTCATAGGCGTCGATTCCGGGAAGCCGCGAGAGCATCCGGCCCGCGCCGCAGCCTTCAGGCCGGCAGCGGTGATCGGTCGGCCGCTGGATGGGCATCGGCAGGCCGCGCAGACCTTCGGGGATCACGCGCAGGCGACCATCGGCCAGGGCTGCCGCGATCAGGCAGGCTTGTTCGGCGGAGAGTTTCATGCCGACACCGTGGGAGATGCTCGGCCGACATCGCCCGGCGCGAGATCGCCTTGCAGGAGCACGCGCAGGCGGCGCGCCGCTTGCGCCAGGGCGTCGGCCCGTTCCCGTGCCGAAGCGATGCATCGCTCCGCAACGAGGCCGAGTTCGGGCTCGAAGCGCGTCGTTTCCAGCACATGGATGCCGGCGGCTTCCTGCTGGGCCGCGCCCTCCAGTTCGGCGATGATCGCGGCGAGATGCATCAGCCTCCCCCCTCGCGAAACAGCGCCTGCTCGGCGGCGGACCAGAGCGCGGCCGGGGCGGTTCGCCCCTCGACGATCGCCTGCGCGGTCGAGCGCTTGAGGCGCAGGACAGTGGCGATGATCGAGGCGGGAAAGCCGAGCCTGGCCATGCCGCGCGCCGCGGCCTTTCGCCGGCGGCCGATGCGCTCGATGCGAACGGGGCGCTTCATCGCCGCACCGCCGGAATGCCGAGATCGTCGAGCATCGTGACCACGTCGCCGGACCGGCCGACGCGCCACGACAGGTCGTCCCCGATCCAGATCGCCCGGCAGGCGAGCCCGGCAACGCGGAGCGCGGAACAGCATTTGGACAGGGCAATCTCTTGCTGCGCCCGCGCGATGATCTGCCCGATGCGGGTATCGAGCGGAGCCTCGATATCGATCCTGAACACCCCGGACCGGATATCCTCGGCGGAATGCTCCGGGACGGTAAACACGACCTCCCCGTCGAGAGCCGAGAAGGGTCGGCCGTCCAGACTGATCCGGGCCCCGGCGAACATGGCCATCAGAAGGCCTCCCGCGGCAGGAGGGCGATGGCGGGCAGGGCTTCCGGATGAGCCCGGAACAGATCGGCCAGCGCATGCAGGCCAGCCCGCACATGCTGCGGCAGCGCGCGCTTCTCGGCCGCGCGGCGCAACAGGGTTTCGGCGCGGTCATGCAGCCCGCACCGGCGCAGGCGATGAGCCTGTTCGGTGATGGCGGCGAGCAGGCCGCGCAATTCCGGCGATACCGGCTGCAGGTCTCCGATCGGCAGCATCGCTCAGACCACGGACCGGAGCGTGGCCGCGCGCTTGGCCGCAAGCCCCTGGCGCAACGGCGACAGGGTCCGCTCCACCACTGCGGCGGCGCGGTCCATCAGCTCGGCTTCGGCGGGCGACAATTTGCCATCGGCCGAAGCCGCCGCCCCCAGCGCCATCAGCTCGGCGGCGGCGCGCACCACTTCGGAGTGCTGCGCGAACACGGCGGCGCAGCTCAGCCCGGCCTCGTCGGGGGTGGACAGCCGGCGGCCCTGCAGATCGGCGAGCACCGTGGTGACGAGCGGCATTTCGCAATGCGCTTCGAGAGCGAGCGCGACGGGGATCGGAATGATCGATTCATCCGTCGCCACCTGATAGCGGCTGATCTCGGTCTTCGAGCAGTGGCCGATCTCGCCGGCCCTGACGACGCCGCCGCAGAGGCTGACGAGATCGCGCGTGGCGGCCTTGATGCGGAAGAACCAGGCGTCGGAAATCGGTCGCGACATGGCAAAGCTCTGCTGTCAACGGGAAAGCGATGCGCGCTTTCCCGTTCCGGGAAGGGTTTCGATGAGGGACAGTCCGTCGTGTCAGGTCACGGCGGAGGAACACCATGGACAAGCAGGAAGAACAGGCGCGGCGAGACCGGCGCGAAGCGGCGAAGAGCCGCCTGCGGCACGCGCTGCTGAACCTGTCGAACGCGACGAAGCCCCGTCATGGCAACGCCTCGGGAGGCGAAGGCGAGACAGCGCCGGAAAGGGCTGGAGCGGGGCCATACAAGTCAGGCCTGAGGTCGTGACGGGAAACACCGCTGAGTTGCTCGACAGCGAGCGCGCGGCCGGGGGGAACCCGCTTCCACTGCGAAACAGCCTGAGAGGAAATCCCAAGATGTCGCGCGAGGGAGACAGGACCGCCAACGGCTTCGACGGCCTTGAGGAGGGCTGCATGGCTCATAGCCACGAACAAAAGCACGTACTTGAAATGAAAGCAAGTGACACTTTCATTGCAGCGGCGAAGGCCGAGTCTAAAGTCCAGCTTATGACGAACGATCTGGCTGAAATGCTACGCCTCACCCGCAGGCGGCTGAAAATACCTATGACCGCGGTCGCCAAGGCCGTGGGCGTAAGCACGGCAGCCGTCCAGCAGTGGGAAACCGGCGTCACCAGGCCGAGCGTGGAAAATCTGCTTCTGGCGTCACAGTTCCTCCACCTGGACGCGGACTACATGATGGGGCTGTACACCCGGCAATTCGGCCGAGAGGCAATTAGCAGCCCTCCCCAAAGCCCCGCAGCGGAAGAGATTCCCGTCAAGGAAACGGCTCCACCCAATGCCATTTTTGAGCCGGAAGCACCCGAACTGCCGAACCTCGGCGGCGCGAGGGACATCGAGGAACTTGGCATCGCGGTCGGCGGCGACGGCGAGGACGATGGCGCATTCGAATTCAATGGCCAGGTCATCGATCGGGTGACCCGACCGCCCGGCATCAAGAATCGCACGAACGTTTTTGCCCTTCGCGTCGCCAACTCGAGCATGTTTCCGAAATTCGAGGACGGCGAGAGGATCTATGCCGAGCGGCGCAGACCTGCGATTGGCGACTATGTCGTGGTCGAGCTCCTCCCTCAGGAGGAAGGCCGAGCAGGCAAGGGATACATCAAGAAACTCGTCAGCATGAACTCAGGCCGGGTTGTGGTCGAGCAGTTCAACCCACCCAAGACGATTGAGTTTAGTCGCGATGCCGTGAAGGATGTTCATCGCGTCATACCCTGGCCAGAGCTACTGGGTATCTAGCGCGCTCGACGCCGGAAGGTCGGAAACACGCTGATATTTTTTCCAGTCCCGCCTCTCTCCCGGCAAACCGCGCAACACATGCGCCGGTGAAGCCCAACTACACTATCAACTCCAAGAGCCATGACCTCGCGAATGGCGCCCGGCCAGAGCCTGCGCGCGTGACCGCAATCATCACACTGCACGCGGATAGACGCCGTCGAGCTCAGCTCCGACACACTCTCAGTCTGGTCCACCCAGGCCATTCGCCCGCCCCGATGTTCTCATTTCGTTCACCTATTTCAAGCAGAGGCTCGACAGAGAGTCCAGAGTGATTCGAGAAGTGCCCGCCACTTTCTTTTTAAGTACCACTTACATTTCTGCTTGCGCTTGAATTAAAGTCATGCTTTCAATTCCTCCGTCCTTACCGATGGAGGCATTCATGCAGACGCCGACGGTCGACCACCGCACCCCGACCCATGACGGGTTCATCTGGAAAGAGCCGCGCCATCGCATGGTCGATGCCGGCGCAGTGCGCCAGCGCATGGCCGAGGATATCGGCCATCTGGTCGAGGACCGCGGCGACGAAGCCGTCATCGATACCGACGATCTGATCCGCCTCGGCTGGCGCCCCGAACACGTCCGCGCCTATGCGGCGGCGGCCCTTTCCAGCTTGCCGGCGAAGCGAAGCAGCCGGAGACGTCGCGCGGTCAGTCCCGGCGAGATGGCCGCGACCTTCGCCTGCCTCGCCCTCCCGGCCGCGCTGATCGCGCGCCAGATCCTGGGCGTCTGATCATGGCCGGCATCTGGCTCCTCGCCCTCTATGTGGCGACCTCCGCCCTGAGCCGCACCGTTCGGAGGCACGCATGACCCCCGCTCAGCGCTCGGCCGCGCGCGGCGCCCTCGGCCTGCCCAACGACGCCAACCGCAGCCACATGAACAGCTTCCGCGCGGTTGCCGGCGGGCGGACCGACAAGGACTGGCTGGAAATGGTCGGCGCCGGGTTGGCCGTCGTCGGCCAGTCCCCGAACCTTGGCTTTCGCCTCTACCACCTCACCGAGGCCGGCGCCCGTCAGGCCCTCGACGAAGGCGAGACGCTCGATCCGAAAAGCCTTCCCGTCGCGGAGGCACGCGTCATCGACCCGCCGGTTGGATACCTTCGCAGCGACGCCGAAGCGGTCGTCAAGGCCGCCGCCTGGCTTGCCCGGCGCGCAGAACTGCTGCTCGCCAACATTCGCGATGGCCGCCACGCGACGGTGGGGGCCGATGCTCTCGCGGGCGCCGTCGAGGCCGAGCATCTCTCCCACGCCTTCGAGAAGCTGGCCTCGGAGGCCGGCATCGGTGCCACCGCCATCGCGGAGGCGCTGTCATGACGGCCGAACCAGCGCCGAGCCACGGCACGCTCATCCTCGCCTGGATCGCCGTTCTCGTCCTCATCGGCCTCTCCTGTGCGCAGGTCGTCTTCGCCTTGGCTGTCGTCTGGGGCGCCACGTCATGGTGAGCCTCTCCCCCGTCATCCTCGCGAACGACCCGCTTCCGGCCGAGACGATCCAGGAGGCCGATACCCTCTGCCACCGCGCCGGTGACATGCTGATGCGGGCGAGCGGCCTCTCCGGTGCGATGCGCCGCAACATGCCGCTCGAAGGGCTGGAGGCGACGATCGCGCAGATCGCCGACGAGGCGCGCTGCACGCTCGAAGCGACGGTCAGGCTGGGCGAGACCCTCGCCCGGCTCAAGGCGAGGAGCGCCCCATGAGCTGGTCCCAGACGGCCTCCGGCCGCGCGCTGGAGCTGCTCGCTCCGATCCCGCCCGACGGCCTCGACCTGCGGCGCGACATCGCGACGCCCCTGGGCATGACCGGCCGCTTCGCCAATCAGATGCCGAGCGGCGTCATCTACCCCGTCGCGCAGCATTGCTGCATCGGCGCCGACTGGATCTATTCCTCGACGCACGATCCAGTGCCCGCGCTCGCCTTCCTCCTGCACGAAGGGCACGAGGGCCCACTCGGCGACTGGGCGACGCCTGTCATCGAGGCGATGCAGGAGGCCGCGGACCGGCTCCATCCGGGTAGCGGCATCTCGATCAAGGCCATCAAGCGCGAGCTCGCCGCACCCATCGACGCCTGGCTGCATCGCCTTGCCGGCCTGACCTGGCCGCTGCCGCCTGAGGTCGCGCGGATCGTCGCAATCACCGATGTCAAGCTGATGCTGGCCGAGCGCGACCATCTTCTCGCCCGGCCGCCGAAGCCTTGGACGGCAGACCGTTACGGGCCGCTCAAGCTCAAGCACCGCATCGTGCCGCTCTCCCCGGCACGCGCCACCGAGCAATGGCTCACCCGCTTCGACCGCTGGAGCGAGGCCGTCCTCGCCCGCCCGACGCCGCCGAAGCCCGACCTGCCCCCGAGCACGCGCCGGGCCGGCGCGCGCCTCTCCCGCCAGCCCATGGAGGCCTGACCAATGGATGACCCTGTCCAGGGCGATCAGCTCAAGAGCATCGTCGAGCGCATCGAGCGCCTCGAAGAAGAGAAGAAAACGATCTCCGACGATATCGGCGAGGTTTACGCCGAGGCGAAGGGCCAAGGCTACGACGTCAAGGTCTTGCGCAAAGTCATCGCCATGCGCAAGCGCGACCTCGATGAGCGGAAGGAAGAGGAAGCGATCCTCGACCTCTACCTGCAGGCCGTCGGCGAGACGGCGTGATCAAGCTCGCCCGCGCCTAGGTAGCGCGCGGGCTCAGGTGAACGCCGGCCGAGGGTAACCCGGGACCTGATACGGCGTGTCAGCTCGGAGAGACGGCACCATTCCTTCAGGAGACGGCCATGTCGGACACTGCCGACGCTGCGATGATCGCGATCGCCAAGGCGCTGCGAAAGCCACTTCTGGCGCGCGCGCTGACTTGGCTAGGACTGCGCCCGCCTCGGCGCATTCCCATGGAAAACCGGAAGGCACTGCGCGTCATTCGCCGGCACATGACTGGCCAACCGGTCGAGCCTGAACAGCTTGAAGACGCGCTGCAGCGCGTCGTGCTCAGCGTTCAGCCGGTGCTTGCCCCTTCGGCCTGGTCGATCTTGCTCGATGACTACGAAAGCCCGTCGACTTGCGACGATGGCGAGCTTGCCCACAGCCGCAGCCTGATCCTGCGCGGCGAGGTCGACGATTGCCTGCATCACCTCGAGCGCGCTCTCCCGGCGGAATACGCCGTGATTGCCGAGCGGCTCGCCCAACACTTCCGGAGCCGCCCATGAAACTGACCATCCCGCGCGCGGTACTCGCGCCCGCCCTGGCTTCGCTCTCTCGCGTCGTCGAGCGGCGCCAGACCATCCCGGTCCTGTCGAACATCCTGCTCAAGGCCGAGGGCGACAGGCTCGCGCTCAGCGCCACCGATCTCGACATCCGCGCCGAGACCAGCCTGCCCTGCGAGGTTGCGGAGCCCGGCGCTATCACGCTGCCCGCGCATACGCTCAGCGATATCGTCCGCAAGCTCCCGGCCGAGGCGGCGATCACGCTCGACGGTGACGAGAAGGGCATGGCCCTGCGCGCGGGCCGCTCGCGCTTCTCGCTGCAGACCCTGCCGGAATCGGACTTCCCCGACATCACCGCCGGCGAGTTCAACTGCCGCTTCGCCCTTCCGGCGAAATCGCTGGCCGAGATCGTCGAGGTGACCAGCTTCGCCATCTCGACCGAGGAGACGCGCTACTATCTGAACGGCATCCACATGCACGCCACCACGGTCGACGGCGCCGCGGTCCTGCGCGCCGTCGCTACGGATGGCCATAAGCTCTCCCGCCTGCAGCTCCCGGCACCGGCAGGTGCCGAGGAGATGCCCGCCGTCATCATCCCCCGCAAGACCGTGGCCGAGCTGGCCCGCATGGCGAAGGATGTCGATGGCGATCTGACCGTCGAGCTTTCGGCCACGAAGATCCGCGTCACAGCCGGCGCCACCACCCTTGTCTCGAAGCTGATCGACGGGACCTTCCCCGATTATCAGCGCGTCATTCCCGCCGGAAACGAGAAGGTCGCGACGCTGGAGGCCGAGGCCTTCAAGCAGGCCGTCGACCGTGTCGCCACGATTTCCAGCGAGCGCGGCCGCGCCGTGAAGCTCGCCCTGGCGGAAGGCGCCCTCACCCTCACCGTGTCGAACCCCGATAGCGGCTCGGCCACCGAGGAGGTCGCGCCCGACTATACCGGCGCCCCGATCGAGATCGGGTTCAACCACCGCTATCTGCTCGACATCCTCGGCATCCTCGGCGGCGACACGATCCAGCTGAAGCTCGCCGAGCCCGGCGCGCCCGCCATCCTCCAGCGGCGGGAAGGCGACAGCCTCCTCGTCGTGCTCATGCCGATGCGCGTCTAGCGCGCTGCTCGCTCACGCTCACAACGGAAAGGACTCTCCCATGAAGGCACTGAGCCTCATCGACTGCAGGCCCGAAGTTCTGTCCTTCGCGATCCTGATGGAGCGCGAACTCCGCGCCAATGATCACAAGGGCGGATGGAAAGGAGACGATCCGGACGTTCTCGCCGTGCGGGTCGAGGAGGAGGCCGGAGAACTTCGCCGCGCCGCGATCGACTGGATGGGTCATGTCGCGCATAGCGAGAAGACCCTCCGAGCTGCCGTTGCCGAGGAATCGGCAGACGTGGCCAACATGGCAATGATGGTGGCGGATACCGCCGGCGCGCTGCCACCTGCTCCGACGCTCGGCCCCGACCATGCCGGCGCTTTGTCCAGGCTGATCGATGCGTGGGAGAGCCTGCCAGGCGGCAAGTCCTACTCGATGAAAGTCGTGGAGGCGTGGCTCATCGACAAAATGGCGCCGGCCATTAACGAGGCTCGCTCCATTTTGGGCCGGCGTGCTTCGTCATGAAGGCGCTCTCCATCATGCAGCCCTGGGCCTGGCTGATCGTCAACGGCCACAAGTCGATCGAGAACCGTTCGTGGCGCTGCCACTATCGCGGCCCGGTCCTGATCCATGCCGGCAAGAAGCTCGATAGGGACGCCGCGGCGGACCTGAACGAGTTTCGCCACCCGGTCACGGGCAGCGAGCTCCCGCCGCCGATCGACCCGCCCTTCTCCTACGACCTCGGGGGCATAATCGGCCAGGCCGAGATCGTCGACTGCGTAGAGCGAAGCGACGACCCCTGGTTCGTCGGCCGCTTCGGCATCGTCCTGCGCAACGCCCGGCCGCTGCCGTTTCGCCCCTGCAAGGGCATGCTCGGCTTCTTCACCCCGACATTCGAGGAGCCCGCCTGATGCTCTGGGCCCTCGTCACCCGCCTCTCCGACGTCCTCGCGGTCATCGGCCTCGCCACGGTCATCGTCGGCGTCGTGCTGCTCACCCGTCGTCTCACTCGCCTCCTCGGCCGCTGATCGGCCAAACCTGAAAGGTCCATCCCATGCGTCGCCTTGCCTACACCGCCGCCACCGCCCTCGCCTTCGGCACCCTGTTCGGCGTCACCGCCTTCGCCCAGCATCCGACCTTCCGGCTCTGCACGGGATCGGATGCCGGCAACTATTTCAAGGCCGGCCACCTCCTCAAGAAGACGGCGAATTCCCTGAAGCTCGACGTCATCCCGACGCAGGGCTCGCTCGACAATCTCGACAAGGTCGTGAAGGGCGAATGCGACGGCGCCTTCGTCCAGTCCGATGCGCTACTGGTCTATTCCAGCCGCAATGCGCAGGCGCTCTCCGCCATCGAGCGCGCCGGCGTGCTCTACCAGGAGCATGCGCATCTCGTCTGCAATCGCGGCTCCGGCGTCGATCGCGTCACCGACCTCGGCAAGAAGCACACCGTCGCCGTCGGGCCGGACGGCAGCGGCGCCCGAACCACTTGGGATGCCTTCGTGCTGGCCGACAAGAAGCGCTATGCGCCGGTCCAGGTCGACACGCGCAGCGGCGTGCGGGCGCTCTCAGCCGTGGCCGATGGCAGCCAGGTGCAGTGCCTGCTCTGGGTTGGCGCGCTCGGCTCGAGCTATCTGAAGAACGACGCCCAGCAGAACGGCGACCGGATCGTGCTCGCCGGTACCGACGACTGGGACATGGGCAAGGTCGCCAAGGACGCCCGCGGCAAGGAGGTCTACGGCTATTCCGAGATCCCGGCCGGCACCTATCCGCGCATCCAGCCCGGCGGCACCATCTACGGTACCAAGGCGGTGAAGACCATCACGGTCGACGCGCTCTTCGTGGCCAACGTCGCCTGGATCGACGCGAACGGTGGCGCCTATGACCGGATCCTGCGCGGCTTCGCCGCCGCCAAGCCGGCCATCGCCGAACTCGTCACGCCGAAGTGAGGAGCGGGTGGTGACTGACCCCGTGAAATACCCGGCGCGCGCAGAGGCGGCCTACCGCGATTGGATCGGCCTTCACAGTGTGATCCACACCAAATCTCGGCAGCACCTGTTCTGCGCTGGCTTTCTCGCCGCCGAGCGAAAAGCCCCCGCCTCCCCGGCGGAAGCCTTGCCTTCCCAGACGAGCGGGGCTGGCATCTGCGGCATCAGCGCGGACACCGAGAACAAGCGTGTGCTCAAGCTGCACTTCAGGCACGAGGTCACGGACGCTGACCGCAAGGCCATTGTCGATGCCTTCAACGCCCTGAACCGTGAACGCTCCGCCCTCGCCAAGCCCGCCTCGGAGCCTGCGGAGGGGGGGGCATGAAGGATGCTCTTCGTCTCCCGATCGCTGCTGCCGCCGCTCTGGCCGCGAGCGATATCGGCTTCCACAGCTACTACACACCGGCCCTATTCACCCGCAGGCTGGAACAGCGCCTGAAGAAGCTGAACCCCAACGCCGCCAAGCAGGCCGCCGCCAAGCGCGCCCGCAAGATCACGCGGAGGAAGCCGTGACGACTGACATCCTGATCCGCGTGGTCGACCTCGAAACCACCGGGTTCGCGCCGCCGACTGCTGAGCCGATCGAGATCGGCTGGATCAACCTGCGCTCGACGAAGCGGGGGCTCTGCGGCGCCCCGACTGGTTGGGATATCAATCTGCCGAGCAGCGCATTGATCCGCCACAACGGGCCGATCCCACCGGAGACTTCCGCGATCCATCATCTGACGATCGCGGATTTCGGACCGGATGCGAACCCGCAGGACTGGGACATCATGATGAGCAGGGTTTGCCGGCCCGCGCACCCTCCAGTCGATTATTTCGCTGCACATAATGCCGCCTTCGAGCGCCAGTTCTTGACGGATGGGGAGACCCGCGGGCGATCGTGGATCTGCACTTGGAAGTGTGCTCTTCGGCTCTGGCCGGAGGCTCCGGCCCACAGCAATCAAGCCCTGCGCTACTGGCGCTGGCTGAGCGTCGATCGAGGGATCGCCAACCAGGCG
Source organism: Allobosea sp. MMO-172 (assembly GCF_037147855.1). NCBI lineage: Bacteria > Pseudomonadati > Pseudomonadota > Alphaproteobacteria > Hyphomicrobiales > Alloboseaceae > Allobosea > Allobosea sp. MMO-172. Next base: position 64,364 of record NZ_JBBCUM010000004.1, on the reverse strand, counting down.
CACCGCGCTGGACCAGATGCCTATGTCACCGCTCACCTGCTCCGCGACATGCTGGAGCAGCCCGGCGTCACGCTCGCACAACTCGTGCAGTGGTCCGACGAGCCCGCCCTTCTCGCCCGTTGCCAGATCGGCCGCTGGCGCGGGACGCCCTGGCGCGACATCGACGACACGTCTTTCCTGCGATGGATACTCGACCGCGACTTCAGCCAGGAGGTTCGCTTCACCGCCCAGTTTCACCTTGATCGGCTGAGCAGCACGGCACCCACCGAACCCGTTAGAGAGGAAGCCTGACCATGGCCGGCAGCGTCAACAAGGTCATCCTCGTCGGCAATCTCGGCCGCGATCCCGAAATCCGCCGCACCGCGCAAGGCGAACCCGTCGCCTCGCTCCGCATCGCGACGCCCGAGACCTGGCGCGACAAGCAGTCCGGCGAGCGCAAGGAGCGGACCGAATGGCACAGCGTCGTCATCTTCAACGAGGCGCTGTCCAAGGTCGCGGAGCAGTATCTGAAGAAGGGCTCCAAGGTGTATGTCGAGGGCCAGCTCCAGACACGAAAATGGACCGACCAGAGCGGCGTCGAGAAATACACCACCGAGGTTGTGCTCCAGCGTTTCCGGGGCGAAATCACGCTGCTCGACAAGGCCGAGCGCGAGCCGCCGTCGCAGGATAGCTACGGCTCCACCCGCACGCGCGAGACCGGCCAGAGCTACGGCCCGGCGAGCGAGGGGGCTTCCTATGGCGGCGGATCATCGGGCGGCGGCAGCGCTCACCTCGATGATGATATCCCGTTCTAGGCGGAGGCCATCGCCATGAAGAAGCCGCCGAAAGCCGCCCTCGATCCCCAGACGCAGATTGCCAATCTGACGGCCGACCTGCGCGCCGAATATCATCTGCGCCACGCGGCCGAGCACCGTCAGCGCGAGGTCGAGAAGGAACTGGCACGGGCCGTCGTGACGATCGAGGCCCTCTCGCGCCTGCTCGTGAAAGAGCGCGACGACAGAGACATCCCGTTCTGACGATGCAGACCGGGCCCCTCACATTGCAGGACTATGACGCGGCGATCCTCTATCTCGCCGAATGCGTCGTCGTGCATGGCGAGCGCTTCGCGCCCTTCCTCGACAAGGTGCTCGCCGGCCGTGACAAGCTGGCGAACCGCCAGGACCCGGTGGCGCGGGCGCGGGCCATCCTCGACGAGGCTAAACGTCGTCAGGCGCCTTGAAGGCAATGCGCTGCATCCAGCGCTGCTTCTGCTCGAGGCTCGGCCCGGCCCCGTATTTCGGCCGCGTGTACTTATGCCCCATCAGGATAGCCATGACCTTTTCCGGCGCCTCGACGGCCGTCAGGCGGTCCTCGAAGCAGTGCCGCAGCGAATAGAGCGTGTGCTTCGGCGTCGGGCGAAGCTTCTTCTCGGTCAGCATCCGGTTGACCAGCGCCGAATGCGTCCCGGCGTTATGCCGATAGCGCGGAAAGCCGTGGGGCTGTTTCTTCATCGCCGCCAGCGCGACACCGACCAGCGGGATCGTCCGCCGAGAATCCCGCGTCTTGGTCTGGCGGCCCTCGGGCAACACCTCGACATGCGGGATATTGTGGTCGAGATGGATCGTCGCTTCCGTCAGGTTGCAGATTTCAGACGGACGCAGGCCGGAATCGGCCATCACATAGATGATGCGCCGCGCCTCGTCGTTTAGGTCGCCGAAGGTGCCGGGCGCAAGCAGCGTCTTCTGCACGAACTCAGCCTCGAAGGCGGCGCGCTGGTCTGAACCGCCGCCCTCGAGCCGCAGCTCCGCGAAAATCGGATTGAGCCCCAGCCGGTCGATCCGGTTCAGCTCGCGCCACATCTTGTTGAGATGGCCGATCGACTTGTTGGCGGTATCGATCTCGACCTCGTCCGCCGTCACGCGCTCCTGCCAGTATTCGCGGAAATCCAGGGCGTGTGACCGCGTCAGGCGAGCGAGGGCAGGATCCTCGCCGAGAGACGGGTCGGCGCCGGCGACCTCGGTCAGGACGGTGATGGCTCGACCCTTGGCGTTCCGCCACACCCGCATCTGGTCATCGGACTTGCCTGCAAGGGTCGCCTTCTGCGTCCCCTCATACTTGTCGAGCAATTCGGAGAGCTTCAGCTCCGGCGGCGCGACCAGGCCGAGCACGGCATCAGGCGCCTCGGATGTCGGCAGGAACCCGCGCTGCTGGATCGACCTCACCCGCCGCACGATCTCGTCGTCTGGCATCTCGACGAGTTCGGCCGAGGGGACAGGCTCGAAGCCTAGTGCCCGGGTGAACTGACGGGCCGCTTCATAGCGTTGCTTCGCCTGGTCGCCTCGGCCGAGGAACAGCCCGCGCCAATAGGCCTCGGTATCGGCGTTGATCTTCGCAGCCGCCTTGGCGGCCACAATCCCGCGCGGATCGTCCGCGACACGGATCTTGGTCGACTGCCTGACGATGCCTCGTGAATCGTGATCGGCGTAGACGGCCGGCACCCGGCGCACATAGTGCCACCACCCGTCCCGCTTGCCGAGAAAACCCTTCATCGCGCCCGCCGTTACACGAATTGTAGCGCGATTTGTTACACGAAATGACAGATAAACGTCAATTCGATCAGATATTTAGTAGAGATATCAATGGTTTAAAGGCATAGAGAGTGGCGGACAGGGAGGGATTTGAACCCCCGATACCCTTGCAGGTATGCCGCATTTCGAGTGCGGTGCATTCAACCACTCTGCCACCTGTCCGCGGTCGCCTTCGGTCGAAGCGAGGCGCTTGTTACACAAGCAGCGCCCGGGGGGCAAGCCTCTCGGGCATGAGAATTCCACTCTTCACAGCCGCTTTCGCTTGACCTCTCCCAGCCTTGCGACTATCGAGCACCGTCCGGCGTGGGGAAACCCGCGCCCGATCTCTTTTGGCATGTGCGCTGCGTCGCATGCCGGCAAGAGCAAGCCAGACCACGCAACCGACTGCCAAAAAGCCGTCCCACGGGCTCCCATCCGGAAGCCGCGACAGGACGGGGCCGAACATGGAGGACAAAATGTTCGCAGTCATCAAGACCGGCGGGAAGCAGTTCCGCGTCACCGCCAACGACAAGATCACCGCTGCCAAGATCGAGGGCAACGCCGGCGACACCGTCGCGTTCGATTCGGTGCTGATGCTCACCGAGGGCGAGAAGACCACGCTCGATGCCAAGGCCCTTTCCGAGATCACCGTCGTCGGTGAGATCGTCGAGCAGGCCCGTGGCGAGAAGGTCATCGCCTTCAAGAAGCGCCGCCGCCAGAACTCCAAGCGCAAGCGCGGCTTCCGCGCCGAGCTGACCGTCATCCGCATCACCGACATCCTCACCGGCGGCAAGAAGCCGGAGATGAAGAAGGCCGATGCCGCCGCTGCTCCGGTCGCCGCCAAGGCGAAGGCTGCGCCGAAGGCCGCCAAGGCCGAGGCTGGCGAAGAGGCTGAGAAGCCGAAGAAGGCCGCGGCCAAGAAGGCCCCTGCCAAGAAGGCCAAGGACGAGGCGTCCGAGGCCTGAGACCGGGTTTCCCGGCGCAGATAATCCGCGCCGGATCACCATCGCCGAGGCTCATCGTCCCGGTCTGTCGCTCCTGACAGAATGGTGTTCCGGCATTTCGTATCCGAGACGGGTGGCTTTCGCCGCCGATTCGGGTTAGAGAGACACGACAAGTTTTGAGGTAGGGCGTTATGGCTCACAAAAAGGCAGGCGGCTCGTCGCGTAACGGCCGTGATTCTGAAAGCAAGCGCCTCGGCGTGAAGAAGTTCGGCGACCAGGCGGTCGTTTCCGGCAACATCATTATTCGTCAGCGCGGCACCAAGTGGCATGCCGGCGCCAATGTCGGCATGGGCAAAGACCATACCCTCTTTGCGACGACGAATGGCCGAGTCCGATTCACGACGAAACTCGGCCGAGCTTTCGTGAACGTAGTCCCGGCCCAAGAGGCCGCAGAGTAAAAGGCGGATAGGGAATTCCCTCGATCCGCCGGTTCCATCGAACCGAACGGATCAAGGGTTAAAAGGCCCGAATAGGGTCTCCCGAAGGTCAGCGAAGGGGAGATGGGACCAAAGTCCCAGCTCCCTTTTTTCGTTTGCGCCGACGGAGAGACGACATGTTCCCCGAACTGACCCGCGACGATGTCTTCCGGCTCGAGACCCGCCGTCTCTGGCTGCGTTGGCCCCGCATGGCCGATGCCAATGCCATCCTGCGCCTTGCCGGTGAAAAGGCGGTGGCGGAGATGACGGCATCGATTCCCCATCCCTACCCGTCCCAGGCGGTCGAGCCCTTCATCTTCGGGGCCCGCAAGGGCAATGCCCTGGGCGAGCACCTCGTTCTGGCGATCACGCCCCGTTCGAAGCCGAACGAGCTGATCGGCATGATCGGCGCGCACAAGCAGGCCTCGGGCGTGCCCTTCATCGGCTACTGGCTCGGCACCCCGCACTGGGGCAAGGGCTACGCGACCGAGGCGGTGCAGGGCCTGATCGACAGCCTGTTCTCGCTGATCGACCTGCCCGCGATCGAGGCGGATACCCGCGTCATCAACCCAGCTTCGCGGCGGGTGCTGGAGAAGTCCGGTTTCCGGGCCGAGGGCTCCTTCCTCAAGTCGCTGCCGGCGCGTGGCGGGCTGTTCCCCTGCGAGCAGTTCCGGCTCGACCGCTCGACCTGGGCGGCGCTCAAGAGCTGGAGCGCCAGCGGCTGGGCGCATGCGCCCGAGCTGGAGCCCGAGGAGGAACCGGTGCGCGGCCAGCCGGCGCTGGGCATGCCCTCGCGCCGCCAGCAGGAACAGGCCGAGCCCTGCCCGGCCTGAGCGTTTCCGCGCCGGAAGCGAAGCGATCTCGAGGGGCGGCGGTCATCGACCGCCGCCCTTTCGCTGTGGGAAGGCCCGCGCTCGTTAAAATGCGAGCGAAACCGGTCATCTTTGCTGAAAACCCCGGCTGCTAGCCGTGGCGCACTCTGGGGGAAACGGAGTGTGCCTTGTGAAAGCCAAGACGACGCAGATTCGCGAATTTTTCAGTTCTTCCTTGCTGGCCCAGGCCTTTGCCGGCTGCTTTGTCGCAACCCACGTCCCGATCATTGCCATCGCGGCCTATGTCGCATCCGGCGCGGCGATCAGCGCCCAGGCGATCCTGGTCATCATCCTGCTGGCCACGGTCGCCGGTACCGCCTTTGCCTTCATCGTGATGCGGCATCTGCTGCTGCCGGTCGGCGAGCTCGCGCGCGGGCTCAAGAGCTACCGTGTCGAGGGCCGCATCCCGCGCCTCATCAAGCTGCGCAACGATGATGTCGGGCGTCTGACCGACGAGGTCCGCGCCCTCATCAACACGCTGGAGGAGAAGCTGAACCGCCTGAAGCGGCAGGCCTTCTCGGACACGCTCACCGGGCTCGGCAATCGCCGCTGGCTGGCCGAAGTGGTCGGCTCCGAGATCGCGCGCTCGCGCCGCGAGCAGAAGCCGCTCTCGGTCATCGTGCTCGATATCGACCACTTCAAGAGCATCAACGACACGTTCGGCCATGATGCCGGCGACGAGGTCCTCGTCGCCATCGCCGAGACCATGAGGCGCGTGCTGCGCCCCTATGATCTCGTGGCGCGCCTCGGCGGCGAGGAGTTCTGCGCCTTCCTGCCAGGGACGGGCCTCAAGGAAGCGATGCAGATCGCGGAGCGCCTGCGGGAGGCCATCGCGGCCCTTCGGATCGAGACGCTCAGGGAACGGCACATCACCGCGAGCTTCGGCGTGCACGAGGCCCATCTCGTGCGCGAGCAATTCAAGGACATGCTGCGCATCGCCGACGAGTATCTCTATCAGGCCAAGGGCGACGGCCGGAACCGGGTGCAGACCATCGAGGCGCGCCCGGCGGTGATCCAGACCGCGCCGGCCGGCGCCAACCCTCCCGAAGCCTGACGATCGCCGAACGTCCCAAACGAAAAGGGCGGCCTCACCGGCCGCCCTTCTTGCTGGGTCACTTCACGAAGGTGCCGTGCAATTCGTCCTCGATATGCACGCGGATGATCTCCTCGAAATTCGCCTCCGCCTTGAAGCCGAGCGCCAGCGCCCGCTGCGGATTGAAGTTCCGCGGCCAGCCCGCGACGATCTTGTCGATCACGGGATCGGTCTCGCGGCGGATGCGCTTCACCACGTTCTCGCCTGCGACCTTGCGCAGCGTCTCGATCTGCTCGGCGACGGTGCAGGAATAGCCCGGCATGGTCAGAGCCCGGCGCGGGCCGATCGCGGCCGTGTCCATCGTCGCGGCGTGGGCGAGGAAGCCCACCGCCGAGCGCGGGCTCGCATGCCAGTGGCGGACCTGATCGGAGACCGGCAGCACCGCCTCCTCGCCGTTCAGCGGCTCGCGGATGATGTTGGAGAAGAAGCCCGAGGCCGCCTTGTTCGGCTTGCCCGGCCGCACGCAGATCGTCGGCAGGCGGATGCCGACGCCGTCGAAGAAGCCGCGCCGCGAATAGTCGCAGAGCAGGAGCTCGCCGATCGCCTTCTGCGTGCCGTAGCTGGTCAGTGGCGTGGTGAAGAACTCGTCCTCGATCTTGTCGTGGAAGGGCGCGCCGAACACCGCGACCGAGGAGGTGAAGACCACGCGCGGCTTGTAGCCTTCCGCATGGCGGATCGCCTCGAAGAGATAGCGCGTGCCGTCGAGATTGATCCGGTAGCCCTTGTCGAAATCGGCCTCGGCCTCGCCCGAGACCACCGCCGCGAGATGGATGATCACCTCCGGCCGCGTCGCGATCAGCTTCTCGGATTCACCGTGGATCGAGAGATCGGAGACCACGGCCTCGAAATCGAAGGGCGCGGCCGGCGGCGGCGAAGCGACAACGACGTCCTGCGCCGTCACCCGGGTCACCGGCTTGCTGCCGAGCTGGCCGTCGCGCGCCAGCCGCTCGATGAACTTGCGCCCGACCATGCCGGCGCCGCCGAGAACGAGAATATGCATCGGATCTGTCCTGAAGGTTTGCTCTGAGGTTTCGTCAGTTCGGAAGATAGCCGCCGAGATCGTCCGCGATATGGACGCGGATGATCTCGTCGAAATCGCGCTCGGCCGTGAAACCGAGCGCCAGCGCGCGCTTCGCATCGAAGCGGGTCGGCCAGCCCGCGACGATCGCCGCGGAAGCCGGATCGGGTGCGCGTCGGATCAGCTTCACCGCCCTGTCGCCGGCGATGCGACGGAGCGCCTCGATCTGCTCGCCGACGGTGACGCAGACGCCGGGCATGGTCAGGTTGACGCGCGGGCCGAGCTCACCGCGCGAGAGCCCGGCGGCATGGATCAGGAAACCGACGGCCGAGCGCGGGCTGGCATGGGTGAAAAGCACCCCGTCGCTAACCGGCAGGAGCGCTTCCACGCCCTGCAGCGGCTCGCGGATGATGCCGGAGAAGAAGCCGCCGGCCGAGGCATTCGGCTTGCCCGGCCTGACCACGATCGAGGGAAAGCGGATGCCGACGCCCTCGACGAAGCCGCGCCTGTTGTAGTCGGCCAGCAGCAATTCGCCGATCGCCTTCTGCGTGCCGTAGCTGGTCAGGGGCGTGACGTGGAACTCGTCGGAGATCGACGGCGGGAACGGCGCGCCGAAAATGCCGCTGGAGCTGGTGAAGACGAGCTTCGGAACGTAGCCCCCGCCGCCCTCGTGCCGGATCGCCTCCAGCAGGTTCAGCATGCCGTCGAGATTGACGCGGTAGCCCTTGTCGAAATCCCGCTCGGCCTCACCCGAAATGATCGCGGCCAGGTGGAAGATCAGGTCCGGCCGCAGCGCCGCGAGCTGCTTCGCGACGGCTGCATCGCCGGCATCCTCGACGCGGATCGTCGCCCGTCCCGCGAGCTCCGCCGGCAGCGAAGGAGCCACCACGTCGGTCAGCGTCAGCCTGTCGATCGCCCGGCCGGCGCATTGGCCTTCGCGGGCCAGACGCTCCGCCAGCCTGCGGCCGACCATGCCGGCCGCTCCCGTGATCAGGACATGCATGACCTCTCCCTGTCCGGTTCGCGTCTCGGGTCGCTCTTGATGGCAACCACGTCAGGAGAATGGAGGGCGATGGGCGCCCTCCATCCGGAAGTCAGGCTTCAAAGGGCGAAGCCGCCATCCGCCAGATGGATCTGGCCAGTGGTGTAGCTCGACTCGTCGGCCGCGAGATAAACCGCGAGCCAGGCGATCTCCTCGGCCGTGCCGAGACGCGCCATGGGCTGACGATCGATGAAGGCCTGCCTCGCGGCGGCCTCGGTCGTCTTCGTCGCCTGGGCGAGGTCCTTGATGCGCTGGTCGAGCGACGGCGACTGGATCGTGCCGGGGCAGATCGCATTCGCGCGCACGCCCTTCTTGATGTAGTCGGCCGCGACTGCCTTGGTCAGGCCGATCACCGCCGCCTTGGTCGCGCCATAGGCGTAGCGGTTCGGAATGCCGCGCACCGAGCCCGCGCCGGAGGCGATGTTGACGATCGAGCCCGAGCCCTTGGCCAGCATGCCCGGCAGGAAGGCCTGGATCGTGCGGTGCATCGACTTGACGTTGAGGTCGAAGGAGAAATCCCAGGCCTTGTCGTCGGTGTCGAGCACCGTGCCGTGATGGACGAAACCGGCGGCGTTCACGAGGATGTCGACCGGGCCCACCTTCTCGGCGAAGGCATTGACCGCCTTGCTCGACAGCACGTCGAGCTTGCGCTTCTTCGCCTTCGGAATGCCTTCCAGCAGGGCGACATCCTTGTCGGTCGCCCAGACGGTGGCGCCCTCGGCGACGAAGGCCTCGGCGATGGCCCGGCCGATCCCCTGCCCCGCGGCGGTGACGACCGCGACCTTGCCCTTCAAACGTCCTGCCATGCTCGTTTCCTCTTATTGCCCGGCTTTTGCGAAGGTCTTGCGCATATGGGTCAGCCGCCGGTCGGCCATGTCCTCATGATGCGTGATGGCGAAGCCCAGCCGCTCGTACCAGCCGATGCGCTGGGTCAGCTTGGCATGGGTGTAGAGGTGGACCGAAGCATAGCCGAGCGCCTGCGCGCGCTCGTCGGCAAAGGCCATCAGCGCGGCACCGAGCCTGCGACCGCCGGCCTCGGGCGCGACGGCGACGCTCCAGACGGTGAAGTCTTCCGGCTCGATATCGAGCACCAGCGCGGCTTCCAGTTCACCGCCCTCGCCTTCCGCGAGCCAGACCTCGTGTTCCGCGACGACCTGCGCGTAATCGGCGATGCGCGGCAGCGAAGGCACGCCGATGATGCTCTCGTTCGGCGTATAGGCCGCATTCTTGAGCGCGAGGATCGCCGGGATATCGGCAAGCCCGGCCCGGCGCAGCGCGACCGCGCCGACATGGCCGCCGGTCTGGTTGAAAGCGCCGAGCGAGAGCCTCTGCTGGCCCTGCTTGTCGAAATTCGACGGCGCCAGCCAGCGCCGGAAGGCCTGGGCCCGCACCGGCCATTCGCCATCGAGGATCGAGAACCAGGCGGTGTCGCGGTTGGCGCCCTTCACCACCATGTGCTGGCGGAACAGACCCTCGTACAGGAAGCCGAAGCGCAGGGCGGCGCGCTTGGAGGGCTCGTTCCGGTTGTTGCACTTCCATTCGTAGCGGCGATAGCCGAGCGAGAAGCCGTAATCGCCGACGAGATAGATCGCCTCGGTCGCCGCCCGCGTGCGCTGCAGGGCCGGCGAATAGGTGATCCAGCCGACCTCGAACACACCATGCTCGGGCCGGATCTCCATGATCCAGAGATGGCCCTTGGCCTTGCCGTCGGCCTTGTCGATCACCGCGAGCGGCACGATGCCGGCCTTGGCCACCATCGAATCGAGCAGCGCGCGATACTCGTCCTTGCTCTTCGGCGGCGCGGCCGGCAGCCAGTCCCAGACATCGTCGCGCGCGACATCGCAAGCCCAGATCTCGTCGATATGCTTGGCGACATCGAGCGGCTCCAGCCGGCAATACTGGCCTTCCAGAACCTTGGCCGGCGGGAAGGGCGGCGCTTTCCAGCCTGCCGAAAGCGTGGACTGAGCAGGCGGTGCGATCATCGGCATCATGGCTTCGTCATCTCCTGCCAGCCGGTGAGATCGGCGGTCACGGTCCACCCGGCGCCGAGCTCCTCGCGGATCGCCTCGACGATGGCAGCCCCCTCGGCCTCCCAGGCCAATTGCTCGACGGCGTCGGGAAAGCGCGAGCGCGCCTCGTCATCCTCTTCATAGATCGCGTCGAACGCATCCATCCAGGCTTCCAGCCGGTCCGCGAGCTCGTCGGACAAACCCGCATCTTCGGCATCGACGGCCTTGCGCCGGCCCTTCGCATCGACCGTCCAGAGGCCGCTGCGGCCGAGCCAGGCCGGGGCGATCAGGAGCGTGCCGCTCATGAGCGCTCCGCGAGGTCTTTGGTGAAGAACGGGTTCAGCGGGGCCGAGGGACCGTTGCCGGCAAAGCCCTTGAAGCTGCCCTCCTCCGCGATCAGGCGCGTCGCCTCGATGAAGGCGGCCCAGGCCGCCCGCGCCAGCGCCCCGCCGATCGAGATGCGGCGCGTGCCGGTCGCCGCGATATCCGAAACCGACAAACCGAAATCACCATAGATCAGCGTATTCACCGGCTTGCCGCCGGCCGCGGCGACGATGGCTCCGATATCGGCCGGGGTCTTCGGGCCGGGCGCATAGAGCACGTCGGCGCCCGCCGCCGCATAGGCCTCGATCCGCCGCACCGATTCCTTCAGCGGCTCGGGATGCCCGGTCAGGAAGCATTCTGCGCGCGCCGTCAGCACCACGCCGGAACCGGTCTCGTCGATCGCCTTGCGTGCCGCCTTGATACGCTCGACCGCGAGCTCGAACGGATAGAGCGGCTCATCGGCACGCCCGGTCGCATCCTCGATCGACAAGCCCGCCACGCCGGTCGCGACGCAGAGCTTGACGTTGGCAGCGACGCCGTCGGGCGTATCGGCGAAGCCGTTCTCGAAATCGGCATTGACCGGCAGATCGGGCACAGCCTTCACGATCTCCGCGATATGGCCGAGCATCATGTCGCGCGGCACGTCCTGGTCGGCGCGTCCCTGCGTGAAGGCATAGCCCGCGCTGGTCGTCGCCAGCGCCTTGAAGCCCTGGCCGCGCAGCCAGCGGGCCGAGCCGAAATCCCAGGGATTGGGCATCACGAAGCAGCCGGCCTCGTGGAGCTTGCGGAAGGCTGCGACCTGCGGGCTCTGTGCCATGATTTAAATCGTTTCAAATGGAGGCGGAACGAACGGCTGCCATAGTGTCGAGGGTCGTATCGTTTGTCAGCCCCGAAGACCGCGCGTCGCGCAGCGAACGCCGATGCGCAGGCGGAATGGCGTGGGGCGCGGCGCGGGCGGCGAGCTTTAGCGAAGAAGCGCCATGAAGCGTGTCATCCCGCACGCGCCACGGCGCGAAGTGCCGCTGCGCAGATGCGGGATCGCGTGACGAGAAGGCGCTTTTATTGGGCGACGGTCCCGTGTCTGCGCCGCGGCATTGGCATGCCGCAGCGCGCACGGGAAGACACCTTTCAAACGCGAGACATCAGTGGTTGTCGCGCGGGATGCCGAACTTCTTGTGGATCTTCTGGTACTTGACCGCCGGCTTGAGGACCATGCCCTCGGACAGCTCGTCGACGATCTTGCGCTGGATCTCCTGCCAGGGCGTCTGGCTCTTCGGATACTTGTAGCCGCCGGCCGCCTTGAACGCCGCCTTGCGCTCGGCAAGCTCCTCATCCGAGATCAGGATGTTGGCGGTGCGCTTCTTGAGATCGATGCGCACCTTGTCGCCCATCTTGAGCATCGCGAGCCCGCCGCCCGTCGCCGCTTCCGGCGAGGCGTTGAGGATCGAGGGCGAGCCCGACGTGCCGGACTGACGACCGTCGCCGACGCAGGCGAGCGCCGTGATGCCCTTCTTGATCAGGTAATCCGGCGGCCGCATGTTCACGACCTCGGCCGCGCCGGGATACCCGATCGGCCCGACGCCGCGGATGAACAGGATGCAGTGCTCGTCGATGGCGAGCGCGGGATCGTCGATGCGGTGGTGGTAGTCCTCCGGCCCGTCGAAGACGATGGCGCGACCCTCGAAGGCCATCGGGTCCTTCGGGTTCTCCAGATAGCGCTTGCGGAATTCCGGCGTGATCACGCTCGTCTTCATGATCGCGGAATCGAACAGGTTGCCGGAGAGGTTGAGGAAGCCGGACTGCGCCTTCATCGGCTGGTCGTAGCTCTTGATCACCTCGCGGGCGATCGAGAAGGCGCCCTTGCAGTTCTCTTCCAGCGTCTTGCCGTTGGCGGTGATCGCGGGCTTGAGCTTGCCCTTCTCGATCAGCTCCGCGATCACGGCGGGCAGGCCGCCGGCGCGGTAATAGTCCTCGCCGAGATACTCGCCGGCCGGCTGCAGGTTCACCAGCAGCGGAATCTCGTAGCCGATCTTGGTCCAGTCCTCGTTGTCGAGCTTGACGCCGATATGCTTGGCGATGGCGTTGACATGGACGGGCGCATTGGTCGAGCCGCCGATCGCCGAATTGATGACGATGGTGTTCTCGAACGCCTCGCGCGTCAGGATCTTCGAGGGGATCAGGTTCTCCCAGACCATCTCGACGATGCGCTTGCCGGTGAGATAGGCCATCTCGTAGCGGTCTCGGTAAGGCGCGGGGATCGCGGCGGCGCCGGGCAGCGTCATGCCCATGGCCTCCGCCAGCGAGTTCATCGTCGAGGCCGTGCCCATCGTGTTGCAATGGCCGGCGGAGGGCGCCGACGAAGCGACCAGATCGACGAAGCCCTTATAGTCGATCTCGCCGGCCGCCATCATCTGGCGGGCCTTCCAGACGATCGTGCCCGAGCCGGTGCGCTCGCCGCGGAAGGAGCCGTTCAGCATCGGGCCGCCGGGCAGCGCGATCGCCGGGATATCGACCGTCGCGGCCGCCATGATCTGGGCCGGAGTGGTCTTGTCGCAGCCCGTCGTCAGCACGACGCCGTCGAGCGGATAACCGTAGAGGATCTCGACCAGCGAGAGATATTGCAGGTTGCGGTCGAGCGCCGCCGTCGGCCGCTTGCAGGTTTCCTGGATCGGATGGATCGGGAATTCGAAGGGCACGCCGCCCATCTCGCGGATGCCGTCGCGGACGCGCGAGGCCAGCTCGATATGGTGGCGGTTGCACGGCGCGATGTCGGAGCCGGTCTGGGCGATGCCGATGATCGGCCGGCCCGACTGCAGCTCTTCCCGCGACAGGCCGAAATTCATGGTGCGCTCGATATAGAGCGCGGTCATGTCGGCATTGTCGGGATTGTCGAACCACGCCTTCGAGCGCAGCTGCTCGGGCTTGATGCGCCGAACCGGCTTCTTGCCGGGGGTCTTGCCGGGTGCCTTGGCCATCCTCGTTTCCTCTCGTTCGGCGCGGCGCTGGCGGCCGCTTGCCGATCTCACATTCAAACGATTTGAGACTAGCCATCATGCCCATCGCCCGCGGCTCGGCAAGGCCCAATCTGGCTGATAGTCATACTATTTAATCATGCTGTATGCAGCATGCAACAATCCTGCGATGCGCCGCCCGCGCTTGCCAGCCGTGCCGGTTTGGCGCCAAGAACGCAGGAAAGCCGGCCTTCACGCCAACGCTGCCCGAGGAAACGCGCCATGACCCTTCACGTCGTCCCCTCCTTCTCCCGCATCGGCGAGGAGAACGCCTTCGCCGTGCTGGCCCGCGCCACCGAATTGCAGCGCCAGGGCAAGGACATCATCAATCTCGGCATCGGCCAGCCCGACTTCTCGACGCCCAATCATATCGTCGAGGCGGCGGTGAAGGCCCTGCGCGACGGCCATCACGGCTACACCCCCGCCAACGGCATCCTGCCCCTGCGCGAGGCGGTCGCCGCCGACCTGCACAAGCGCTTCGCGGTCGAGGTCTCGCCCGAGAGCGTGATGATCGTGCCCGGCGGCAAGGTCACCATGTTCATGGCGATCCTGATGTTCGGCGAGCCCGGCGCCGAGATCCTCTATCCGGACCCCGGCTTCCCGATCTACCGCTCGATGATCGAGTACACCGGCGCGACGCCGATCCCGGTTCCGATCCGCGAGGAGAACGGCTTTGCCTTCTCCGCCGAGGAAACGCTGGCGCTGATCACGCCGAAGACGCGCCTGCTCATCATCAACTCGCCGGCGAACCCGACCGGCGGCGTCACGCCCAAGGCCGAGATCGACAAGCTCGTCGCGGGTCTGGCGAAGTTCCCGGACGTCGCCCTGATGTCGGACGAGATCTACGATCAGATGGTCTATGACGGCGAGAAGCATGTCTGCCTTCTCAGCTATCCGGAAATCCGCGACCGGCTGATCCTGCTCAACGGCTGGTCCAAGACCTATGCGATGACCGGCTGGCGGCTGGGCTATTCGGTCTGGCCGAAGCCCCTGCTCGACAATGCCCGCAAGCTCGCGGTGAATTCGCATTCCTGCGTCAACGCCCCCGCGCAATGGGCGGGCTTGGCGGCGCTCACCGGCCCGCAGGACGCGGTGCATATGATGCTGGCCGAGTTCGACCGGCGCCGGAAAGCCGTGGTGAAGGGGCTGAACGACCTGCCGGGCGTCTCCTGCATCGAGCCCAGGGGCGCGTTCTACGCTTTCCCGAACGTCTCGCAGACCGGCTGGAAGGCGAAGAAGCTGGCTTCGGCCCTGCTGGAGGAAACCGGCGTCGCCACCATCGGCGGCCCCGATTTCGGCGTCCATGGCGAGGGCTATATCCGCCTCTCCTATGCCAACTCGCTGGAGAACATCGAGAAGGCGCTGGAGCGGATGAAGACCTTCCTCAACACAGCAAAGGCGGCGTGAATCGCTTTTGAGCTGAGCAAAACGCCAAGCTGTACCGCCAACCGCAAGCTCGCGACTAGCGCCCCCCTTGTCATTCCGGGGCGACCCGAAGGGTCGAACCCGGAACCCACGACCGGGCGGGCGGCTTACAACGCGGCATAGAATGTCTCACCCAGTCGTGGGTTCCGGGTTCGCGCCTGCGGCGCGCCCCGGAATGACAATCGTGGGGCTCGAACATGCCGTGATGTGGGCGCTCGCACGACCTTACCGTCATTGCGAGAAGCAAAGCGACGAAGCAATCCAGGGGCGGCAGAGCTCTACGCCCTCCTAGATTGCTTCGCTGCGCTCGCAATGACGGCCTTGGCCGCTCAGTTCCGCGCGCTGGCGGTCACGCCGGGGTCGACCTTGAAGCTGGAGGCCTCGATCACCGCCGTGCCGATCATCGTCTTCACGGAGATGCGCACCGGCACCATCACGTCGGTGCCGGCGATCGGCGCGAGCCAGGCCGTGATGTCGCGATTCTCGGCCATGAACTTGGTGCTGGGCCGGAGCGCCCGGTGGCCGGCGATCGGCACGAACCGCGCCTGGCAGATCGAGACCGGGCCGCTATAGCCTTCCAGCTTGACGTTGCGGGTACCGGCGCTCGACAGCTTGATGTCGTAGCGCGCCGCGCCGTCGAAGATCGGCAGCGTGCGGTTGCAGGCGCCGTCCTTGCCCTTGCCGTTGACCGGCATCAGGAAGGCGCTGAGCGGGTCGACGATATTGCGCTTGTGGCTGTCGTTCAGCGGCACGCGATCGGGCTTCTCGTCGATCGGCGGCTCGATATCGATGCCGGCGACGGCGCCTTCGGCCAGCGCCATGCGGACGGTCCGGCTCTCGCTGGAATTGGCGGAGCTCACCGCGAAGGTCTTCGGCGCGAGCCGGCCGCCGACGAGCGTGCCCGTCGCTGCGCCCGAGCCACGGCCGCCCGTGACGCCCCCGGCGATCCCCGTGAGCTTCGCCGACATGTCGAGCTTGTAGCCGGAATTGTCGATGCCGCCGCTGAGGCTCGCCGTGCCCAGGGTGATTCCCAGCAGCGAGACGTCATAGCGCGCGTCGAGCGAAGCCGCGTTTGCCCCTGCCGCCAGACCGGCGGCGAGGACGAAGCCTGCGAGGGACGATGCGACGGCGGACTTCATCCATTGTCTCCGGAACGCGCGATCCTGCGCTGAATGCACTCTGAATCGGCCCGAATCGTGACCGTCTTCTCCGCGCGGCGAAGCGACGGCCGGTTGAAGCATCGGACCCTGATCTTTACACCCCGTTAACGCTGAAGGCCATGTGAACGGCTTGCCGGAGTTTTCCTTGACGCAAGCTCCGGCCTTGGCTATGGAACCGCGACTTCAATTTGACTTCCGGTGCTCGCCGGCACGTCGCGTGTCGGTTTTTTTGTTTGAGCGCCCCCGGGAACGTAAGGAACGATATCATGGCCCGCCGTTGCGAACTGACCGGGAAAGCCACCCAGACCGGCCACCTCGTCAGCCACTCGAACCGCAAGACGAAGACCGTCTTCCGTCCGAACCTCGTGAACGTCACGCTGCAGTCGGACGCGCTCGGCCGTTCGGTGCGCCTGCGCGTTTCGGCCAACGCCCTGCGTTCGGTCGAGCATCGCGGCGGTCTCGACGCCTTCCTGCTCAAGGCTGCGGCCGGCGACCTCTCGACGGGCGCCCTCTCGCTGAAGCGCGACCTCGAGAAGAAGCTCGCCGCCAACTGAGCGGGCTTTAACCCTCGGGTTTGAAGGAAGCGGCCGCAAGGCCGCTTTTTTCGTTTGGGCGTCGCGAGCAAGTCATTCTCGGGCGAAGCGAAGCGCAGACCCGAGAATCTTGGACAGGAAGAGGCTTCGGCGCCAGCTGGTCATGAGATGCTCGGGTCAAGCCCGAGCATGACGTGTTCTCTACGGAAGCAGCTCGAATTCCAGCAGCACCGTGCGCTGCAGGAACGAGAAATTGTCGTCCGAGATCAGGGTCAGCACCGTGCGCCCCTCCTCCTGATGGACCGACAGCCCCTCCATATTATCGATCTCGAAGCCCAGATCGGCCTCGATCAGGCGCGGTCCATCCACCAGCGCCCCCGGCCGGATATCGCGCCCAGCGATTCGCCTGATCCGCATCCCGACGCCGCGCAGCGGCTTGTACCAGCGCTCCAGCACCAGCATGTCGCCTGACGGCAGGAAGGCGAGATCGGTGATGTCGTAGCCGTCATGGCGGGCGAGCTTGAACAGGCCGGGCTGAGGACCACCGACGAGCGCACCGAGCGTCGGCTCGTCCTCCTTGCCGGAACGCTCGGCGATCGCGACCAGCGCCCCCTTCAGGAGGCCCGCAGGCATGACGCCGAGAGCCTCCAGCCCGCGATTGCGCGGCAGGCGCTTCAGCTCGGGCGGGAGCGAGACGGGCCGCGCCCGCGCCTCGACGCCTTCGCGCGCCCAGTCGAAGCGAGCGACCTCATGCTTGCGCTCGATCCCGACATAAGCCGTGCCGTCATGGATGCAGAGGCTCTCGGTATCGTAGAGCCCCGAGCGCGCGAGCGGCCGGCCGGAGCCGCCGAGAATCGCCGCCATCTCCGCCTCGCCGAGCCCGGTGAGCTTGCCGCTACTGGACGTGACCTTCGCCGTCAGCCAGTAGCCGCGATCGGTCACCGCGACGAGATCGCGCCCGCCATTCAGGCGCGCGAGGCCGGACAAGCCGCCGAAACGCGGATGGCCGGAGGAAAGCACGAGCCCGCTGCGGAATTGTAAGGCCCCGAAGCGGCGCTGCTCCGGCCGGCGCGGCTCGAAAGCCGCAATCGGCCGCACTGATACCCCGACGGAAAAACGGGTCTGCTCGACCGCCTGCGCGGCGCCGGGCAGCGCGAGCGCGCCGAGCCCTGCCAGCGCGGCGCGGCGCGTGAGACGCATCAATGCCCGCGGCGCTTGGAGCCGGAACCGCCCGGACCGTCCTCTTCGAACAGCTCGGCGAGCTTCTCGGTCATCACGCCGCCCAGCTCCTCGGCATCGACGATGGTCACGGCGCGGCGGTAATAGCGCGTCACGTCATGGCCGATGCCGATGGCGATGAGCTCGACCGGCGAACGCGTCTCGATCTCGGCGATGACATGGCGCAGATGCCGCTCGAGATAGTTGCCGGCATTGACCGAAAGGGTGGAATCGTCGACCGGAGCGCCGTCCGAGATCACCATCAGGATCTTGCGCTGCTCGGACCGGCCGAGAATGCGCTTATGCGCCCAGTCCAGCGCCTCGCCGTCGATATTCTCCTTGAGCAGCCCCTCGCGCATCATCAGTCCGAGATTCTTGCGCGCGCGCCGCCAGGGCGCATCGGCCGCCTTGTAGATGATATGGCGGAGATCGTTCAGGCGGCCGGGATTGGCAGGCTTGCCCGATTGCAGCCAGGCCTCGCGCGACAGGCCGCCCTTCCAGGCGCGGGTCGTGAAGCCGAGCAGCTCGACCTTGACGCCGCAGCGCTCCAGCGTCCGGGCCAGGATGTCGGCGCAGGTCGCCGCGACCGTGATCGGCCGGCCGCGCATCGAGCCGGAATTGTCGATCAGCAGCGTGACCACAGTGTCGCGGAAATTCGTGTCCGATTCCTGCCGGAAGGAGAGCGGCTGGAATGGATCGAGGATGATGCGCGGCAGACGGGCCGGATCGAGCGCGCCCTCCTCCAGGTCGAATTCCCAGGTCCGGTTCTGCTGCGCCATCAGGCGCCGCTGCAGCCGGTTGGCGAGGCGCGCGACCACGCCCTGGAGATGGGCGAGCTGCTTGTCGAGATAGGCGCGCAGGCGCGTCAGCTCCTCGGCGTCGCAGAGCTCCTCGGCCGTGACGACCTCGTCGAACTTCTGGGTATAGGCCTTGTAGTCGGTCTGCGGCCGGTCGTTGCCGCGGCTCTCGCGCGGACGCGGCGCCTCGCCGGCCTCCTCGGATTCGGAGTTCTCGTCCTCCTCCTCCCAGTCGCCGGCCGGCGCGTCGGTCGCCTCGGAGGCGCCTTCCTGCAGTTCCTCGGTCGCGTCCTCGCTGACCTCGACCTCGGAGCGGTCGGCCCCGCTCTCCTGCTCGGATTCGCCGTCCTGCTGCTGCTGGTCCTCGGAGGACTGGTCCTGGTTGTCCTCGTCCTCGTCCTGCTCGTCGCCCTGCGCCGTCTGCTCGGCCATGTCGAGCGCGGCCAGCATGTCGCGCACCGTGCGGGCGAAGCCGCGCTGGTCCTCGATCGTCCTGGTGAGCCGGTCGAGCTCGGAGCCCGCCTTGGACTCGATCTGCTCGCGCCAGAGCTCGACGACCTTCTCCGCCGCCTTCGGCGGCTTCAGGCCGGTCAGTCGCTCGCGCACCATCAGGGCAAGCGCATCCTCCAGCGGCGCATCGGCCCGGTCGGTGACCTCCTCGTAGCGCCCGCCGCGATGATAGCGGTCCTCCAGCATCGCGGTGATGTTGCCGGCCATGCCGGACATCCGCCGCGAGCCGATCGATTCGACGCGGGCCTGCTCGACGGCGTCGAACACGGCGCGGGCGGCATCGCCCTCGGGCGCGGCGCGGCGATGGATCGCGGCATCATGGCAGGCGAGCCTGAGCGCCATCGAATCGGCATGGCCGCGCAGGATCGCCACGTCGCCGGGGCTGAGCTTGCGCGGCGGCTCGGGCAGGCGCGCCCGCTCGCCGACGAGCGAAGGCTTGTCGGCGGCGAAGACGATTTCCATCTCCGGCTTGCGGGCGATCGCCTTCATGGCGCCCGAGATCGCCCGCTTCAGCGGCTCGGCCGGAGCCTCTTTCGGCGTTCCTGGCTTGCGGTTCGAGATGGACAAGACTGAGGCCGTCCTCTGGGTTCCGTGACTGTTACCGCGACCGGCCGTCGTACTGGATCGACTGGAGCTCGGTCGGCTCCACACCGGCAAGGCAGCGCACATTGATCGCGACCGTCGGCGTTCCGTCCGGCATCGCGCCGCGCGCGAAGGATTCGACGCCACAGGTCTCGCAGAAGAGATGCTGGATCTTCTGCGAATGGAAGCGGTACTCGGTCAGCGCATCCTCGCCCTTGGTCAGGGTGAAGGCGCTGGCGGGCGAGAACGTGAGGATCGAGCCGCGGCGCTGGCAGTAGGAGCAGTTGCAGGTGATCGTCTGCCCGAGATCGGCTTCGACCTCGTAGGCGACCCGCCCGCAGTGGCAGCTTCCCTGATACTGCGCCATGGCTCGTGCCCTCCCGTTAGCTGAGCACCACGTTCGCGGCGCTTTCCGGCAGTTCCTTGCCGAAGGAGCGCTGGAAGAACTCGGCCACCAGCGTGCGCTCCATCTCGTCGCACTTGTTCAGGAAGGTGACGCGGAAGGCGAAGCCGATATCGCCGAAGATCGCCGCGTTCTCGGCCCAGGTGATGACCGTACGCGGGCTCATCACGGTCGAGAGATCGCCGTTCATGAAGGCGTTGCGGGTGAGATCGGCGACGCGGACCATCTTGTTGATGACATCCTTGCCTTCCGGCGTGCTCTGAAAGTGCTTCGACTTGGCGAGGACGATCGCGACCTCGTTGTCATGCGGCAGGTAGTTCAGCGTGGTGACGATCGACCAGCGGTCCATCTGGCCCTGGTTGATCTGCTGGGTGCCGTGATAGAGGCCGGACGTGTCGCCGAGGCCGACCGTGTTGGCGGTGGCGAACAGGCGGAAGGCCGCATGCGGGCGGATGACGCGCTTCTGGTCGAGCAGCGTCAGCTTGCCGGACTGCTCCAGCACGCGCTGGATCACGAACATCACGTCCGGGCGGCCGGCATCGTATTCGTCGAAGACGAGCGCGATGTTATTCTGCAGCGCCCAGGGCAGGATGCCGTCCTGGAACTCGGTGATCTGCTTGCCTTCCTTCAGCACGATCGCGTCCTTGCCGACGAGGTCGAGGCGCGAGACGTGGCTGTCGAGGTTGACGCGGACGCAGGGCCAGTTGAGGCGGGCGGCGACCTGCTCGATATGGGTCGACTTGCCGGTGCCGTGATAGCCCGAGATCATGACGCGGCGGTTATGCGCGAAGCCGGCGAGGATCGCGATCGTGGTGTCGCGGTCGAATCGGTAATCCGGGTCGAGGTCCGGCACATGCGGATCGGCTGCGGAATAGGCCGGCACCTCGAGATCCGAATCGATCCCGAAAGTCTGGCGCACCGACAGCTTCATGTCGGGCAGGCCGGGCGCAGTCGTCGTCGTCATCATCTTGTCTCCAGGCAAAGGGCCATGACCGGAATTCGCCGGTTAACCCAGAGCCGACCGAGGAGGGAGGCGGATCGTCCCTCATTAGAGCGAAAGACCGGAAGCGGCAATTCGCAAAGCTGCACCCCGGCCCTCGCAAAGGGCATGCCGGCTGAGAGCCTCTAACAAAACCCGGAGGGGTCTCGATGGGTTTTGGAGGAGCCGAATGCCAGGAGGAGCGCGCAGCCGATATCCCCAGATATCGGCAAGTCGGTCCGACGCCGCAGGCGGCCCTCCAAAGCCCACCTGCGGCGCCGGGAATTCGGCCGCCCGCGGCGTCGCGGCGCTTGCCGATACCGAGGGTATCGGCTTCACCCCGCTCCTGGCGGAGCGGACGAATTGCCGGCGTCGAGACCCCTCCGGGTTTTGTTAGAGGCTCTTAGTGTCGGGCGCGGCCGGCGGCCATGGCGAGAAGCTCGCTTACGATCGCGGCCGATCGGGCAGCGCCATTCCGATCAATCGGCAATGCGGGCGGCCGGGAGCCGATGGCTTCGCCGACGGCGTCCGCCAATGCCACCGCGTCTCCGACGAAATCGCCGGACAGCCGGAAGCAGCGCGCCAGGCCGGCCCGCTCCATCGCCTCGGCGCGGACCGTCTGCTCGGTCTCGTTATCGGCATCGAACGGCACGACGACCGCCGGCCGGCCGGCCGCGACGAGATCCAGCACGGTGTTGTAGCCGGCCTGGCTGACCGAGACGGCGCAACCGGCGAGCAAGGCCGGAAAGTCCGGCCGTGCCCGCTCGATCACGACCCTTCCGGGCGCCTCGAAGGCGAGCCGCGCGATATCGTCCTCCGCCATGCCGCGCCCGGCGAGAAGCCGCCAGCGCCGCCCGGAGCGATCGAGACGCGCCGCCGCGACGGCGCAGGCGAAGAGCGGCAGGGCAGCAGCCGAGCCGCCGCCGGAGACGATCACCTCGTCATTGTCCTGCACGGCACCGACCGGGCGATCATCGGCGAGATAGCCGGTATAGCGCAGCTTCGCCGCAAGCCCCTCGCCCACCGGCCACGACCGGTCGAGCGGCAGGAAACCGGCATCGCCATGGACGAGGACCGCGTCGAACATCCCCGCGATCCGCTCCTCGGCCTCGGCGATCCGGTCGGGCCGCGGCGTCACCAGCACGTCGCGCACCGAGGAGAGCACGAGCGCCTCGGGCCGCGCCGCCTTCACGGCCGCAATCAGCGCCAGGAACTCCCCGGCCAGCTGCCGCCGGCCGAAGGGGAAATGCTCGACGATCACGACATCGGGCCGCAATCGCGCCGCCAGCTCTTCGAGCCTGGCGATGCGGGCGCTCCTGCGCTCGGGATCGATCGGCTCGCCGGCCTCGTCGAGCAGCGTACGGAAATCGGTGCCTTCGGTCCTGATCACAGGCAATTGCACGAAGGCGAAGGGCTCGCCCTCCATTGCGCGCAACGGCATGCCGCCGCTGGCCAGCGTCACCGAGAAGCCACCCCGAGCCAGCGCCCGCGCCAGATTCGCCGCTCGCACCAGATGGCCGCTGCCGAGCAGATGCGTCACCGCGATCAGGACGGAAGCGCTCATGCCGCCTCTCCGGACGAATGGCGCAGCATTGCCGCAACCCGGTCGAGCCCGGCCTGCGCCGAGAAGGCATCCGTCAGGCGCGCGTAAGCCGCCTCACCCAAGGCGGCACGCTTTTCAGGTGCCCCGGCGAGTTCACCCAGCGCAGCGGCCAGAGCGGCGACATCGCCCGGTGGCACCAGCAATCCCTCGACGCCATTGCGCACGAATTCCGGTATCCCCGCGAAATCGGTCGCGACGATCGGCAGGCCCTGGCTTGCCGCTTCCATCACCACATTGGGCAACCCGTCGCGGTCACCGTCGCCGGCCTCCTTGGAGGGCAGCACGAAGAGATCGGCCACCCGCAGCGCGGCGATGACCTCGTCCTGCGCCTTCGGCCCGGCCCAGGTGACCCGGTCGCCGAGACCGAGTGCCTGCGCCTGCGTCTGCAAGGCCTTCAGCTTCTCGCCGCCCCCGATATGCGTGAGGCGCCAGTTCAGCGTGCAAGGCAGCTTGGCCAAAGCTTCCAGCAGGTCGTCGAAGCCCTTCTTCGCGACCGCGCGCCCGATGGTGACGAAGCGCACCGGATCGTTCGCGTCCGAGCCATTGCGGGCCGATCGCGGTCCCGGCGCCGGAAAGCGTGCAAGGTCGAGCCCGTGATAGACGAGCGTGACCTTGTCGGGCCGATCGGAAAGTCGCTCCAGCTCGCGATGGCCATCGCGCGTGCAGGTGACGCCCCAGGCGGCGGAGGCGATCTTCTCGCGCTTCTCCCAGTCCTGCGTCGTCCAGATGTCCTTGGCATGGGCCGAGAACGACCAGGTCAGTCCCGCGAGCAAGGCGGCATAGCGGATCACGGAAGCCGGCGTGTGCAGGTAATGCACATGCAGATGCCGGATCTCCCGAGGTAACTCGCTCGCCATCACGCAGGCCTGGCCGAAGCGGCGCCAGCGATTGCGCGTCCGGTCGCGGGCGAGATCCCTCAGGAAGACCGGCAGCAGCCGCAGCAGACCCGGCCGCAACAGGGCAGCGAGGAAGCCGCGTGCGACGCGCCCCGGCTCGTCATGGAGATATTCCGGGAGATAGCGCACCGGCGCGGTGATCTGGTTGTGCATCAGGTGCTTCGCGGCGTCGGTCGGGTGGCGCAGCGACCAGATCTCGAAGGCCAGGCCACGCTGCTGCAGGCCCAGCAGTTCCTGCGCGATGAAGGTCTCCGACAGGCGCGGATAGCCCTTCATCGCCACCGCGATGCGCGGCGCCGGGCGCTCCGTCATCGCCGCCCGATCAGCATGAAGCGCGTATAGTTCTTCGTCGGCTGGGCGCCTTCAAACCAGACCTCCGACAGGCCCGCCTGCTCGCGGAAGGCATCGAGCGAGGGCACGCAACTGCGATGATCCGGCTCGCGGAAATAGTCGTTGGACTGCAGCACCAGCGGCAGCCCCTGCGGCAAGGTCGCGATCCAGCCCGGCACGTCGTCGAGATGCTCGCAGCTCGTGTTGATGACGAGCCCCGGCGCAGGCGACTGCGCTGCGAAATCGAGCGCCATCATGTCCGCCGTCACCGCCCGGAACCGCCCCGCCGCGACATGACGGTGATTCAGAATTTCCGCGATAGACGCGCAGGTCGGGTCGATATCGAGGCTGACGATTTCGGGGACCGCGAGCCTGTCATCGTCGAGCAGCAGCGCGCCGAGCACGCCATACCAGGCGCCGAGCACCCAGACAGGACCTTCAGGCTGAGGGTAGGTCTGCGCCAAAGCCTCGACCAGCCATTGCTTCGAGGCGATCTGCTTGTGGTTGCAGGCGATCGAGAGGTCGGGCGGCGCGCCCTTGCCGTAAAGCCGCGCGATATCGGCGACGATGCGATGGCCCGAGAGCGCCGCCATGCCGCGCAGCAGGTCGTGAAAGGCCTCTTGGGGCGGTTCGGGCGTCATGGGTCAGTCGTTACGAGGAAAAGGCGCCGGACCATAGACATGCGCGCCCGCAAAAAACCAGCCGCTAGATCATCGCGCGTCCGATCGGACGCGATAACGATGATCTATCTTATTGGTGTTGCATCGGATTTATCCGAAAAGTGGACTCCACTTTTCGGTCCGATGCAATAGCGCAAGGATCAGGCCTTTTCGCCGGTCTCGCCCTGCTCCTGCACCACCTCTGCCGACGCGGTCGCCTCGCCGCCCGCGACAACGGGCGCCGGCATCGCGACGTCCTCGCGCTTGCGGCGGGCGATCTCCGGCGCGCTGGCGAAGCCATAGGCGGTCAGCGGCTTCTCACGCCCCTTGATCGCGATCTTCAGCGCCGTCGTGCCGGCATAGCTGCGCCCGCTCGCGCGGATCGTGTCCTCGGAGACGACGACATCGGCCAGCACGCGCCGCGTCGCCGATTCGAGCTGGCTTGCGACCATCACGGTCTCGCCGACCGTGATCTCGCGCCGGCCGAGATTGTCGTTCTCGACCGAGCCGGTGATGGCGTCGCCGGTATGGATGCCGATGCCGATCCTGAGCGGCAAGGGCAGCGCCGCGCCATATTCGCGGTTGAGCGCATCGACCGCGCGCACGATGTCGCCGGCAGCCGCGATCGCGGCCTGGGCGCCCTTGGACGGCGGCCCCTCCAGGCCGAACACCGCCATGAAGCCGTCGCCATAGAAGGCGTCGATCCGCCCTTCATGCGCCGTGATCGCCTGCCCCATCTCGTCGAAGAAGCGGTTGAGCAGGCCGATCAATTCGCGCGGCAATTGCCGTTCGGAGAGCGCGGAGAACGCCCTGAGATCGGCCACGACCACGGTCAGGCCGCGCTTGCCGGCGGCATCATCGAGCTCGAAGGCGCGCCCCGCGCCGGCATTGAGCCGCGAGGCCAGCAGGATCTGCACCTGCAGGTCGTCGCGCGGCCGGATCTGGCAGGCGAGCCTGACGCCCTCCGGCGCCGAGATGCGCCTGAGCAGCTTCGCCTCGTTCATGCCCGGCTTCGGCAGCTTGTCGTTGCCGTCCATCACCAGCACGCGGCAGGTGGCGCAGCGCGCGCGCCCGCCGCAGAGCGCGGCATGAGGAATGCCGAAGCGCCGGAACATCTCGAGCACGGTCGGCCCCGGCGCCAGCCGGCGCGTGCCATGACCGACGAAACGCACCGTGATCTGGCGCGTCGTGCGGACCCGAATTTCGCGGATGCCGATGAACAGCAGGAAACAGGCGACGAGCCCGTAGAAGCCGCCCTTGCCCCACATCACGTCGCGGGCGAACATCGCGGCCTGCGCATCGCTGACCAGCTCGGCCGGCATCGCCAGCCGCTCCGCCTCGCGCGCGCCCACCGAGAAGCCGATGATGGCCAAGAGCGGGATCAGGATCGCGCCCAGCAGGAACGGGTCACGCCAGTGGCGATAGCTGTCGCGGCCGCGCAACATGAAATGGATGCCGATGATGCCATGCGTCCAGACCAGCAGCAGCAGCAGCGACTGCGTCACCGCCAGCCCCGGCCAGAGCCGGCGCAGGACGGAGCGGTAGCTCTCGTCGACGCCGAAATAGATGCCCATGATCCGCGTGCTGATGATGTGGTCGATCAGCAGCAGCGGGATGGCGAGGCCGAGTGCGATCTGCAGCATCTCGCGCAGCGGCATCTTGAAGGTGCGCCGCTGCACCACGCGCAAGAGCGCGAAGACGGGATGGACGATCAGCGAGCCGTAGAGCGCGACGGTCCCGGCCCAGGAATGCCAGAGGCCGTAGCGCCAGTCCTGCACCTTCTCCATGGCATCGACGCCGAGGATGCCGACGGCATGGTTGAGGAAATGGGTCGTCGCGAAGGTGAGCAGGATCAGCCCGGAGACGAACCGGATGTCCCGGCTCCAGGACGAGACCTGATCCATGCCCGCACTCATGCCGGTGCGGTTCGTGCCTGCGGCTTGCGGCCGGTTCATGCGCTGATCGACCTCGTCAAACGGTTTCATGCTCCCGCAGCAGGACGGAGGCGAGCCGGTGCACCCGGTCGGCCAGATCGCGGCAGACCGCGAGGCTGAACTCCGGCACGGTCTGCAGCAATTCGAAGAACAGGTCCTTCGGTATCCGCAGCGCCAGCACCTGCGACTTCGCGCTGACCGTGGCGATGAAGGGCTTGCCGCTGAGCAGGGCCACGTCGCCGGTGATGCTGCCGGTATCCTTGACGAAGCGCCGCTCTTCCCCGTCCTCGCGCGGCTGCGATATCTCGACCTCGCCTTCCATGATGACGTAGACGCCCGCGAGCTTCTCCTGCGGGCTGATCAGGACCGCGCCCGGCTCGAATTGCAGCCGCTCGCCCATCAGCGCGACGAGCTTCAGCCGCGATGCCGGCATGTCCTGAAACAGCGGCATGCAGCGCAGGCAGCCGATATCGTTTTCCAGACTCATGACCGCGCCTCCATTCGTCCAGTGTTCTCGCGCCCGCTGCCTTCGAAACGCGACGCCCGGTCGTTGGCCGCGTCGGGCGTACCAAGCGCCTCGACCGTCCCCGTCGCTCCGTGGAACACCACCCGCAGCGGGACCTCTCCCGCAAGATTAGCATCTCCGACCAGAAGAAACAGCGTCATGCCCTCGCAATAGCGGCGCAGGCGAGCGACGATCTCCTCCGGCTCGTCCGAAATCGCCAGCAGGGCCGAGATGTCGAGCACCGCGATCTGCGGCGCCTTGATCAGGGCCTCGACCAAGGGGATCGCCTGTCGCAGCCGTGCCGGCAGGTAGCGCCCGCGAATGCCGCTCTCGGTATCGAGGCCGAGCCGGTAGAGCGCATCGCCCAGCCCCGATCGGGCGAGCGCCTGCAGTACGATCTCGCCGACCTTGCGCGCGGCATCGGGCACGCCGTAGCCGATGCGCCCGAACATCAGGTTGTCGCGCACGCTGGCGCCGACCATCACCTTGTCGGGATCGTAGAAATCGACATCCTCGACCGCGTCCGCCGGCAGATGCTTGCGGAAGCTTTCCCGCGCCCGGAGGATGCGCCGCTCCAGACGGGCGTCGATCAGGTTCAGCCTGTGCTTAGGCTCGATATAGCCGAGCGCCAGCGCGACGAGGTCGCGCTCCGTCTCCTGGTCGAGCGGGTTGCGCATGTCGTGCTTGGCCAGCAGGTCCGCCAGCTCGTTCAGGCGCTCGAACTCGAAATGCGCGCCGAAGGAATAGCGCTCGAACAGGGCATGGCCCTGCGGCAGGCCGGCGAAGATTTCGACGACGGTCGCGACGATCCGCCCGCCCATCTCGGCCAGCGGCTCGACCAGCGCCTCCGCCTTCAGGATCGACTGGGCATAGGGCTCGAACAGCAGGGTCGCGCTGTCGAAGCGCGACGTCGTGCGCGTGCCGAAGATCAGGTTCTCGATGATCGGCGCGTTGCGGTTGTAGCGGTCGAGCACGAAGGGCTCGATCAGATCGCCCTGCTTGATCCGCGCGAGCTCGGTCGCGACCACGCGGCGCGCCGTGATGATGCGCTCGATCGCCTGCTCGCTGACCGGGCGCATCACCTTGCCGCCGAGCCCGAGCTCGTAGACCTCCTGCGTGCAGCCGAAGACGTCGAGCAGTTCATGGACCCGCGCCGCGAGCTCGGCCGCATCGGTCACGCCGACGCCCTTGTAATCGGTCCAGTCCGCCTCGAACGGGAAAGGCGAATTGCCCGAGCGGATCGCCTCGACGAAGCGGCGGTGTTCCGGCGGCGAGACGCCTCCCTCGGTCTTGAGGTCGGGCCGGCGGCGACGCAAGGGCAGCAGGATATTGTCGCGCATCGAGCCGGCGATGATCTCGGGCTCGTCGCCGGAATAGCCGATGAGATGGCTCGCCCGTTCCACCGACATGCCGGCCAGCGGCTCGCCGTCGATCAGGACGCGGCCGGTATAGCTCGTCGCTTGCCGGCCGAGGATGCGGCCGAGCACGTCCTTGCCGCCACCTGACGGGCCGACCACCGCGACCATGCCCGGCCGCGCCAGGCTGAGCGAGAGCGGCGTCAGCAGCGGCTGGCCGCGATTGTCCAGCAGCTGCACCGCTTCCAGCCGAATCTCGCCCTTCTCCGGCAGGGGCGCGACGCCGTTCTCCTCCTCCAGCACGAGCGTCTCGTCGCTGTTGAACTGCGAGATGACCTGCTCGTACTTGATCGTCACGTCGTTGCGTTGCTGGTCCCAGTCGATCAGCTCCTTGATCGGCGGCGGCAGGTCGCGATAGGCGGCGATCACGGCGACGAGCTGGCCGATATCGAGCCGCCCCTGCAGCGCGAAGAAGCCGCCGATGGCGTAGAAGAAGAACGGCGTGATCTGCGCCAGCAGATTGTTCAGGAACTTGACCGCGAATTTGCGCTTGTAGAGCGCGTAGCGGATGTCGAAGAGCCGCCCGAGCCGCCCGGCGATGTCGGACTGGACATAGGCCGTGGCGCCATGGCCCTGGATCATCGGCCCGGCATCGACGATCTCGCCGATACGGCCAGCGAGCTGGCGCGAGGCGATCTGGCGCTCGCGGCCGAGCCGGAGCTGCTCGCGCCGCAGGATCGGAATGATGATCGCCTGCGCCAGCACGATCAGCAGCGCGATCGAGCCCAGCCAGAAGCTCTGCGCCATGATGAAGACGAGCGCGGTCAGCGCCTGGCTGAGCAGGAAGACCGGCTGGATGAAGGCGTCGCCGACGAAGCCGCCCACCGGCTCGACCTCGTCCTTGATCATGCTGGCGACCTCGGCCGGCTTGACCGCGCGGATCTCCTCCGGCCGGAAGCGCATCAACTGGCTGAACAGGTCGTAGCGCATGCGCCGGAGCATTCGTTCGCCAAGGATGCCCTTGCGGACGTTGATGACGTATTTGAAAGCGCCGTTGATCAGCACCAGCAGCAGGAAATAGCTGCTAAGCCCGATCAGCAGGCCGTACTGGCCGACGACGATGCCCTCCGAGATCTTATAGCTCGCCCCGCCCAGCCAGGACGGCAGGTGCAGTGTGAAGTCGAGCAGCGTCGCCGTGGTCTTGCCATCCCTGAAGGCGCCGCCCTGAATCGCGTCGTTGACGATACGCTTGGGCACGTCGAACGAGGCCCAGTTGAAGGGAATCGAGACAAGGATGATCAGCAGGACGACGACCTGCTCGGCCCGGCTCTTCTGCCAGATGTAACGGAAGAGATTGGACTCCAAGAGGCAACCCTGTACCGAAGCGCTCGCGGCGCGACCTCGACGGGTCCGGCGGGCCCGAAGCGACCATATGTGGTGAGGTTGCGGCCGAGTGCAATGCACGCCACGCTGCGGCCATGCCGGCGTTGCAAACTGGGAACGCCGTTGATCCGCGGGGGAAGCTTGAACAGGGTCGTCGCGTCGGGATTGCTGTGCTGCGCGGTTGCCTGCGGGCTTGTCGCCTCCAGGGCGGCGCCGATCCGCGCTGAAACCGGCACCGAGACCGGGCAACGCATCCTGCGTGACGGTTTCGAACGCGGCGGTTTCGCCCCGGAAGGCGGGCTTTTCTACAAGGACAATCCCGAGCAGCGCGCCGGTCGCATGATTTTCGACCGTAGCGCGCCTTACAGCGGCACGGGCGCCCTGACGCTGACCGCTGTTCCGTCCTGCCCTCCCGATGCAGCGGGATGCAGCGAGCGGGCCGAGGCCTGGGAGCGCCCCGACGTGCTCGTCCCCTTCCGCAGCGCGGTCTGGTACGGTTTCGCGCTTCGCCTCAACGATCCGCTGGCCCAGGACGATCGCAGATATGTGATCGCCCAGTGGAAGCGCGAGATTCTGCCCGAGGCCGTCGGCGACTATTCGCCGTTCCTCGCCTTGCGCCTCTATCGCGGCCGCCTCGGCATCACCGTCGAGACCGACCAGATTCCCTCCTACCCGATCGGCGGCGGCGAGCGGCCCGAGGGCTGCCTGCCGGGCGAGGCCCTGGTGCTGAGCCGTACGGAAGAGCAGCAGACCCGCGCGCTGGTGGCCATCGAGAGCGGCACGACCACGGAGAATTATCCGAGCTATTTCAACGCCTGCGCACCCGGCATCCGGGTCACGCCCCATGCCGACCTGCCCTCCGCGCAGCAGGGCTGGATCGATTTCGTCGTCCGCTCGCAGTCCGGTCCCGATGGCGAGGGGCATATCGAGATCATCGCCGACGGCGTCCATATCGTGACGGTTCAGGGCCATATCGGGCATGGCGGGCCAGGTCTCGACGACAACCAGTATTTCAAGATGGGGCCTTATCGCGCCCCGGCGCCGCTGCCCTGGAGCATCAGCTATGACGACTTCCGGCGCGGGCCGCGTTGCAGCGATGTCATCCGCATCGGGCAATGCCCGCCGGAACCGCCGCAAGCGTCGAAAGCGATTGGCAAGCCGCCACTTTCGACGTCTAGTGACGCGAGGAAAGCTGCGGGGCCGTGAGGCTTCCGGGACGTATCGATCAGACCATGGACATGCTGCGCATCAGCGACCTGCGTATCGGCTTCACGATCCACGGCCTCGCCCGTGACGTCGTGAAGGGCGTCAGCCTGCGCGTTCCCGCGGGCAAGACCGTCGCGCTGGTCGGCGAATCCGGCTCCGGCAAATCGGTGATCTCGCAGGCGATCATGGGGCTGCTGCCGCGGGCCGGCGGCGTCACCGGCGGCGAGATCCTGTTCCGCGACCCGCTCGCGCCCGAGACCGTCGTCGACATCGCGACGCTGCCGGCCGAGGGCGAAGGCATCAGGGCGCTGCGCGGCGGGCGCATCGGCATGATCTTCCAGGAGCCGATGTCCTCGCTCTCGCCGGTCCACACAATCGGCAACCAGATCGAGGAGGCGCTGCTCCTGCACCGGCCGATGCCGAAGGCGCAGGCGCGCGAGCTGATCGAGGCGATGCTGAAGCGTGTCGGCTTCAAGAATCCCAAGCGCGCCTTCGATCTCTATTCCTTCGAGCTCTCCGGCGGCCTGCGCCAGCGCGCCATGCTCGCCATGGCGCTGATCTGCCAGCCGGCGCTGCTGATCGCCGACGAGCCGACCACCGCGCTCGACGTCACCATCCAGGCCCAGGTGCTCGACCTGATGCGCGATCTCCAGGCGGAGATGGGCATGGCGATCCTGCTCATCACCCACGATCTCGGCGTGGTCGCCAACATGGCCGACGAGGTCGTCGTGATCTTCCATGGCGAGATCATGGAGCGCGGCCCGGCCGAGGACATCTTCCGCCGCCCGCGCCACCCCTATCTCAAGGCCCTGCTCGACGCCTCCCCGCATTTCGACATGCAGGACGGCGAGCGGCTGGTCGCGCTGCGCGAAGCGCGCCCGCGCCCGGCCGTCACCGCGCCGCCCCCGAAGCCCGCTGCGGACGCCGCCCCGCTGCTCAGCGTCCGCGGCCTGCACAAGACCTATGTCACGGGCTCGCGCAGCTTCTTCGGCAAGGGCAGCCAGACCAGCGTCAAGGCCGTCGACAATGTCAGCTTCGACATCAGGCGCGGCGAGTGCCTCGGCCTCGTCGGCGAGAGCGGCTGCGGCAAGACGACCGTCAGCAAGATCGTCATGCGCGCGGTCACGCCCGATTCCGGCGAAATCGTCTTCGATGACGGGCGCGAGCGGGTCGACGTGCTCGGCCTCGACGGCGATGACCTTCGCAAGTTCCGCCCGCGCGTCCAGATGATCTTCCAGGACCCGGTCTCGTCGCTCTCGCCGCGCATGACCGTGATGAACATCCTGCGCGAGCCGCTGGTGATCCACGGTCGCGGCGATGCGGCCGAACAGGACGAGCGAGTGCGCAACCTGATGCAGGATGTCGGGCTCGATACCCGCTTCCTCAATCGCTATCCGCATTCCTTCTCGGGCGGCCAGCGCCAGCGCATCGGCATCGCGCGTGCGCTCGCGCTCGACCCCGAGCTGATCATCTGCGACGAGCCGGTCTCGGCGCTTGACGTCTCCGTGCAGGCGCAGATCCTCAACCTGCTGAAGGACCTCCAGGCCGAGCGCGGCCTGACCTTCCTGTTCATCTCGCACAATCTCGCGGTGGTGAACTACATGGCGGACCGTATCGCGGTGATGGCCAATGGCCGGATCGTCGAGCTGGCGCCGCGCCATACGCTCTTCACCCGCCCGGCCCACCCCTATACCCGGGCGCTGTTGCGCTCCGTGCCTTTCGCCGATCTCGACCGCAAGCTCGACTTCAAGCTGGCGGCACCCGGCGGCGCCTCCGACGACAGCCATTGGGACACGGCCTTCAAGGCCGGGCCGGACGAGGCCGCGCTAGCGCCTCTCCCACTCGGCGACGGTCATTACGTGCTGGCGCGGCCCAATGCCGATATCCGGGAGCTGGTGCCATGACGCAGCGCCGCAGCCACCCGACCCGTCGCACCGCGCTGCTGCTCGGCTCCGTCGCGCTCGCCGGAGCGAACCTGCCCCGCCTCGCGCAGGCCGCCCCCTTCCCGGGCACAGCGATCGACAGCCCGTTCTTCAAGGATCAGGTCGCGGCCAACGCATTGCCGCCGGTCGCCGCGCGCCTGCCGGCCAATCCCCGCGTCATCGATCTCGAAGCGCTCGGCCGGCAACAGGGCCGTCATGGCGGCAATATCCGCATGCTGATGGGCGACCAGCGCGACATCCGCATGATGACGCTCTACGGCTACACCCGCCTGATGGTCTATGATGAGAATCTCGACCTCGTGCCGGACGTGCTCGAAAGCTGCGATGTCGAGGACGGCCGCATCTTCACGCTCCGGCTGCGCCAGGGCCACCGCTGGTCGGACGGTTCGCCCTTCACCACCGAGGATTTCCGCTACTGGTGGGAGGATATCGCCAACAACAAGCGGCTCTCGCCGGGCGGTCCGCCGCAGGCCCTGTTCTCGGCCAACGAGCCTCCCGTCTTCGAGGTGCTGAGCGAGACAGAGGTCCGCTACAGCTGGCGCACGCCGAACCCGATCTTCCTGCCGGCACTGGCAGGCGCGCAGCCGACCTATATCTTCATGCCCTCCGGCTACCTGAAGCAGTTCCACGAACGCCACGCGCCCAAGCACGAGTTGGCTCAGCGCGTGAAGGAGCACCGCGTGCGGGACTGGGGCGCGCTGCACGAGCGCCTGTCGCGCATGTACCGGCCGGAGAATCCGAAGCTGCCGACGCTGGAGCCCTGGCGCAACACCACGCCGCTGCCGGCCGAGCAGTTCGTCTTCGAGCGCAACCCCTATTTCCACCGTGTCGACAGGAACGGCCGCCAGCTCCCCTATACCGACCAGGTGACGCTGACGATCGGCACCAGCGCGCTCGTCCCCGCCAAGACGGCGGCCGGCGAGGCCGATCTCCAGGCCCGCTATCTCCGCTTCGACAACTACACCTTCCTCAAGGAAGCCTCGAAGCGGATGAATTTCGAGGTGAAGCTCTGGAAACGGGCCGAGGGCGCCTATTTCGCCCTGCTCCCGAACCTCAACGCCATCGACCCGGTCTGGCGCGACCTCAACCGCGACATCCGCTACCGCCGCGCGATCTCGGTCGCGATCAACCGGCAGGACGTCAACAAGGTCATCTTCTTCGGGCTCGCCAAGGAAAGCGGTAACACCGCCCTGCCGGAAAGCCCGCTCTACGATCCCCGCTTCACCTCGCTGTGGGCCCAGCACGATCCCGCGCTGGCGAACCGCCTGCTCGACGAGATCGGCCTGACCAGGCGCGACGATGACGGCATCCGCCTGCTGCCGGACGGACGGCGGCTGGAATTCACCATCGAGACCGCCGGCGAGAACACCGAGGAGACCGATATTCTCGACCTGCTCAAGCAGGACTTCTTCGCTGTCGGCATCAAGATCTACCCGCGCTCGACCCAGCGCGACGTCTTCCGCCGCCGCATCCTCGCCGGCCAGACCGTGATGTCGGCCTGGGCCGGCATGGACAATGCGCTCGTCACCTCGGACATGGAGCCGGACGCGCTGGCGCCGACCTCCTCGGCCCAGTTCCAGTGGCCGCGCTGGGGCCAGTTCGTCGAAAGCAACGGCAAGGAGGGCGAGCGCCCGGCCCTGCCCGCCGCGAACAAGCTCGTCCGCCTCTACGAGGAATGGCGCGTGAGCTCGACCCGCGACCAGCGCCGCGCGATCTGGCGCGAGATGCTGACGCTCAACGCCGAGGAACTCTTCACCATCGGCGTCATCAACAGCACGCTCCAGCCGATCGTGGTCTCGCGCGATCTGCGCAACGTGCCCGACAAGGGCCTCTACAGCTTCGAGCCCGGCGCCTTCATCGGCCGCTACATGCCCGATACCTTCTGGTTCGACCGAGCCGAGACCAAGGCCTGACGCGTGCTGATCCGCTACATCCTCAAGCGCATCCTGATCATGATCCCGACGCTGATCGTCACCAGCGCGCTGATCTTCACCGTGATCAACCTGCCCGAAGGCGATTATTTCGAGACGCTCGCGGCCGAGATGCAGGCGCAGGGCGAGAAGGCGGACATGAGCCGCATCGAGTTCCTGAAGAAGGAATACGGCTTCGACCGGCCGCCGGTGGAGCGCTATGTCCGCTGGGTCGCGGGCCTGCTCCAGGGCGACATGGGCTATTCCTTCGAATACCAGCGCCCGGTCAGGGAGATCGTCGGCGACCGCCTGCTGCTGACGATGATGGTCTCCTTCGCCACCATCATCTTCACCTGGATCGTCGCCTTCCCGATTGGCATCTACTCGGCGACGCACCAGTACAGCTGGGGCGATTACGGGCTCACCTTCCTCGGCCTCGTCGGGCTCGCCGTGCCGCATTTCCTGCTGGCGCTGGTCTTCATGTATTTCGCCAATGTCTGGTTCGGCACCTCGATCGGCGGCCTCGTCGATCCCGCCTATCTCAACCAGCCGATGAGCTGGGCCAAGCTCCGGTCGGTGCTCGAGCACCTCTGGATTCCCGTCATCATTATCGGCGCCGGCGGCACCGCCGGCATGATCCGGGCCTTGCGCGCCAACCTCCTCGACGAGTTGCAGAAGCAGTACTACGTCACCGCCCGCGCCAAGGGCCTGCCGCCCGGCAAGGCTCTGCGGAAATACCCGCTGCGGATGTCGCTCAACTTCTTCATTTCGGATATCGGCGACATCCTGCCCTCGATCGTCTCGGGCGCCGAGGTCGTCGCCATCGTGCTTTCGCTGCAGACCACCGGCCCGCTGCTGATCCGCGCCTTACAGAGCCAGGACATGTATCTCGCCGGCTCCTTCCTGATGTTCCTCTCCTTCCTGACCGTGATCGGCGTGCTGATCTCGGACAT
Organism: Allobosea sp. MMO-172; assembly: GCF_037147855.1. Classification (NCBI taxonomy): domain Bacteria; kingdom Pseudomonadati; phylum Pseudomonadota; class Alphaproteobacteria; order Hyphomicrobiales; family Alloboseaceae; genus Allobosea; species Allobosea sp. MMO-172. The sequence goes on along the minus strand of NZ_JBBCUM010000004.1, from coordinate 28,745 downwards.
CGCGCTCGCCATCCTCGATCCGCGCATCCGCCTGCAGGGAGCCGCGACCAAGTGAAGGCGACCTCGCTCTCCCATCTGCCGCCGGACGGCGCCCCGCTGGCGCACGAGGTCTCGACGGCCCCGTTCGAACCCTATGCCACCGAGGCGATGACGCCGGAGCAGGAGCGGGTCTATCTCGCCTCGCAATGGCAATTGATGTGGTGGAAGTTCCGCAAGCACAAGCTCGCGGTCATCTCCGCCTTCGTGATCCTCGCGATCTACGCGATGGCGGCCTTCGCCGAGTTCCTCGCGCCCTATCACTACACGACGCGCAATACCGACTTCATCCGCGCGCCCAGCCAGAGCGTCCATCTCTTCCACGAGGGCAGCTTCATCGGCCCCTTCGTCTACCCGTACACGATGCGTCTCAACATGGAGAACCTGAAGCGCGAGTACGAAGTCGACACCACGCGTCCGCAGAAGCTGCGCTTCTTCTGCGAGGGCGACAGCTACATGTTCTGGGGCCTGATCCCCGGCAACCGCCGCCTCGTCTGCCCGCCCAAGGACGGCACCTTCTTCTGGCTCGGCTCCGACAGGCTCGGCCGCGACATGCTCTCGCGCATCCTCTATGGCGGGCGCATCTCCCTCTCGATCGGCCTGCTCGGCGTCTCCGTCTCCTTCGTGCTCGGGGTGATCATCGGCGGCATCGCCGGCTATTACGGCGGCCGCATCGACCTCTTCGTCCAGCGCATCATCGAGATCGTGCAATCCCTGCCGCATATCCCGCTCTGGCTCGCGCTGGCCTCGATCCTGCCGCCGACCTGGAGTCCGCTGCTGGTTTATTTCGGCATTACGGTGATCCTCGGTCTGATGGACTGGACGGGGCTTGCCCGCTCCGTGCGCTCGAAGCTGCTCTCGCTGCGCGAGGAGGATTATGTCGTCGCCGCCCAGCTCATGGGCGCCAAGCCGAAGCGCATCATCGCCTTGCATCTCGTGCCCGGCTTCATGAGCCACCTCATCGCCTCGGCCACGATCACCATCCCCAAGACCATCCTGGGCGAGACGGCGCTCTCCTTCCTCGGGCTCGGCCTGAGACCGCCGATCACCAGCTGGGGCGTGATGCTCAACGAGGCCCAGAACATCAATGTGGTGGCGCTCTATCCCTGGCTGCTCTATCCGGTCGTGCCCGTGATCGTGATCATCCTCGCCTTCAACTTCCTCGGCGACGGCCTGCGCGACGCGGCCGACCCCTATCGCTGACGTCAGACCCGCATCGCCACGAAGACCGCCTTGCGCATCGCCTTCCACACACCGCTCAACCCGCTCGGAGACGACGGCGTCTCCGGCGACCGCCGCATGGCGCGCCAGCTCGTGGCGGCGCTCGAAAGCCTCGGCCATGCCGTCGAGCCGGTCGGGGCGCCGAAGGCCTATTTTCGCGAGGCCGATCCCGCCCGCTTCGCCAGCGTCGCCGCTGAGGCCGCCCGGCTGCGCGACGCCCTGCTCGCCGGATACGGGGCCGGCAAGCCGCAGCCCGATCTCTGGTTCACCTACCACAACTACTACCGCTCGCCGGACTTCCTCGGCCCGGATATCGCAGCGGCGCTCGGCATTCCCTATGTCACCGCCGAATCGAGCGATTCAACCCGGCGGGCCATCGGTCCGTGGGCCGCGCAGACGGCTGTCGTCCGGCAGGGCCTCGCAGCCGGCGACGTCCATTTCTTCTTCACCGATCGCGACCGGCAGGGGCTCGAACCCTGGCGAAGCGAAGGGACCACCCTGCTCCCCCTGCCGCCCTTCGTCGCGCCCGGCCCCGAGCCCGTCCGGCGCGCCGGCCCATCGGGCGCACCGCGCCTGATCACCGTCGCGATGATGCGCGACGGCGCCAAACTGCAGAGCTACCTCACCCTCGCGCGCCTCCTCGACCGCTGCCGGAACGAGGACTGGACGCTGAGCATCATCGGCGATGGCCCCTGCCGTGCCGAGATCGCAGCCGCCTTCGCCGGGCTGCCGGAAGGGCGCATCATCTGGCGCGGCCAGCTCGACCGGGAGGCCATCCAGGCAGAGCTTGGCCGGCACGACATCTTCCTCTGGCCGGGCATCGGCGAGGCCTATGGACTGGTCTATCTCGAAGCCCAGGCCGCCGGGCTGCCGGTCGTCGCCTTCGACAGCGGCGGCGTCGCCGAGACTGTGCGTTCAGGCGAAACCGCCCTGCTCGTCGCCGAACATGACGAGGAGGCTTTGGCGGCGGCGCTGACGAGCCTGCTACGCGACAACGAACGGCGCGACAGGATGGGCGCAGCCGCCCGCCGCTTCATCCTCACCGAGCGCACGCCGGCACGCGCGGCCGAAAGACTGGCGGAAGGACTGGCACTGGCCGAGCGGAACCGCAGCGCCAAGCTGCAATCACCTCCCGGGACAACCTCGCCATGAATGCCCCGCACTGGCAGGCGCTCGCCCTCGAACTCGATCATTGGAGCGCATCCGGCCGAACGATCGGCCTCTGGCTGCGCGACGACGACGCCGTGGCGCCGAGCCCGGCGCTCGACCGCCTTTCGGAACTGGCCGAGCGTTTCGCGGCGCCGGTTCTGCTCGCGGTCATCCCGTTATTGGCCGAGCCCGCGCTGGCGGCCGCGCTGCGGGCCATGCCGCTGCTGCGCCCCTGCCAGCATGGCGCTTCGCATCTCAATCACGCACCGGCCGGCGGCAAGAAATCGGAATTCGGCGCGGAGCGCATCGCAGCCGATGTCGATGCCGACATCGCGCGGGGCCGCAAGCGCCTGCACGACCTCCTCGGCGATGCCGTCCTGCCGATCTTCGTGCCGCCCTGGAACCGCATCGCCCAGAGCCATGCTGCGCGTCTGGCAACGCTCGGCTTCGCCGGCCTTTCCTGCTTCCGCGACTATCGTCTGGGCCCCGATGGCGGCCCGCGCCTGCTCAACACCCATGTCGACGTCATGGACTGGCATGGCGGCCGCATCGGACGCCCGGCCACGGATATCCTCAAAGAACTCGTCGCCATGCTGACCGCGAGGCGGCAAGGCGAGGCCGGCGACATCGAACTGGGCCTGCTGCTGCACCATCGCGACCATGACGAAACCGCCTGGTCCGCCCTCACCGATATCCTGAGCGCCGCCACCGCTCATCCGGCTGTCCGGATGATCGATCCCGGCCGGCTTGCCGCGCAGCCCGGTATCGGCCAGTGGGGCGATATCAGGACGGGACTGGCCTCCCAAACCGATACTCAGGTTTAGTTCCGACGGGCTTGGATCGACACCTTCGACCGGTTATAACCGCTCCATCGTTTTCAACTGCGTTCGTCCTCGCCAAGAGGTCGTCTGGCCTTTCCGGGGGGCGACGTTCCGATGCCTTCAAACGTCGTCGACCTCGCCGGCGCCGAACGTGCGCCGCGCAGCCCCCATGCTCCGCGCGTCCTGATCTATAGCCATGACACTTTCGGGCTCGGCCACATCCGCCGCTGCCGCGCGATCGCCAATGCGCTGATCGCGAGCTTCCCGCATATCTCGGTGATCATCGTCTCCGGCTCGTCGGTGATCTCGAGCTTCCAGTTCGGCGACGGCGTCGACTATGTCCGTATTCCCGGCGTCGAGAAGCAGAGCGACGGCAGCTACGAGCCGCATCACCTCAATCTCGGCCTCGACGACACCATCCGGCTGCGGGCCGAGATCATCAAGCAGACCGTGCTCTCCTTCGATCCCGACGTCGTCATCGTCGACAAGGAGCCCGTCGGCCTGCGCGGCGAATTGAAGCCCTCGCTCGACATCCTGCGCCGGCGCGGCGCCCGCATCGTGCTGGGCCTGCGCGACGTGCTCGACGAACCCGCCGCGGTGCTGGAGGAATGGAGCCGCAACGGCGCGCTGGAGGCGCTCGACACGGTCTATGACGACATCTTCGTCTACGGGCTCGACAACGTCTATCAGCCCCTGACCGGCCTGCCGAACCAGCACCGCTTCGCCGACAAGCTGCGCTACATGGGCTATCTCAAGCGCGCGGTGCCGAGCCCGATGCCGCCGAACCGCTATCCGCGCATCACCAAGCAGCCCTTCATCCTGGTCACGCCCGGCGGCGGCGGCGACGGCGCCGGCGTGATCGACTGGGTGATCTCCGCCTATGAGGCCGATCCGACGATCGAACTGCCTGCGCTCATCGTCTTCGGCCCCTTCATGTCCCGCGAGAAACGCAAGGAATTCGCCGAACGCATCGCCCGCAATCCCAAGCTCGAGGGGCTCGGCTTCGAGCCGCGCCTCGAACTGCTGATGAACCGGGCCCACTGCGTCGTCGCCATGGGCGGCTACAACACGTTCTGCGAGATACTCTCCTTCGACAAGCCGGCGCTGATCGTACCGCGCGTCCGGCCGCGGCTCGAACAGGCGATCCGCGCCGGCCGTGCCGACGAGCTCAAACTGGTCGACGTCCTCTACGATCCCTCGCAGACCGGCGAGGGCGAGCGCGATCCCCGCGTGATGGCCGCCGCGCTACATGCCCTGCCGCGCCGCCCGCCCCCGTCGCAGGCCTTCGTGCCGGACCTGCTCGACGGCCTGCCCTCGATCAGCCGCGCGCTCGCCGGCGACCTCTCCATGCCCGTCCGCGGCCGCGCCCTCGCGCAGACGGCTGCGACGAGCTGACCCACGGTTCAGGCCACGCCGGCCGCATCACGGCGCTGGCCAAGTCCCTCGCACCAGCCTAAGCGTTTCGCCATGACGTTTTCGAACACCCTCGTGTCCGTCGCGGTCGGCGCCGTCGCCGTCGTCCTGCTGCTCGGGCTGGTCAACATGCTGCGCGGTGGCAGCGCCAACACCTCGCAGCGCCTGATGCGCCTGCGCGTGATCCTGCAGTTCATCGCCATCGTGCTGATCGTCATCGTCCTGTGGTGGCGCAACGGCTGAGCCTGCGACACTGCGCGCAAGCCTTTGAAATCAAAGAAACACGCTACTTTCCCGACTGTGGATGGAAGCCCGGCTCACCGGGCTTTGCCACATTCCGGACACGAGTATGTGTGCTTCACTAACGCCTCTTCACCCGCTCACCGCCGAAGGCCCATGGTTCGCGTCGCGTTGCTGCTTCTTGCCGTTTGCCTGGCCGCCTCTGCCGCTCCCGCGCAGACCCGGTCCCTCTCCGGCACTGTCTCCAGCTACGCCCCCGCGACCGAAGCGCCCGCCCCCGCCTGGGAGGCAAGGGTCGGCGCCGGCCTCGCCAATCCCGGCGGCCGGGAGAGCGGCCTGCCCAACCTGAGCGCCGATCTGCTGTCGCCGCGCCTCATTCCCCTGAGCGACCGGATCGCGGCAGCCTTCATCCCGCGCTTCAACATGGGCGCGAGCCTCAATCTCAACGGCACGCGCTATGCCTATGCCGGCGCGACCTGGACCTTCGACGTGACGCGCGACGTCTTCGTCGAGGCGAGCTTCGGCGCGGCGCTCAACGACGGCAAGACCGGGCTGGTCATCCCCGAGAATCGCCTCCCGGTCGGCTGCAACACCGGCACGCGCGAGGCCGCCGCCCTCGGCTTCCGGCTCTCGGACCGCTGGAGCCTCGTCACCACGCTCGAGCATTTCAGCACGGTCGGCTGTTCCGACAAGCCGGGCACGGGCAATCGCGGGCCGGCCAATATCGGCGCGAGGCTCGGCTACACGTTCTGACGGAGCGACCTGCCGCGAACGCGCTTCCGTCCGGCCGGAGCCGCGCTATAAGCGTGGCATGGTCAAGCTCAACCGCATCTACACGCGCACCGGCGACAACGGCACGACCGGACTGACGAGCGGCCCACGCCGCCCGAAATTCGATCTGCGCGTCGCCGCCTACGGCACGGTCGACGAGACCAATGCCTGCGTCGGCCTCGCCCGCCTGCATGCGGCGACGGAAGATGCCCTGGTCGATGCCATGCTCGGCCGGATCAGCAACGATCTCTTCGATCTCGGCGCCGACCTCTCGACGCCCGAGACGGACAAGCCCCTCGCCTTCGAGCCCTTGCGCATCGTCCAGGCGCAGGTCGACCGGATCGAGGCCGAGATCGACCAGCTGAATGCCGATCTCGCTCCCCTGCGCTCCTTCGTGCTGCCCGGCGGCACGCCGGCCGCGACCCATCTCCATCTCGCCCGCACCGTCAGCCGCCGCGCCGAGCGCCTGATGACCGAACTCGCCGCGACCGAGGGCGAGGCGGTCGCTGCGCCAGCCCTCAAATACATCAACCGCCTCTCGGATTTCCTGTTCGTCGCCTCCCGCTACCTCAATGCCAAGGCAGCCGGCGACGTGCTCTGGGTGCCCGGCGGGAATCGCTGAGCTCGGCCATGTTCGTCCCCCTGCATGACGGCGTGCCGCTGCGCTTCATGCGAACGCCCTACATCACCTACGGGCTGATCGGCGCCAGCCTCGCCCTTCAGCTCGTGCTGCAGCTCTGGCCCGGCGGCGAGGAGGCGGAGCTGGCGATCATGGCCGGCTTCGGCATGATTCCCTCGGTGCTGTTCGGCACGGCGCAACTGCCGGAAGGGCTCGCCCATGTCCCGGCCTGGGCCACCCTGTTCAGCAACATCCTGCTGCACGCCAATCTCGCGCATCTCGTCGGGAACATGCTGTTCCTCTGGGTCTTCGGCGACAATGTCGAGGATGCGATGGGCCATGCCCGCTTCCTCGCCTTCTTCTTCCTCTGCGGGCTCGGGGGTTCGCTCTTCCATGCCGGCATGTATCCGGATTCGCAGCAGCCGCTGATCGGCGCATCCGGCGCCATCTCCGGCGTCATCGCCTCCTATCTGATGATCTATCCGCAGGTCCGGATCTGGGGCCTCGCCTTCAACTGGATTCCGATCCACATCCCCGCGCTCTATGCGCTCGGCGGCTGGATCCTGTTGCAGGCCGCTTCCGCGCTGCTCGGCGCCGACGGCAATGTCGGCTGGTGGGCCCATCTCGGCGGGCTGGCCACGGGCGCCGCGCTGACCCCGCTCTTCGTGCACCGCAGCATCGCCCTGTTCGGGCGCAAGCCCGCCCGTGGCTGAAGCCGCGCTGTTTTGCCTCCGAGTCGGGCCCGGCCGGACGTTGACAAGCGCAAACGGGCGTCGTTACGGTCCCAGCGCATTCCAGCCGAGGGCCGCGATGCCGCTGTCCTGCCGTCAGGTACGGTGCGGCGCGAGGCTCATCTCTTCTGAACGGTGATCTGGCGATGAAGATCTTGGTGCCCGTGAAGCGGGTGGTTGATTACAACGTGAAGATCCGCGTGAAGGCGGACGGTTCGGGCGTCGAGCTGGCGAACGTGAAGATGTCGATGAACCCGTTCGACGAGATCGCGGTGGAAGAGGCGCTGCGCCTCAAGGAAGCCGGCAAGGCGACCGAGGTGGTGGTGGTCTCGATCGGCCCGGCCCAGGCCGCCGAGACGATCCGCACGGGTCTTGCCATGGGCGCCGATCGCGGCATCCTGGTGAAGGTCGATGGAATCGTCGAGCCTCTGGCGGTCGCCAAGCTGCTGAAGAAGGTGGTCGAGCAGGAGGCTCCCGGCCTCGTCATCCTCGGCAAGCAGGCGATCGACGACGATTGCAACCAGACCGGCCAGATGCTCGCAGCTCTCCTCGGCTGGGGCCAGGGCACGTTTGCTTCGAAGGTCGAGCTCGGCGCGGACAGCGTCGATGTCACCCGCGAGGTCGATGGCGGCCTGCAGACGGTGTCGCTCAAGCTCCCGGCGATCGTCACCACGGACCTGCGCCTCAACGAGCCGCGCTATGCCTCGCTGCCGAACATCATGAAGGCGAAGAAGAAGCCGCTCGACGAGACCTCGGCCGATGCGCTTGGCGTCGATGTCGCGCCGCGCCTCAAGGTGCTCAAGACGGTCGAGCCCGCCGGCCGCTCCGCCGGCGTCAAGGTGGCGAACGCCGCCGAACTCGTCTCCAAGCTCAAGACCGCCGGGGTGATCTGATGACCACGCTGCTGATCGCCGAACACGACAACGCCTCCGTCAAGGACGCCACCGCCAAGGCGCTGACGGCTGCCGCCAAGCTCGGCGGCCCCGTCCACATCCTCGTCGCGGGCCAGGGCGCCAAGGGCGCGGCCGATGCCGCTGCCAAGCTCGCCGGCGTCGAGAAAGTGCTGCTCGCCGATGACGCGGCCTATAGCCATGCGCTGGCCGAGCCGCTGGCGGCGCTGATCGTCAAGCTCGCGGGGGCTTACGACGCCATCGTCGCGCCCTCGACCACGACCGGCAAGAACGTGCTGCCGCGCGTCGCCGCCCTGCTCGACGTGATGCAGGTCTCGGATGTCAGCGCGATCGTCTCGCCCGACACGTTCGAGCGCCCGGTCTATGCCGGCAACGCGATCCAGACCGTGCAGTCGACCGACGCCAAGAAGCTGCTCACCATCCGCACCGCCTCCTTCGCGGCGGCGGGCGAAGGCGGCTCGGCTCCGGTCGAGAGCGTCTCGGCTGCGGAAAACCCCGGCAATTCGTCCTTCAAGGGCGAGGAGGTCGCGAAGTCCGACCGTCCGGAGCTGGCCTCGGCCAAGATCATCATCTCGGGCGGCCGCGCGCTCGCCTCGGCCGAGAACTTCGGCAAGGTGATCGAGCCCGTCGCCGACAAGCTCGGCGCGGCGATGGGCGCCTCGCGCGCCGCGGTCGATGCGGGCTACGCCCCGAACGACTGGCAGGTCGGCCAGACCGGCAAGGTCGTCGCCCCCGAGCTCTACATCGCCGTCGGCATCTCCGGCGCGATCCAGCATCTCGCCGGCATGAAGGACTCGAAGGTCATCGTCGCCATCAACAAGGACGAGGAAGCCCCGATCTTCCAGATCGCCGATTACGGGCTGGTAGGCGATCTGTTTACCGTCCTGCCGGAACTCGACGCAGAACTGGCAAAAGCCGGCAAGTAACGCCGGGATTACCGCTTCCGGGCCGCCCTCAGGGCGGCCCGCTCCGCTCCTGCGGGAGCCTGAAAGTTCATCCGGGATCAAACCATGTCGGACCACGCGATCAAGACGATCGGCATCATCGGGGCAGGCCAGATGGGCAACGGCATCGCCCATGTCGCGGCTGCCGCCGGTTTCGACATCCGGCTGCACGACATCGCCGAGGAGCGGATCAACGCCGCGCTCGCCACGATCGACGGCAACATGGCCCGGCAGGTCTCGAAAGGCGCGCTGGCGGACGAGGAACGCCGCGCGGCGATCGCGCGCATCCGCCCCGCCGTCGGGCTGGCCGATCTCGGCGAGTGCGACCTCGTCATCGAGGCCGCGACCGAGAACGAAGAGGTCAAGCGCAAGATCTTCACGGCGGTCTGCCCGCATCTGCGGCCTGACGCGATCCTCGCGTCGAACACCTCCTCGATCTCGATCACGCGCCTTGCCGCCGCGACCGATCGCCCCGAGCATTTCATCGGCATCCATTTCATGAATCCGGTCCCGCTGATGCAGCTCGTCGAGCTGATCCGCGGCATCGCCACCGATGACGGCACCTTCGAGCGCGCCAAGAACCTCGTCGGCAGCCTGCACAAGACCGTCTCGGTCTCCGAGGACTTCCCGGCCTTCATCGTCAACCGCATCCTGCTGCCGATGATCAACGAGGCCGTCTACACGCTCTATGAGGGCGTCGGTTCGGTCGAGGCAATCGACACGGCCATGCGTCTCGGCGCGAATCACCCGATGGGCCCGCTCCAGCTCGCCGATTTCATCGGCCTCGATACCTGCCTTTCGGTGATGCAGGTGCTCCATGACGGGCTGGCCGATTCGAAATATCGCCCCTGCCCGCTGCTGGTGAAATATGTCGAGGCCGGCTGGCTCGGCCGCAAGACCAAGCGCGGCTTCTACGACTATCGCGGTGAGAAGCCCGTCCCGACCCGCTGAGCCGGTCGCTTCAGCACTGAAGCCATCGCTTCAGCGGCGGCTGATCCGGTTCTCGACACCACCGGCCGATACCGAGGGCGCCTTGACGCCGCTCTCGGCGCGCCATTCCACCACGTTCTTGGCGCCCTGCACCTCGATCTGCGTCGGCCCGGCCAGCGTCAGCTCCAAGGTCTGATCCGCGCCGGAAACATCGATCTTCGCCGTCTCGGCCGCCTTCACTGTGACCTTGACCTTGTTCTGCGCGACCTCGACGACGAGTCCGCCGGCAGTACCGCCCTCGATCTGATTCGAGACGCCGCTGACCACGAGCTCTCCAGCCGTATCGAAGGACAGTGTGTGATCGGCGCCGTGCACGCTCACCGCGCCGCAGCGGCCGGTGAGCACGACCTTGTGTCCGGCACCGGAAATCGCGACGTACTGCCCGTCCTCGCAGGTGAAATCCCGCGACATCTGCGCGCCCTCGACCCGGATCTCGGCGGCGTAGGCCGGCAGGATCACGACCATCGTGGCAAGGAACGCGGCAAGCTTGGCCTTCACGGGCGGATCCTCCGGGGTTTTGCGCACGAATCGGCCCTATCGGCCCTCTACGGCGACTAGCGGCGGAGTCGGGCGATTATGTGCCGGGCCGCACCGGTGCGCCTCGACGCAGCTGCAACAAGCTCCTTCACATTCCTGTCGTCTCGCGCTTACATTGCTTTCCGGGCGGGATTCGTCCCGCTCGACGAAGCGGAGGTGCGACGGGTTTGACGGCGCATGTGATGCATCCGATGGCATCGCCGGACGGCTGTCCGGCTCTGGTGCTGAACGCCGATTTCCGGCCGCTCAGCTACTATCCCCTGTCGCTCTGGAGCTGGCAGGACGCGATCAAGGCGGTCTTCATGGACCGCGTCAACATCGTCTCCGAATACGACACCGTGGTCCGCAGCCCGAGCTTCGACATGCGGCTGCCCTCGGTGGTCTCGCTGAAGAGCTATATCAAGCCTTCGCGGACGCCGGCCTTCACCCGCTTCAACGTCTTCCTGCGCGATCGCTTCGCCTGCCAGTACTGCAACACGCGCGAGGAACTGACCTTCGACCATGTCATTCCGCGCTCGAAGGGCGGCCTGACCACCTGGGAGAACGTCGTCGCCGCCTGCTCGCCCTGCAATCTGCGCAAGGGCGACAAGATGCCGGCCACGGTCGAGATGTTCCCGGCTCAGAAGCCCTATGCGCCGACGGTCAACGACCTCCACCGCAACGGCAAGCTCTTCCCGCCGAACTATCTGCACGAGAGCTGGCTGGACTATCTCTACTGGGATTCCGAGCTGGAGCCGTAAGGCTTACGCCGCCGCTTTTCCGCGCAGCAGCCCGAACAGAGCGAGCAGCAAGAGTCCGGCCGAGGCCAGCGCATTCCAGCCGGCAAGCGACAGGCCGAGGAAACGCCAAGCCGCCTCCCCGCAAGAGACGATCCGCGTCGTCTGCAACTGCTCCATGAAATCCTGCAGGCCGGCCGCGGCCGGGGCTGCCCCGCCGCAATCGTTCGGCCCCATGAACCAGCCCCATTCGACACCGGCATGATAGACGCCGAGCCCGGTGCTCCAGGCCATCAGCCCGGCCAGCCCCAGCAGGACGAACCACTGCAGCCGCGGCGAACGCGCCAGCACCAGTCCCACGAGCGCGAGCCCGATTGCGGCATAATGCGGCGCGCGCTGCTCGAGGCAGAGCTTGCAGGGGCGCAGGTGCAGGACGAGCTCGAAGAACCAGGCCCCGGCGATCAGCGCCAGGCTGACCACGCCGATGAGGGCGATCAGCTGCCGCGCGCTGGGCTGGCGGCGCGGAGCGGGGGTGGCAGCAAGGGAGGCGGTCATGGCGGGCTCAGCAGGAGAGAAGCTGGCCCGACCCTGCGACGAGCTTGAGGCCGAAATAAAGCAGGATCAGCAAGGCCGCGCCCACCACCGCGATCACTTTCAGGCGACGTTCGATGAAGTGGCGGATCGTGTCGCCATAGCGCTGGAGCAGGAAGGCCAGCGCGAAGAAGCGCGCCCCGCGCGCCAGCACGCAGGAGATGACGAAGAAGGTCAGGCCGATATGGACGGCGCCGGCCAGGATCGTCACCACCTTGATCGGCGGCAGATGGGCAAGGCCGGAGGTCGTCAGCAGGATCAATGTCGTGTCCGGCCCGGCGCAGGCCTTGAGCGTCTCGAAGGCGCCGAGCTTGCCGTAGAAGGCGAGAACCGGCTTCGCCAGCGCCTCGAAGGCGTAATAGCCGAGCGCATAACCGGCGATGCCGCCGAGCACCGAGAACAGCGTCGCCACGAAGGCCAGCCGATAGGCCCGCTGCGGCCGGGCGAGCGCCATCGGCACGAACAGCACGTCGGCCGGGATCAGGAAGAACGAGCTTTCGACGAAGGCGACGACCGCCAGCCAAAGCTCCGCCCGCGGCCGGGCGGCGAGCGACATCGTCCATTCATAGAGGCGCTTGAGCATGGCGCGCTCTAGAGCATGCGCGAAGGGGGGACGCAACGGCTTCGGCGCCGCCATTAGGCGCGTTTTCGTGCCATGCCGGCCCGCCTTCGATGTCGGCGGCGAAACATCCTGCGGATCGCCGCTCGAAACCTGCGTGAATGGCGGCGCCGGCGATTGACCGGCATTCGTCGATCGCTATAGTCCGCCCGCCTGCAAAGGGCCCCTGTGGCGGAATTGGTAGACGCGCTCGACTCAAAATCGAGTTCCGCAAGGAGTGCTGGTTCGATCCCGGCCAGGGGCACCATTGGCTGTTTATCAGCGGTCACAGCCGATCAATTTTTGCCAAAAACTGTGCGCTATGACCGGTTTGCGCGTCATATGTGATTAAGAGCGATCAAGGGCAGTCACGGCGTTTGTTGGCATTCGCGTTGGAAGACATCAATCTCTTCCAACAGAATTGCCAACACCGCCCCCCCGAGGTGCTCCGTGCCACTTACCGACGCGAAAATTCGTGCGGCCAAGCCGTCAGATAAAACGGTCAAGCTCTCTGACGGAGAAGGCTTGCAGCTTTGGATTATGCCCTCAGGCACTCGATCGTGGCGACTGGCATATCGGTTCGGAGGCAAGCAGCGCGGGTTAGGGATCGGCCCATACCCAGCGATCTCGCTGTCTGCGGCTCGCCGAGCGCGTGAAGCGGCAAAGCGGCTGCTCGCCACCGGGAACGATCCGACCGGGCACAGCACCGTGATCACGGTTGCTCTCGACGAGGCACGCCGCATCGACGCAGGCGCCAGCACGCGCGAGGCAGCGACCGCCGCCGCCGTAGCTGCGAAGCAGCGTGAGGCCGTACTGCCGGGCGAAAGTTTTCGCGAGGTGGCGAAGGAATGGCTTGCGAAGACGTCGAAGGATGGCCGCGCCGAGGTCACGGTCGAGAAAGTATCATGGCTGCTCGGGTTTGCGCTCAACGATATCGGAGACAAGAGCGTGCGGTCGATCTCGTCGCGAGACGTCCTCGGCGTACTGCGCAAGGTCGAGGCGCGAGGCCGGGTGGAGAGCGCCAATCGCCTCCGTTCTGTCGTCGGACGCGTGTTCCGTTATGCCATAGCAACCGACAAGGCGGAAAATGATCCGACCGTCGCGTTGCGCGGCGCCATTGCAACACCTGTCGTCCGGCACCGCCCAGCGATCGTCGATGAGAAGCCGTTCGGCGCGCTTCTCCGGGCGGTCTGGGGTTTCGAAGGACTGGCTACCATCCGCTTTGCGCTCAAGCTGATGGCCTATCTCGCACCTCGGCCGGGAGAGCTTCGCCTTGCAGAATGGCCCGAGTTCGATCTCGACGCTGCGGCTTGGAACATCCCGGCTGGCAGGATGAAAATGCGCAGGCCGCATCGCAAGCCACTGCCCACGCAGGCTGTCTCGCTTCTTCGGGAGCTGCACGAGATAACGGGGGACGGCAAACTGCTTCTTCCGGGGCAGCGCGTCTGGACGCGCCCGCTCTCCGAGAACACGCTAAACGCTTGCCTTCGCCGCCTCGGGTATTCGGGGGATGAGGTCACAGCTCACGGATTTCGCGCGAGCTTCTCGACTATCGCGAACCAGTCGGGAAGGTGGTCTGCCGACGCGATCGAGAAGGAGCTAGGCCATCTGGACGAGGATGAGGCGCGACGCGCGTATGCGCGCGGCCTCTTCTGGACCGAGCGCGTTGATCTGATCCAGTGGTGGGCGAACAAATGTGATGAGCTTCGCGTGACCGGTCAGGATTGATAGCGCGTTGGACCTACTGGATATACTCGTAACCTAGGTCGATCACCCTTGACCGGCCCTAAAGCGGTTGCTTATACCCCCCACGTACCGGGGACACCGGATGAATGCAGAACACCACGCGGCGGCGTGGAGCATTTCGTCCGGTTTTCGCCGCCGCGAAGACCACTCTCACTCGGCGGCCATTACTGGCCGCCTCGTAAAGGTGGTCAACATATGGCTGCGGACAAAGCGCTTCCCCCGGAGCAGGTTCTCCTTTCGTATCCCGATGCCGGCCGTATCCTTGGCATATCCAAGAGCACGGTTCGCAATCTGACGTTGCGCGGCAAGCTCACTCCGGTCGAGTTTCTGGGTGTCAAACGCATTCCCCGGCGCGAAGTCGAACGTCTGCTTACGGAGATCGGAGCGGCATGATGGCTCTCGATCCCAACACCGACGCCAAGGCCATCGAGAAGCTCATGCCGAAGGCGAACTACCGACCCGAGGCGGTAGCGCGCCTGCTCGACGTCAGCGTCTTCTCTATTCGGCGCATGGTTCATCGCGGCGAGCTTGAGGGTGCAAAGGTATGCGGCGGCCTGCGCATCCTCCGCGCGTCGATATGGGCTTACCTGCTTCGGACCGGCCTCGACGTGAACTTCGCAGACCTATCGGAGGGCACTCGATGACCGAGATAGCGCGCATTCGACAGGCCATTGCCGAGGCACAACTCCACCTCGACAACCTCACGGCCGCCGCAGAGCTGGCGGCCGATCGGGGATCGCGAGGCCCCTCGCCGAAGGAGATCGAGCAGGCGGAGTGGCATCTCGCGTTTCAGCGCCGCCGGCTGGACCTAGCGCGCAGCGCCGTCTCGGCGCCGCTCGCACCTGCGATGCGAGGTGTCCGATGAGCGCGGCCATTCAGTTCATCGCCGAGCATGCCGTCAGCTTCGTCTTCGGCGGCGGGAACGGGTCGGCGGCCCGAAATGCCGTCGTTTTTCCTTTCCCAGCCAAGCGGCGACGCGGCGACATCACCGGCATCGTCGCCCACATGCTGGCACTCGACCTCGCGGACGGCGAGGCTTTCCTCGCCGTCCTTGAACGTGAATACGCCGACCATCTCGTCGGCAAGCTCATCCAACAGCACGTCATCGACGATGAGGTTTCATCCTTCCGAGGCGCCGTTCGTGCAGAAATTTGGAACGTCGTGCTGCGGGGTGGTCACTCATGACAGCCGTCGATGCGAAGTGGGTCCGAGATCGCGCAAACCAGTCTAGCCCGCAGCCATCCGGAAATTGGCCGCTCAGCGCCGGCTCGGCGGATCGAGTGTCCGCTACTCCGCCCGATCCGGGCGGCGGCGGTCCGGGGCGAGCTAGTCCCAAGAAAGAGAGGCTCGCCGGGGCAGGGAACCCCGGCGAGCCCAAATCAAAGTTCACGCGCGACGAGAATACTGTCCCTCACGGCGAAACGGCAAGCCAGTCGCCGGGTGATATCCGGTACGCAGCGCGGCTGATGCGCTATTGGAAAGCCTTCGACGTCAAGAGCCGCCGCGACAGTGAGCGCGCCTGGCTGGACGCATTGATGTTCGACAAAAATGCGCCGGAGATCGCGACGAAGCTCGGGCTAGCCGTATTGTCGTTCCGAGCCGACGAAGACGATTGGATCACCGTCCCGCAGGCCGAATTGGCAGGCATGATAGACCGCAGCACCAAGCGGGTCGGCGACGCGTCCGGAGAAATCCGTGATGCCGGCTACTTCGACTACGAGCCCGGTAGGAAGAACGTCGGCTACTCGCGATATCGCCTCCGCGTGCCAGATGCTGCGCTGATCGAAGACGTCGTCAGCCAGAAGAAAACTTCTGCCTGTGAGGGTGGTCAGTCGGTTGCGGGCCGGTTCGAAAACGGCGTCTCAGCCAGAAGAAAACTTCGAGCTGAACAAGCTCTCAGCCAGAAAAAAAGTTCTGGCAGATATAATAGTAAACCTATCTCTGAGGGTAGGTCAGATAATAGCTCAGTTATGGATAAGGGGGAGGTTCCCCTTAAGGGGAACCCTCCCCCGATTAATACTGGCTGTGTTTTTAAAGAGAGGTCTGGCTCTAAATTTACAGAGCGCCGAAACGCGCCTGACGCGCGTTCGGCTCTGGACCTGCCAGATGCCTCTCTCCGGCCCTGCCCCACTCCGGCCGAGCTAGCCGCGATGCGAGAGGCCGTCGCCGACGCTCAGGTTCAGCTCTCAAGCTTGGAAGTTCGGTCGGACTTCGCTGTTCATGACCAGGAGCAACAATGGGCCGATGCCATCGCCGAAGCCAAGCGAACCCTTTCCGATCAGAACAGGCGGTTGAGGCAAGCCCTGCTCCGCGCGCAGGGACACAGCGGGGTCGGCTATGAAGACTGAACCTCGCGACGCGCCCTCAGAGCGGGCCACAGGCGCCATCCGCGCTCAAGCGCCGCTCTGCCGCATGCTCGGGTCTCGGACCCGCTCAGCGGCCACGCCTGCCACGGCACGGGCCGGTCATGCTCGGGAGGGTGGCCGGAAAAGGTACTTCCGAGGAGGGGGGGCGGCGTGCGGGGGTCGCGGCCCCGGCATTTGCGTGTTTTTCCAGTTTCGAAATTCCGACTTTTGTTGCATTTGAATTTGAGGCCGAGATTGGAATAAGCGACTGAATTATATGAACTATCAATCAAATTTCGTTGAGGAACGAGTGCATGGGAGATGAACGAGAGGGCATCGGCGGAGCTGAGCACCCAATCTTGCACATTCAGCTCAACGCCGATGGCGTGGTTGCACCAGCGCGCCAAGCCGCAGCCACCGTCGCTGAGGTCGTGGCGGGATGTCTGCGGGCTTTCGAGGCAGGAGAGTTGGCTCGTCCGGCGCCATTGGCTGGGTTTTCCGCTGTGATCGATCTCGGAATGCCTGACCTCGCGCCCGAGGCCAGGCATTCGCTTTATTCGAACTGGCTCGTAGCTAAGGGCTTTCAGGACCTGTTACGAGGAGTTCGGGCCTCTCTCGAAGAGGCGCTCCTTTTTATCGCCCTGATGGGATACGAACCCAAGCTCACGACTGTTGGCGCAATAGAAGAATTCGTTGCTCAAACACGTAAAACGGCGAGCGGACTGAAATTTCCTGCGCTTCTAGAGCGCATCCACCGAGGCCTAAAATTGCCCTTGATCTATGGCGCCGAGGTCCAGTCCCTCCAATCAGCGCGAAACTGCCTTGAGCATCGGAACGGGATTGTAGGTCAAGGCGACGTGGACCCTATTACCCAGGCGCTGACCATCAGCTTTCCGCGTATGAAAGTATTCTACGAGCGGGACGGTCAAGAATTAGAGATCATGCCGAATGCGGTCGTAGATGCAGGAGAAGAAAAGGCTGAGGTGCAAATCTATATGCGGCGCGATATCGCGACCAAGAGCTTCGCTTTAGGCGAGCGGATCGAATTTTCGGTACCAGAGTTCATTGAGATCGCAATGTCGTGCATGATCTTCGCAGCGGACCTCGCGGGTAAGCTGCCATCGGGTACCCGCGCGGTACCGCCTAGAGGAACCGACGAGAGTTAGTCGCGACCCGTCACCTCCAATGCTGCCACGATCGCCGGCCGGACTAGATCGCGAATTTCCGCGCGATACTCGTCCGAGCTGGTTTCCCATCGCAGGTATCGCTTCTCGCGCAGCGCATCGTGGAATGCCTTTGCGCCTGCGTCTACGGCGGCCTCTAGTCGTTCCCGCGACTGCTTAATCGAAGCGGCGAGTTCGGGATGCGCCTCGGCGAAGGTCATGGGCTTGGCCTTTGCAATCTCTTCCTCGGTCCACGGCCGCTCGATCTCCGGATCGGGGCCCATCAGCTCGCCTGTCGCGGTCTCTACCCACCAACCATCTCGATCCTGATGCGCAATTCCTTTCGCTATGAGCGCGCGCATTTCGCGGTCATAGATCGCCCAGCGGCGCATCATCTCCGCCTCGCCCTCTTCGGTGTCGGGCAGGTCGCCAGTGGCGAAGCTGGGCCATTTCCCCGTCATCGTCCTGCACTCGCTGTTCACTAGAAGCATCAAAGTGCGACGAACGTGCACCAAGTGCAACGACTGCATCGATTGCAAAACAATCAGCTCCTGCATTGGAGTTTTACTTAGATTTTTCGGCGGGATTGGTGGTGATTGGGCCGGCGGCAACAGTCAGCCGCATCCTCTGAATGGGGCCGGCGGCGTTCGTCCTTGCCGCCGCCGGCTTCCTAGCGCTGGACGGCCAATGATCTCCACCTTACGAAACGTCTTCCGTTCGCCTGGCACCTCGACCTCAGCCGAGGTTGAGCGCGCCATCTCTGAAATCGATGGGCGCATCTCCGATAAGACGCGGCAGCATGAAGCGCTTTCGGCACGACGCGTTGATATCCTGATCGAAGACGAAGCGGCAGCATCGAAGCTGCGACGGCAGGTCGCCGATCTCGGCGAGGAAGTTACGGACCTTTCCGCAGCTCGCGAACGACTTGTCGGAAAGCTTGATCAGGCACGGGCGGTCGAAGCGGAGCAGGAGGCAAAGCGGCGCTACGCCGCCGCAATCGAGCGGCGCGACGCCACGGTCAAGGTACTGCGTCAGAGGCTCCCGAAACACCTTAAAGAGCACCTCGTCCTCATACGTCTGATTGAGGAAACACGAGCCGAGGTCCACGCCGCGAACGCCGCGCTCCCGCCGGGAACAGCTTACATCGCTGACGCCGAGGGTCTGGTGCGCGATCGGGCAGGAATTCCAGAAGTGGTCCTTGATGAGGCCCGAGAAACCCTCTGGTTGCGCACTGACCGTTACCCCGCAGAGCAAATCGACATCACGAAGGTCCGCGGCTTCCGCAAGCTGGGCGGTGGTAGGGCGCAGTTCAACGAGCTGACGGATCGCGTTGGTGGTCAAGTCTATAGCCAGCAGACCGACCAGATCATCCCCTGCCTCGGGTACGTCGAGGTCCGGCGCACTATTCGCGCAGCTACACCTCGCCAGGACAGCGAGCCACTGCGCCGGATCATGATGCCCGGCCTTCGCTGGCACGATCCAGGTTACGTCCCTCCGCCGTGGCACGACCCCTCGCCCGAAGATGTGCTACGCGCTATCGAAAGGGCTGAGGCTTCCGCTGAAGAGCCCGCTCCTAAGTCCACTGAGGTCCGCGTAATCACGACGCGCGAGGACCTCGAATGATCCCGTATCACCGGATCGCGGAGCGGCTGTATAGCCGCCCGCTGCTCATCCTTCCGCAGACCGCGCACACAATCGAGGGCTTCGTCCGGTCACGCATCCGGGACGGAGGCGAGATCGAGGCGGGCGGTCGCAGCGGCGGGAGCAACGAACGCAGCGCCGAGACGATCGAGTTCTTCCAGTCCACCCGGAACGAGACCGGTGGCCAGGAAGCGCACAGCCCTCGCGCTTCGCGCTTCGTTGGCTCGACCCCGCTTGATGCTTCCGGCCGACCGCTGCCGTTCCGCCGAACGCAGGACGGGACCTCGATCATCACGATCGTCGGTGAGCTGGTGAACCGGGGTGCTTGGATCGGGGCCTCGTCGGGCCTCGTTTCATATGAGGGCATCTCGCATCAGCTTGCAGCGGCGACGGCCGATCCGATGACGCGGACGATCTTGCTCGATTGCGAGAGCCCCGGTGGCGAGGCGGTGGGGGCATTCGAATGCGCGGCGGCGGTTCGGAAGGCGGCGGCGGTTAAACCTGTCGTCGCGATAGTCAACGGCATGGCCTGTTCAGCGATGTACGCCATTGTCTCCGGTGCGACGCGGATCGTGACCACGCCAACCGGCCTCTCCGGCTCGATCGGCGTCGTGATGATGCATCTCGATTATTCACAGCTACTCGCAGCTATAGGGATCGAGCCGACCTTCATCTTCGCCGGAGACCACAAGGTGGACGGCAATCCCTACGAGCCGCTCCCGCAGGCCGTCAGGGCCGACTTCAAGCGCGAGATCGACGCGTTCTACGACCTGTTCCTGCAAACGGTCTCGGCCGGCCGGGGTGCCCGGCTCACTGCGCAGAAAGCGAAGGCGACACAAGCCAAAGTCTTGATGGGCGAGGCAGCCGTGAAGGCAGGCCTGGCCGATGAGATGATGACGTTCGACGAAGCGCTGACAGCGATCGCGAACGGGTCTTTGGTTCGCCGGAGCAGCGGCCCTGTCTCGATCGCCTCTTCGGCTGGGCAGACCTCAGCCGCCACCACGACTGAGAGCCCGCTCGTTACCGCTGCCCGGCGCCATGCCGCAATGGCGCGAGGCAAGGCGTCGCCGCCTACGGCGAGCGCAAACGCCAGCCCGACCGCGCGCCTCGCGACGAAGCCCGCTGCACCATCAGCCGTTGGGGCAAAAACTAACGTGCCGGTTGAACGCGGCATCGTCGCGGCGGCCCGCGCCGAAGCCGAGCGGATGCGCGCCAAACGACGGAGGCTCAATTGATCAGCAATCAGGATCGGAATGCAGCGATGACAGAACTTGCCGAGACCTGTGAAGCGATCGGCCTCGACTTCGACCTTGACGCGGCCATCGCATCGAATGTCTCGGTTGGCGACGCCGCGCTTCTCGCCTTGTGCCGTGCCCCCTCGCTGGACGAGCGAGCCCTGATCCGCTCGGGCGCCATGCTTCGGCCTCGGCTGAATTTTGAGGAGCCAAGGCTTCATGCGTGAAGTGCGCCAGCCAACTGGCGCCTCGGCGCCCTCGACCAGAACGCGAGCCAGGACAAAACCGTCCCGGCGTAATCGCACGTATGCGACCCCGGAAAAAATCCGTGCAGCTTTCTTGGCGGGTCAGGGGAAGAACGCAACGGAGATAGCCTCGGTCCTTGGCAACACGACCGAGCGAAAAATCCGAGACATGCTTCGGGATGCAGGTGTCCGTATGGAGCGGCCGTTCGGGCGTCCCAAGGCGGTACAAATCCACTGCACAATCACGGACCTGCGCCGCCTCGAAGATGCCGCCGCAGAGCGCGAGGCCGCCCCTGGCGACTTCGCACTCCATTTGCTCCGCTTGCTCCTCAGCGAGCCTACCCTGCTCAGAAACTTGCTCGACGAAGCGGAGGAGGCGGCATGAGCGACCTGCCGCCATTCATCATCGTCAGTCTGCCTGGCGCGACGATCGCGATCGACGGCGGCGCGACTAGCTCTGTCGTCGTCCGATTGCCTTCTGATGACGAAACCGGAGCGATGATCCCAGCCACAGAGGCAGGCGACCCTGCCGGCATTTCAGCCTTCTATAGTCTTGCGGGCCTTTCGGTGGATCAAGCCGACGCCCTGCCGGAACCCACGCTCGACGCACTAGTCGCTGGCATCACCCAAGCCGTTGCTCTCGTGCTTCAACGCCGCGCCGCAAAGGCCCTCGCCTACGATCCCTTCGAGAAATAGCCATGGGGAACCTGACTTCCACGCTTACCGTCAAGCTGATCGACGGCATCTCCGGCCCGGCCAAGGGCGCGGCCGGCGGGCTCGGGCAGATCAACAAGGCGCAGGCCGACCTCGCTAAGTTCAAAGGCTATCGCGAACAGGCCGCGCGTCTTGATGAGATGTCCCGTGCACATGACAAGGCGCGAGGAACTGTCAAGCAACTCGCGTCGCAACTCATCGCGGCCGAGAACCCCTCGAAGAAGATGCAGGCCGCCTACGAGCGGGCGACACAGTCCGTCGACAAGCTCGGAAACAAGATGGAATGGCAGCGAGCGCGGGTTCGCGGCGCCGCTGCCGAGCTTGAGAAGATGGGCGCCTCGGCGCGCAACCTGACCGGCGCCGAGAACGCGCTCCGCGCCTCGATCGACAAGACCACGGCTGCGATGAAGCGGCAGGAGGCGGCGGCGGCACGATCGCATCGCCGCCGGGAGGCACTCGGCAATGCCGGGGCGCTCGCGGGTGGGATCGCGGCCTATCGCGGCAAGGAGACCGCGAAGAAGGCGATCGTCTCGGCCGCCGAGTTCGACATCGGGACGCGGAAGCAGCGCGAGTTCACCGACCTGTCGAAGGAAGATCAGGCGGGCTTGCTCAAGCAGGCGACGAAGATCGGCCAGGACACGCAGTTTTCGAACCTCGACGTCGTCAAAGCGCAGACCAAGGCGATGCAGGGTCTGCCGAGCGGGATCACAGGCCGGATCAAGGCCGAGGTCGCGGAGGGCATCCTCGAAAACGTCAAGAACTACGCCCTCGTGATGGAGGCCGACCTTGAGACGTCGGCGGAGGCGATCCGCTCCTACTTGCAGGCCACCGGCAAGGACATCTCGACGAAGGAGAAGGCGCTCTTCGAGGCCAACAAGGCGACGAACCAGCTCGTCAAGATGGCGAAGCTCGGCGGCATGTCCGATGAGGACGTGCAGAGCTACATCAAGTACGCCGTTCCGACCGGCACGGCCGCCGGCTTGACGCCGGAGAGCATGCTTGCGCTGGGCGCGCTCGCCCGCCGGGGCGGGCTACGCGGCGATGAGGCCGGCGTCTTCATGCGCGCCACTGCCTCCAAAATGGCAAACCCGACTAAGGATGGCCTCGCCGCTCTGAATGCGGCGGGGATCGACTACAATTCCTTCGTCCGCATGCCCAAGAGCTTGAGCGCAGACGGGTTGCAGGGGCAGTTCCGCAACTCGATGGGCCTCAATTTCACCGATGCGACCCGGAAGAAGCTCGAAGGCGTCCTCGGCAACTCCGGCCTGATCGGAGATCGCGGAAAGTTCGTCACCGCTGTGACGGAGGCAATCTCCGGGCAGATGGAAAAGACGAAGAAGGGGGCGATGAAGCCGGCCGATCGCGTCAACGTCGCGAAGGCCGCGAGCAAGTTCCACCAGATGTCGGCGCAGAGCGTCGATGCCGAAGCTCTGCTTGATGCGGTCATGGGGTCGAGCATGACCCTGGCGCAGTTGAACGCCTTCCTCACGAACAAGCATGGCGGCAAGGGCGCGATCACTCAGAAGCAGCGCGAGGAATACGTCGCGAGCCGGAAAGAGCTGAACAAGACAGGCGACGATCCCGACTTCGCGAAGCGCAAGGCAGATGAGATCATGGCCGGTCTTGGCGGTTCGTTGGAGCGGCTCAAGGGCTCGGTCGAGAACTTCTATCTCGCGATCGGCCAGGCCAACGAGAAGCTGCTCACGTTCTCCTTCGACAAGATCGGGAACGCGATCGACGGCATCTCCAACATGAGCGACACGGCGAAGCAGGCCGCGACCGCGCTTGGAACACTGGCGGCCGTTGGCGGCGGTCTCTACGCCTTCACGCGGTTCTCCGGAATGCTGCTCGGCATGGGCGGCTCGGCCGCCGCCCTAACCGGCTCGGCCGCTGCGCTCGACGCGTCGGCCGCCGCTCTGATGCGCGCTGCTGTGGCGCAGGGTGCCGGCGGCGTTTCTGCCGGCGGCGCTGCGGCTGGCGGCGCTGCGGCGGCTGGCGCCGCTTCTCGGTGGGGGATGCTCCTCCGTGGTGCGGGCGTCGCCGGGATCGCAACGGCGCTCTACGCCGCGCTCTATCCGGTCCGCGAGGCGAACGAAAAGCGCTTCGAGAACGTCGCCCCCGGCGAGGTCCACAATCAGGGCCAGAACCGGCGCAAGTCCGGCAACGCGATGATGAGGGAGCAATTCCTCGAAGAGCGGCGCCGGCTCGGCATTCTGCCGGAGCAAGGCGACGCGGCCGGGACGCAGGCGGGCACGAACGCGGCAGACGGTATCGCGGGCGGCATAGCCAACAACGCCGGCAAGATCGATGCGGCTGCCTCGTCGATCTGGTCGAAGATCAAGGCGATCTTCGGCGCAGGCGTTGATGTCCCGATCCGGCCTTCTGTTTCGCCCGCCAATCCGGCGACGCCGGGGGCGAACAAGCAGAGCAGCGTGGCACCGGTCATCCACAACTCCGTCCGCATCAAGACGCCCTCAGGCGATCCAAACGAGATCGCCTCTGCGGTCTCGCGAGCAATCGGCGAAAGGACTGCCGAGAGCCTCCGAGGAGCGTTCACGGACAGCGATTACGCCTAAGGAGGGCATATGGAAAGGCGGAAGGCCGTCTACATCGTCCTGATCGACGGCAAGGACATCACACCCGGTCTTGTTGCCGTCGTAACCTCGATCACGGTTGTCGATGGCGATGGCGAAAAGGCCGACAGCGCAACGATTGACCTAGACGACAGCAACGGCCAGATCGCGCTTCCGCGCGTCGGAGCGAAGATCGAAGTTGGTCTCGGTTGGGAAGGCGACATCGGCGCCGTCATCTGCTTCGAAGGCAAGGTAGACGATCTCAAGAGTACCGGCGGACGAGGTCAGGGCCGGATGCTCTCGATCTCCGCGAAAAGCGCCGACACGCGCGGCAAGCTCAAGCAGAACGACGACAAGCACAAGGACGATGCCACCCTTGGCGACGTGGCGTCGGAATGGGGCAAGGACGCCGGCCTGGCCGACGTCAAGGTTCATCCTGATCTCGCGAAGATCAAGCGCGACTACTGGTCGATGGATCGAGAGAGTTTCCTCTCATGGGCGGCCCGAACCGCCAGTGAGATCGGCGCGACTTTCAAGGTCATGGGCGAGCGGGCGATCTTTGTCCCGCGCAGCTCCGGCCAGTCGGCGAGCGGGAAGCCTCTTGCAAAGATCACCGCTGCATGGGGCGAAAACCTGATCTCGTGGAACATGTCGCCGGTCCAGTCCCGCGACGAATACAAGACCTTCGAGGCGAACTTCTACGATCGCAAAGAGGCGAAGTGGAAGACGAAAACCTTCGACGCGAAGGAGGTCGGGTCCGGGATCGAGGCGTCCAAGACGAAGCGCTTCTCATCGGCAGATGAGGACAGCGCGGAGAGTGACGCTCAGAGCGAGGGCAAGGAGAGCGACCGCGAGAAGGGCGGCGGGTCGGTTGAGATCGATGGCAATCCGGCGGCGCAAGCCGAAGCGGAGTGTCAGCTTTCCGGCACGCGGCCAGGCATCGACGGAACGTACCGGGTCGAGAAGGTGACGCACCGCTACACCCGCTCCTCCGGTTTCACGACGACGCTCGACCTCAAGCAGCCCAAGGGCGAGGCCGGCAAGGACAACCGGAAGAGCGAACCGGCCGGCGGCGCGAGCGGGTCGGCCAAGACGCTGACCTCGCCGAACAACTCATCAGTCAACGGCATTGGCGACGCGCCGAGCGCGATTGCCTAGCCAGTCGCGCGGCTATTCCCGCGCCAAAGCGCCGGGGGTGATCGCCACCCCCGGCCTCTTGTTCAGGCTATTTGACGTTGACGTAGACCAACGTGACCCGCACCCCGCCGCGCCTGTCGGTGTTGATCACGACCTCTCGTGGGGTTCCGCGTGCGAGGTCTGCACGACGGAGCGCAAGCTCCTTGATGCGGCGTCGCTGTTCAGTCGTCAGAGGCTTTGTCATTCGCTTGCTCCTTAGCCAGACGGAGCGTCTGGTGCGGTATATAGCAGGCGCTTGCATTTTTGATTTTTGGCATCCGTCACGCCGCCCCAGAGCCTCGGCAAATCCACCGCGCTCGTGGCTGGTCTCCTCGTCCTGGCTCTCAATCCGCAACCCGGCCTCGTTCCGGTCCCGCCGGCTCTTCCCGGTCGATACGAGGATGAGGCCGAGCCCTCCAATCGCCACACGCGACGGAGGGCGGAGAAGCTCAAGAGGCGAGTATGAAATTGATAATGCCGCCCTTGCCGCGACACGTTCACGGCTGCGGCATGGGCTGAAAAAGAAAGCCGCCGACCTCTGCAAAGGTCTGGCGGCTTAACGTGAGCACTCTTTCGCCGAGCGTCGCTGGACGCCTCCGAGCATCGTTGAGCGTCGCTGATCCGAAATACCATCGGGACAGCGACGTGTAAACGCGAGATCGGGGGCGGTGATGAAGATCGAGATCAGCGCGGGCGACGATGTCCTGACGCGCTACGCGGAACGGCTCGATCGTGCCGGCACAAAGGCGCCTGTCGCGATGGCTCGCGCTCTCAATCACGAGAGCGACAAGGGCCGAGCGCAGATCACCGGGATCAAGTCATCCATAATCGGCATCGGGTTCGAGACCTGACGCACCTCAAACTAGCGGCGCCAACGCCTGAAGCACCACTGCAATCGCGGCAAAGATCGCCCCACCAGCATTCCAATTCGCCTGAGCGGAGAACGTAGCGGACATGTGCCAGCCATCGAGGTAGGCACCACCTAGATGGGGAGTTCGCCCCTCCTTAGCCGCGTTGCGTCGCTCGCGTTTTAGGTACTGCTCCTGCGTGACCTTAACCCTCGCGCTGCGAAGCCAAAAGCCTGCCGAGACTAGGGCCGCAATCAGCGAGGCCCATTGCAAAGCTGCCGTCATTTCTGCCCCCGCGCTCGTATGCATCCATATCGAGCCAGCCAAACCCACCACCCAACGTCAGGCCCATCGCGACCAAAGCGCGTCCGCGCTCTCGCGGAACGCTTCGACTTGATGGTCAATATCGATCATCACGACCCCGGTGCCGGCAGCAAGTTTCTCAGCGATCGTAGCGGTCGAGCGAGCGAAGCCGAACAGATCGTTGATCTGAGGCAGCTCTCGGCCATCATCAAGCTCCGACCAGTGCGCCGCAGCTTTGTTCCGGTAGTGGCTGAGCGAAGCATTCCGCTCGTCCGTTTCAGCCAGCTTCCATAAGTCCACTGCCCGATCGAGGTCAGCGCGATTTTCCTCATAGGCCAGACGGGAGACCTCGGGATCGCGTAACAGTTCGAACGCAGCTCGAAGTTGCTTGTCGCCCTTTCGGACCGGAGCGTAGGCCCTCATCGCCAAAAAAAGGATACGCCAGAAGAGCGCGTCCCTGATCCGGTTCATTGCCAAGCCGCCGCCAGCATCTCGGATTGGGACGAAGGTCTCTTCCCGATTGCCGCGCTCTAAAATCTCTACGCAGGCTAGCATGTCGATGCCGTCGCGATACGCGTCGGCCGCAATGCCGCGTACGCGACCCCAACGTTCTTCAGGCGTCATCTCGTTCCCTCCCAATGGGCAAATTTCCAAACAGCAATGGCCGGCGCAAGTTGGAAAAATAAAAAAAGCAAATACTTTCAGTAATAACGATTTTGGAAAATATAGAATTGGAATTTGGAAATAAAAACGATTGCTTAATAAGAAATTTATGCTGAGATACATTCATCGCAGCGCGCGATTGGAGGTGCCGAATGGCGAATATTTGCTACACTTTTGAGATCGATGGGCGACCCGCGTACATGGCGTTTGCGAGTGAGGATGATGCCCAGAAGCGCCTATGCCGAGGTTTTGATGTGATCGAGAACGGCTGCTCGGTGCTTCGCCCCGGCTCGGCCGTCTCCATGCGGCCGAGCACGCGGGACGAGATAGGCACATTCATCAACCTGGCCGCCCGAGCCTGCCTCGCCGGCCGGATCGAATGGGAGGATGTCATGGATGGCTTTCCGATCTTCCTTATCGCGGGCGCTGACCCCGAGTTTCCCGATCTGGACATCAATACCGCGTTGCCAATGAGCGCTCCCCCGCGCCCTCTGATGGGCTTTGGCATCCCGATCGAGGACCACCTCGCATTCTATCGCTTCGCACCACCTCCAAGCGTGCCACAGGCCGCTTGAGGGCATCCCAGCCGGCGCGACCGGCGCCTCCGGCGGCGAGACCCTCCTCGCCGTCATTCTGAACCAGTTGCGTATCAGGAGCCCGCCGTTGGCCTTTTTCTCGATCACTTCCACCATGCTCGCTGAGAACCGAGCGAACGTGATCTTCGTGTTTCGACCCGACGATCCGGCGATCGTTTCAGAGGCCGATTTCGGCGAAGCATTGGCCAAACTCGGCTGCATCGCAGGGACGCGTTGGCGGTTTCGCGAGGCGCATAGCCGCCTGCTCGATCCTCGCCGGATCGTCATCGGCCTAGCAGGGATAATTCAGGCCGTTAGGTTCATCCATCCCTGCGCTGAGGCGGCTCCGGAGCCAGCAGATGCGTGAGCGCCCTGTAGTTGATCATGATGTTTGCGTAACGGTCCAACGTATTTGCCATGAACGCTTCTTGAGCTTCATCCGCGCGCTGGCGATAGCGGATGCAGCTCGGGACAGCGTTGACATGGCCCTTGCGGCTCGGGCTATCACAACCGCATCATCTGCTGATGAGAACGGTTCTCGGGATAGATGCCGCGTGGACCGCAAGCCAGCCAAGTGGGGTCGCGCTCGTCGTCGATGATGGCGGAAGCTGGCGCTTGGTGCGGGCGGCAGCTTCCTATGCGAGCTTCGTTACGCCTGCGGGCGCGGCGGCTGAGGCAAGGCCCTCAGGAGGGCTGCCCAATGCGGATGCACTACTCGCCGCGTGCCACATGCTCGTCGGAGCTAGTCCGGCTCTGGTGGCGATCGACATGCCGCTATCGCTCGTGCCCATCACATCGCGCCGCGCGGCCGACAATGCCGTCTCCGCCGCCTATGGCGCCCGGCATTGCAGCACCCACACCCCGAGTGCGACGCGGCCAGGCCGGATTAGCGACGATCTCACCGCCGGCTTCGCGGCGGCTGGCTATACCCTCCGGACGAGAGGGACACCGGAGCATGGCCTGATCGAGGTCTATCCCCATCCCGCACTGGTCGAGCTGGCGCGGGCGACACGCCGTCTTCCCTATAAGGTCGGGAAGGCCCGCTCTTATTGGCCCGCTCTGGCGCCAGGGGAGAGGCGGAAGAACCTGCTGGCAATGT
The DNA here is from genome assembly GCF_037147855.1 of Allobosea sp. MMO-172. Classification (NCBI taxonomy): domain Bacteria; kingdom Pseudomonadati; phylum Pseudomonadota; class Alphaproteobacteria; order Hyphomicrobiales; family Alloboseaceae; genus Allobosea; species Allobosea sp. MMO-172. The sequence goes on along the minus strand of NZ_JBBCUM010000004.1, from coordinate 131 downwards.
GGGGCTCAATCGTCGCGTTGTGTGTTTCGGCGTGCAAGTTTGACCCCTTGAGGCGGGGGATCGGCGTCCAACTTTGACCCCCTTGAGCCGGTTTCGGTGAGACTGTCCGTTCTGGTTTCAGACGGGCGGGC